>CAYSPB010000111.1:7217-18590 GCA_964432695.1 uncultured Nannocystaceae bacterium
GCTCTGGGTTCGCCTGCGCACCCGATGAGAGCCAAGACGGCGGCGCACTGTGGGACGAATGCGCGTTCATCAACGCATGCGACGATGGGCTCCTGTGCGCGCCCGCATCAGCGCTCTGCGATCCTGACGCGGAGGGATGCTGCACGCCGTATTGCGACCTGACGTCGCCGAGCTGCCCGGAGGGCCTGCCCTGCACGCCCTTCTTTCCCGAAGGCGGCGCTCCGCCTGCGTTCGAAGACGTCGGCGTCTGCATCGTTCCATCGCCATGATTCGCTCGACGACTCTTCTATTGACCGCCGTGGTTTGCGCGTGCAACGGCCCTGCCGTTCCCCCGGGGACGGACGGGACCGGCGACGCGTCGTCGACGTCGGGGGCGCCGACGTCGACCGCCGCCGACGCCACGACGGACGCACCCAACGGGACCACCACGAGCACCTCGAGCACCGGTGCTCCTCCGCCGGGAACGACGACCTTCGAGACCACCCGCGGCATCACGACGGACGCAGACGAGCCTTCGGACACGGGCGCATCGATCTCCGTGCCTCCCGATGCCGGGCGCGTGGTGATCGAGTGCAGCGAGTTCGACCAAGACTGCGACGAGGGCGAGAAGTGCGTCCCGTGGGCCGACGACGGCGGGGATGCGTACAACGCTACCCACTGCGTCGCGGTCCCGGCCAATCCGCGTGCTGTTGGCGAGTCGTGTGCGATCGAGGGCTTTCCAACCTCGGGTCTGGATGACTGCGCGCTCGGGGCAGGCTGCGAGCCCTCCGAGCCCGGCGGGTTGCAGGGCATTTGCGTACCGTTCTGCGACGTCTACATCCCGCCCGGCTGCAGCGACCCGGCGCACGTGTGCATTTTCGGCGATCTCGGTCTCTTCAACGTCTGCCGCGACCTTTGCGATCCCAAAGCACCGATGCCGTGTCCAAACGAGCAGACCTGCACGGCGCTCGACGATGACTTCGTTTGCATCCCTTGAACTGTGACGCCCTCTCATGAATCAACGTTTCTCTTTTCTTGGCCTTGCTCTTCTTCTGACCGCGTGTGGGGCGAGCGTCGATACGCCTGCGGACGCCGCTTCGACGGGAAGCAGCGGCGGTACAACCGACGCCGCACCCACCACCATGACCACCGGCGCGGCCGAAACGTCGACCACCACGCCGGCAGGAAGCTCGTCGAGCGCCACGTCGACCGGGCTGGAGACGGGCGTCGTCGACGACTCCAGCAGCAGCGGTGGCGCGCCCGAGGGCCCCTGTGACTTGTTCGAGCAAGACTGTCCCGCCGGCTTCAAGTGCGCGCCGGTGTCCGAGGACGGTTCGTCGTTCCCGACCACGTCGGCGTGCGTGCCGGTTGCGGACGACCCTGCGGCGGTCGGGGAGCCCTGCACCATCGACGGAGACTTCGGTCGCGGATTGGATGACTGCGACGTCGGGGCGGTGTGTTTCACGCTCGACGAAACGATGGAGGGGGAGTGTGTCGCCCAGTGCGGCGGGTCGCCTTCGGAGCCTACGTGCCCGGAGAACAGCAGTTGCTCGATCACCGGGGACGGGTTGCTCAACGTCTGCCTGCTCGACTGCGACCCACTCGACGTCGACACCTGCGATGTCGGGGAACTCTGTGTGTCGAACCCCGGGACGAACAGCTTCAACTGCGTGCAGGACGTTTCGGGCGACATCGGTTCCGAAGGCGACCCGTGCGAGTTCTTCAACGCCTGCGACCCCGGCTTCGCGTGCGCCATGCCCGTGTCCGGATTCTGCAGCGACGAGGAGGCGAGCGGCTGCTGCCTGCCCTTCTGCTCGCTCTCGGCTCCGAGCTGCCCCGACCCGTTGACGTGCTTGCCGTGGTACGCAGACGACGTGCCCGAGGGCTACGAAGACGTCGGCTTGTGTTCCACCGAGTAGCATTCATCGCCACGGCGTTCCTGCGACCTCGCCGCACCGCTCTGCCCCGACGGCGCCGTTTGTACGCCGTGGCCGGACTCCCTCGCCCCGGGGCAGTCGCACGTCGGCGTGTGCGTCGACGCTGTCTGACCGCGAAAACTCCACTGGAGTGCGAGGCGTGACGATGCACGTCGAGCATGCGGGGACGGGCGCGCCCGTGCTGTTGATTCAGGGCGTCGGCGTGTCCGGGTGCGGCTGGGCGCCGCAAGTGAGGGGGCTGAAGGATGCGTTCGAGCTGGCGTGGTTCGACAACCCTGGCATCGGACGTAGCCCGGGCCCGCCCGGCGACCTTGAGCACATGGTCGGCGCTGCGCTCGAAGTCCTCGACCGGCTCGGGTGGGCGTTGGCCCATGTCGCCGGCCACAGCCTCGGCGGTGTCGTGGCCCAGCGCCTGGCGCTCGACCATCCGTCGCGGGTACGTAGCCTCGCGCTGCTGAACACCTTCGCGCGCGGCCGGGCGACGCTGTCGTTTTCGCCGGGCGCGCTGTGGCTGCAGACGCGGATGTTCCTCGGCACGCAGGCCTCGCGTCGGCGCGCGTTCTTCGAGTTCGTGTCCACGCTGCCGCCGACCGACGAGAACCTCGACCGCCTCGAGGCCGCGTTTGGGCGCTCGCTCGCCGCGCTTCCCTCAGCGGCGCGCGTTCAGCTGCGGACGCTCGTGGCTGCTGACCATCGCGCGGCGCTGCCCAGCCTGAAGCTGCCCGCGATCGTGATCGGAAGCACGCACGACCGTCCGGCCCCCGTCGCGCAGAGCGAGCGACTGGCCGAGCTGCTCGGCTGCCCGCTGCACGTGTTCGACGCCGGACACGCGCTGCCGGTCGAGCGCGCGGACGAGGTCAACGCGCTGCTCCGGGCGTTTTGGACCGAGGTCAGCCCGCCGCCCGCCTGAACGCGTAGACTCCGGCCAGCGTGAGCGAATCCTCCCCGCCCTCCGACGCGCGCCGTATCGCCGGCCGCGCCCTGCTGGCCACGGCTGGCCTGTACGGAGGCTACGCGGTGCTCGGTCTGGTCGGCTTGCATCCGGACCTGCGCTACCTCGCGCTCGTCGGGGCGTTCTACTTCCTGCCGCAGTGGATGCTCAAAGACGACGAGGACCGGCAGGCGCGCTACCAGGTCGGGCCCGGCGGCGTCGTGCCGCCGTGGGACTGGCGCGGCGCGAGGGTGGCGGGGTTGATGGCGCTTGCCGTGTTCCCGCCGTTCGTGCTGGCCTTCTTGTGGTTCTACGCGCAGGTGTGCGCAGGGGACCTGACGCTGCTCTCCCCGGTCATTGCGATCGAGTCGCTCACGCCGGCCGCCGGCGGTCTGGAGACCTACCTGGCGCGGCTGTGTCGCGCCCACAACGGCGCGTTCTGGCCGGACGCACTGCACCTGCCCGCGGACTGGCTGCAGTACGGCGGCTTGGGGACGGTGCTCGCCGTCGCCATCGAGGTCTTTGCAATCGCGCTGCCCGAGGAGGTCTTTCACCGGGGCTACTTGATGAGCGCGCTCGAGGAGCTGTGGCCGCCCAAAGTCTCGGTGCTCGGGGCGAAGCTAGGGCTTGGGGCGCTCGCGGCCAGCGTCCTGTTCGCGGTCGGGCATCTGGTGGGGATGGCCGAGGTGGCACGCCTGGCCACCTTCTTCCCGGCGCTGGTGTTCTCGTGGCTGTGGCGGCGTAGCAATACCTTGTGGGCGCCCGCGCTGTTCCATGCGGCCTCCAACCTGTTGATGGCCGTGCTGCTCGCCAGTACATTTCCGCGGTAGAGCCATGGGCAAAGTCGCGGCGTTCTTCGACATCGATTGCACCGTGCTCGAGGTGAACTCGGGCACGAAGTGGATCGGCTACCAGTGGAAGAGCGGGCAGCTCAGTGCATGGCACCTCGCCCAGGCGTTGATGTGGGTCGCGCAGTACCGCTTCGGCCTGCTGGACTACGAGGCGATGGCCCGCAAGGTGCTCGCCCGCTATGCAGGCGACGAGGTCGCCCCGATTTACGAAGAGGTCGCGCTGTGGTTCGACCGTGAGATTCGCTGGGCGATCACGGCGGAAGCGCGCGTGAAGGTGGAGGAGCACCGTGCGGCCGGCCACGAACTCGTGCTGCTGACCTCGGCCACGCCATTCTTGAGCAAGCCCGTCGCCGAAGCGCTCGACGTTGCGCACGTGCTGTGCACCAAGCTGGAGATCGTCGACGGCAAGCTCACCGGCAAGCACGAATCGCCCGCCTGCTACGGCGCTGGCAAGGTCACGCACGCGGAGGCCTTTGCCGTTGCCCACGACATCGACCTCGACGCGAGCTTCTTCTACACCGACAGCGTCTCCGACCTGCCGATGCTGCTGCGCGTGGGCGAGCCACGCGTCGTGAACCCCGACCCGCGACTGCGTCGCGAAGCCACCACCCGCGGCTGGTCCTCCGAAGTGTGGACCGCCGAGGGCACCGCCCCAGGAACCCCCCATGCGAGCGCTTGAACTTGGCGACATCGACCGCGTGCTGCAGCGCGCCTTCGACGAAGACCTCCCGTCCACCGACGTCACCACGGTGGCGACCATCGATGCCGATGCGCAGGCGACCGGCTCGATCATCGCAAAGGCGCCGCTGGTGCTGTGCGGCGGCCTGGTTGGAGCCCGCGCGTTCGGCATGATGGAGCCCGCGATTCGCTTCGAGCAGCTCGTGCCAGACGGCACGTTCGTCGAGCCCAAGACCGTGGTCGCGACGCTGTCGGGCCCCGCGAGGGGCATCTTGGTGGCGGAACGAACAGCGCTGAACCTGATGCAGCGCATGAGCGGCACCGCGACCGTGGTGCGGCGGTACGCTGACGCGGCGGCGGGTCGATGTCGAGTCGTCGACACGCGCAAGACCACGCCGGGTCTGCGGGCGCTTCAGCGCTACGCGGTGCGATGCGGTGGCGGGCACAACCATCGCAACGACCTCAGCTCGGGCGTGCTCATCAAGGAGAACCACCTCCGAGCCGCCGGCGGCATTGCCGAGGCGATCGGCCGGGCCAAGGCGTTCGCACCGCACGGGCTGCGCATCGAGTGCGAAGTGCTCAGCCTCGACGAGGCCCACGCGGCGGTTGCAGCCGGGGCCGACGTGGTGATGCTCGACAACATGGATGACGCGCAGGTGCGCGAGGCCGTCGCCGCGCTGCCCGACTCGGTCATCATCGAGGTCAGCGGTGGCATCACGCTCGAGCGCATCGCAACGCTTGCCGAGATCGGCGTGGACGTGATCAGCGTCGGCGCGTTCACCCACAGCGCGCCGGCAGCCGACCTTTCGCTGCTCTTCGACTTCGCATGAGTGATGATCTCCGCGCGCTCCGTGGCGTGCTCGGCACGCGCGTGCTCGGCCGTGCACACGAGCATCACGATGCGCTGGGTTCGACGAACGACCGCGCCGCGGCGTGGCTGCGCGAGGGGGGACCGCATGGGCTCGTCGTCACCGCCGACGCGCAGACGGCAGGGCGGGGGCGCAACGGTCGGGCGTGGAGTTCGCCGCCGGGGCACAACCTCTACGTCAGCGTGGGCTTGCGCATCGCGTCGGGGCATCGTGACCTGTCGGCGGTCGGGCTGGCGGCGGGCTTGGGGCTGTACGAAGGCCTCGGCCCGCTCGATGGGCTTGGTCTGAAGTGGCCCAACGACCTGCTGGTGGGCGAGCGCAAACTGGCGGGCATTCTGTGCGAGTCCCGCTGGGGCGCGGACGTCGAGCTGGTGGTGGGGTTCGGCATCAACGTGCGGCGCGAGGGCATCGATCCTGCGCTCGCCCCCGGGGCCGTGGCGCTCGACGAGCTCGGCATCAGCACCCCTCGCGCCGTGCTGCTTGCGGGCGTGCTGCGGGCGCTCGAGGTCCGACTGGACGGCTTTCTCATCGTCGGCTTCGAGCCGCTGCGCGAGGCATACCTCGCCGCGAACGTGCAGATCGGGACCCGCGTGCGGGTCACGGCTGGAGCCGAGGTGTTCGAAGGCGACGCCGCCACGATCGACGACGACGGCGCGCTGGTGGTCCAAACGTCGGCCGGCGAGCGTACGGTGCATGCGGCCGACGTCACCCGGGCGCGCTGAGCAATCCACGGATGTCGCCGGCCTTCACCGTTCGGTTCCCATCGTGTGATGCGGGCCGCAGGTCGCGGCCGGTGCCCGAATCCCGAGTGCACGGGGCCGTCTGAAGCCGGGTCGTGACCACCGCCAAGGTTCTTCTCCTCCTCAGCCTGTCCACCTGCACGCTCGCATGTGCGGGCATGGAGGCGCGCCGAGACACAGCCATCGATGCCACGCTGCGCCAGAAGGCCCCCAAGTCGGGTCGCAATCGGCTCGGACACGTGCACGTCGGCGACTTCGCGATCATGCAGCTTCGCCAGTATGACCAATCCTACGAAGGCGAGGGGGGCCCCGTCGGGGTGACGCTCAATGGCGTCGGACGTGCGGTCAATCAGGAGCGCACCAAGCTGGACCTGGAGCATTCTCCGACCCACGTCGCCTGGGCGAGTGACTGCACGTCTCGGTATGAGCGCGTCGGGATCAAAGAACTCGATGGGTTGATTGGGGATCAGTCGACGACGCACCGACTACAGTGCCGCGTCTCCGGCCCGGATGCGACCGGCTGGTCGTTCGAGAGCGAGCGCGTCACGCCGGCGAACCTCGAGGGCGTGTTCTCGAAGACCGACGGCGGCACGTCTTGGGTCGCGAGCGTGGAACTCGACAATCAGGGGCAGGGAGTCCGCGTGCCGACGGTGCACCTGAGGGAGAACGGGCGGGTCGTGGCGGCGTCGGTCCTGATCTCTCCGGAGCGCATGTGGATCGACCCCGACCTTTCGATGCCCGACGCCGGCGCAGCAGCAGCGTTCATGCTGTCGCTGCGCTACGTCGACTACACGTCGAAGGAAGACCGCGAAGCCGAGGAGGACGAGCGTGATGGCAAGCCGCGCAAGGGCGTGCTCGACCTCGTGACGGCGCGCTGACTACTCGCTCGCGGCGCCGACGAGGACGAGCGTGCCCGCGGTAGCGCCCACGGTTGCCGCGATGACCTTGCGGCTGAACGCGTGGTCGAGGTCGGTGACCACGTCGGGTGCGGGGTCGCAGTGATAGTTCGGAAAGCGGAACTCGGACGTGTCGGTGATCATCATCGCCGGCAAGTCCGCTTCCCAGAACGGGGCGTGGTCGCTGCGGCGTAGGTCCGAGAGCAGCGGGTTGTTCTTGAGGTCCGGGCCGAGCTCGAGCCTCACCGAGGGCAAGCCAAGCCGGTCAGCTTGGGCATCGAGCGCCGCGGCACCCTCGGCGATGAGATCGTCGGCGACGATGGTGATGAAGTCTCCGCGAAACCCGTTGCCCTCGACTTCACCGTAGCCTTCGGGGAACACGAGGTCGAAGCCGGCGGGGATGCTCTGGCTGCCTGGCGTGTCGTCGGTGTAGCCGATCATCTCGAGGTTGTAGTTCGCAAGGACGGCATCGCCGCGGTCGACGGCTCGCTGCACGTAGGATCGCGCACCGATGAGCCCGATTTCCTCTTGGTCCCAGAAGGCGATGACCAAGTCGTTCTCGTATTCGCCGAGCGCGAGAATGCGGGCTGCTTCGAGGGCTCCGGCCACGCCGCTGGCATTGTCGTCGGCGCCTTCGCAGGCGGGCACCGAGTCGTAGTGCGCTGACACGATGACGTCGCCGGTACCCAGCGTGCCACGCAGACGACCGATGACGTTGGTTCCCGTCTCGTAGGTGTCGAGTTCGACTTCGTAGCCGAATGCGGTGAGCTCCGCGACGAGATGGTCTTGCACGACCTGCCAGTGAGGCTCGGAGGGGCTGCGCGTTTGGGCCACGAACTGGAGATTGGCGACGTAGGGGTCCCGCTCCACGCAGTCTGCGAGCGCGTCAGGGCTTGCCGCACATCCCAGCGGACCGCCCGAACTCGAGCTGGCCGTTGCCCCCGTCGTGGTCGACCCCGAGGTGCTCGTGGCGCCCTCGGACCCGGCCGAACCGCCGCCGCCGTCTTCGCAGCCGCTTGCCAGCAGCCACAACCCCACAAACGCCACCCATCGCATCACAGCACCATACTACGTCGACGCGACCGTGCCGGATCGCTATGGTGCGGCGGTGTTGATCCGAGAGCGCCTGCAGCACAAGCGGCCCGTCTTCAGCTTCGAGTTTTTCCCACCGAAAACCGAAAAAGGCGAAGCCAACCTGCTCCGCTCGTTCGAACGGTTGGCCCCGCTGGAGCCCGACTTCGTGTCGGTGACCTATGGCGCGGGCGGAAGCACGCGCACGCGAACCGTGCAGCTCGTCAGCCGTATCCGTCGCGACTTTGGCATCGAGCCGCTGGCGCACCTCACCTGCGTGGGGGCGGACCGCGACGAGCTGGCTCGGGTGCTGGATACGCTCGGCGAGGCGGGCGTGACCAACGTGCTGGCGCTTCGCGGTGACCCTCCGGCAGGCCAGGCTGACTTCCAGCCTGCGGCCGATGGCTTTGCGTACGCGAGCGAGCTGGTCGCGTTTATCAAGGAGCGCGGAGACTTTTGCGTGGGTGCGGCGTGTTACCCCGAAGTACATCCGGAGGCCTCCACGGCCGAGACTGACCTCGCTCGCCTCAAGGAGAAGGTCGATGCGGGCACCGACTTTCTCGTCACGCAGCTGTTCTTCGACAATCTCAAGTTTTTCTCGTTCCAGGCCCGCGCACGGGCCGTAGGGATCGACGTCCCGATCCTTGCCGGTGTCATGCCCGTGACCAACGTCGGGCAGATCGAGCGCTTCACCAAGATGTGCGGCGCCTCGATTCCGCCGCCGCTACACGAGCGCCTGCGCGATGCCGACGGCGACGCCCACGAAGTTTTCTGGAGCGGTGTTTCCTACACCGCCCGGCAGTGCGAGCAGCTCCTCAACCCGCCGGCGCCCGATCCGTACGCTCGACGTCCGCGGGGCGTTGCGGGGCTGCACTTCTACACTCTCAACAAGAGTCCGGCGACGAGGGCGATCTTCGAGATCCTCAAGCTGTCCCGCTCGGCGGTGGTGTGATGCTGGCGGCGAGCTTCGTGCTGGCCTCGACCGTGGGGTTGCTCGGCACCGAGTGGGCGGCGCACGTTGCTGCGGTCGCGCAGGCGCATGACCAGCTCGGGCTACGCGCGTTCGAGACGGGGACGGGGCGCTGCCCGGCCAAGCGCAAGCACTGCTTCGGCATCGCCATTCACGTCGTCACCGCCGACGGGACCGGCGCGGGCGAGCCCGTTCAGACGCCGCTTTGGCTGCACGCTCAGCTCGCACACGCCAACGAGCTGTTCGCCGCGATCGACACCGGTTTTGAAGTCGTCTCGGTCGAGCCCGAAGCCGCCGAGGTCGGCGACGTGCAGACCCGAGCGGATCGCGACCAGCTCGGTCGCAAGGACTTCACGCGCGGCGTCGTACACGTGTACGTCGTCGAGCGGCTCGCCGACGTCGATATTGCAGGAGAGGTCATTCGAGGCGTGCATTGGCGCTTTCGCCCTGATGTCACCAAGCGCTGGATCATCCTCTCATCGATCAGCAAGAGCACCGTGCTTGCGCACGAAATGGGGCACTTCTTCGGGCTTCCGCACTCGACGTACCAGGTCAGCATCATGAACAAGCGCCCGCGTGACTTGCCGTGGCCCGACCGAGTCTTTGCGGCGCCGGAGGTCGAGATCATGCGGTCGCGCCGCAACGAGATGGTGGCAGACGGCATGTTGAAGCGACGTCGCCGTCGCCGCTGAACGTCATGGACGCGACCCTGGCCAATCTCGGGCGCTTGCTGCAGCTGGGCCTCCCGGCGGCCGTGGGTGGGGCCTGTGGGGCGCTCGGTCTGTTTGCGCAGCCTCGGCAGGCGGTGGCGGTGCTCAATCGCTACGCGCTGTACGTCGGCTTTCCGGCGCTGGTTGCCGCTGGCTTGCTCGAGGATACGGCCGTCATTCCGGCGGCACCGGCATTCTGGCTCCTGTGGCCGGCCACCTTGACGGTCTGCTTGCTCATCGCGTGGATGCTTCGCGCGGGGCCGGCAGCGGGGCTCGTGCTCACGTTCGGCAACGTCGCGTACCTGGGCTTGCCGTACGTGCTCGCGGTGTTTGGTCCGGCGCTTGCCGGCCCGGCGGCGCTCGCCGTGGCGGTACACGTCACAGGTGCGGTCACGGTCGGTCCCGTCTTGCTTGCCCGTGCAGCTTCGGGCGCGCGACGCTCGGTGCTCGGAGCCGTCCTGCGGCTCCCCCTGTTCTGGGCGCCGATCGTGGGCCTGTGCGGGCGGCAGCTGCCGTCCACGATGCGCAACGCTGCCGTGGATGCGCTGGGTCCGTTTGCCGCGAGCGCAGCACCCATCGCCTTGTTCCTGCTCGGCTTGCACGTCTATGTCGAGCGCGGTCGCCTTACCGAGGCCGGTCGTGCTGCGTTCGGGCTGCTCGGGGCGCGCATGCTGCTGTCTCCGACCGTGGCGTTCTTGCTCGCGGTTGCTGCCGTGCGACTGGGTTGGCTCGACCCGGCGCTGGCGCAGGTGCACGTGGTGCTCGCCGGCATGCCGGTCGCCATCACGACGTTCTCGATGGCCCACGACGCGCGCGTCGAAGCCGACCGCGTTGCCGCTGCCATCGTCGGGTCATCGCTGCTGGCGACAGTGATGCTGCCGCTTTGGTCGGCGCTCGCGACCGCGGTGTTGTGACGGCTCAGTTCGTCGTCGTTGGGGTGCCGTAGAGGACGTGCACGCGTCCTGCACTGGCGCGGCCGTTGGCTGTCGCGCTCGCGTTCGCCAAGGCGACGTCGTCGACGCCATCCCCGTTCATGTCCGGGACCAGGGCGACGTCTCCCGTGCTGCCGGTGACCGTGAACCCGTCCGTTCCGTCGAGCGCGGTGGCCACGACCGGCGCGCTGTCGTCTTTGCCGTAGATGACGTGGCTCGGGCCCTCGGTGGATCCGACGATCACATCCGCATACCCGTCCCCGTTCACGTCGTGGCCACCTCCGACGTAGAAGCCCAGCCCGTCGTCGCCGCCACCGATCTCGAATCCGGCGTTGCCGAGAAACGTGAGCTCGAGGTCCATGGAGGCGCCGCCGAACACGACGAAGGCGCGGCCGAGGCCGTTGCCCACGATCACGTCCGCCGCCCCATCTGCGTTGACGTCCCCGGCGAAGGCGACCGAGCGGCCGAGCGCATCACCCGGCGCATCACCGAGTCGAAAGCCGAAGCTGCCCAGGTTGGCGGTGTTCACGTTGGCGCCGCTGGCCTTGCCAAACACGGCATACGCTTCCCCCGAGCCACCGTCGGCCCCGATCGCGCCGATGATCACGTCGTCGAGGCGGTCTCCGTCGAGGTCGCCACCGCCGGCGACCGAAATGCCAACGCGGTCTCCGGCCTGGTCCCCGATGATCCGATAGCCAGGCAGCGCAGAGCCCAGCGTGACGGGGTCCGCGTCTGCTTTCCCAAACAGGACGAAGGTGCGGCCCGTGAGTTCTTCGAATCCGATGGCGCCGATCAACAGGTCGTCGAGG
>CAYSPB010000112.1:0-18078 GCA_964432695.1 uncultured Nannocystaceae bacterium
GGCGATCACCTGACGATCGACAAGAAGATTCACTTCGCGACCGACAGCGACGAGATCCTCGACGACTCGACCGAGATCCTCGACCACATCGCGCAGGCCCTCGAGAACCATACCGAGTTCGGCACCGTGCACGTCATCGGTCACACCGACACCACCGGCGACGACGCCCACAACCTCGAGCTCTCGCAGCGTCGTGCGGAAGCGGTCGTGCTCGCCCTGCGCAATCGCGGCGTCGCGCAGAACATCGACGCACGCGGTGCCGGCGAGACCGAGCCTGCATGCACCGCCGACGACTCGGCCGAATGCCACGAGAAGAACCGCCGCGTCGAGTTCATCGTCGAAAAGTAGGCGTTGCCTCGATGAAAACGCGGCGTCCATACGGCGCCGCGTTTTTTCATTGGTTCCGGATTCGGTTCTCCGGATTCGGCTCGTTCGACGGACGCGGCATCACACACCCGCGACGAGGACGGGAGAGGCGATGAAGTTCGTCAGGCCGACGCCGTGTTGGCCGTGCTTGTTGTCGCCGAGGCACTGTACCTGCCCGTTCGAGCGAAGGACGCAGGTGAAGGTGCCACCGGCGGAGACCTGTTTGGCGCTGCGGCCAAAGTCCGTCGCCATCGGTACGCGGCTGAGCGCCGGCGTCGCGCGACCCAGGCGCCCGAGGGCGTTGTCTCCCCAGCATTGAACGGCACCGTCGCGGGTCACGATGCAGGCGTGGTCTCGCCCGACCGACAAGGACACGGCCGAGGTGACGTTCTTGACCGGGATGCGGGTGGTCCAGTTGGTCTCGGTGCCGGAGCCGAGCTGGCCGCGGTCGTTGCGACCCCAGCACGCCACCTGACCGGTCTTGCGTCGGGCACAGCTGTGGGCGGTGCCGGTGCCGACCTCGACGGCGTCGGTCAACTTGGCGACGACGACGGGGGTCGGCAGGGGCGTGCTGAGCTCAGCCGCGCCTGCGCCGTTGCCGAGCTGGCCGACCTGGTTGCTGCCCCAGCACGAGACCTGGCCCGCGGCCCGCGTCGCGCAGCTGTGCGCCGTGCCGGTCGAGATGCCGGTCGCGTCGGAGAGGTTCCGGACGGCGACGGCACGACCGCCTCCGCTGCCGATCGGTGCACCGGTTTGTCCGAACTCGGCGTCGCCCCAGCACGTGACGCGCCCGCTGCGTCGCCGCACGCAGGTGTGTGCTTCGCCGGCGGACACCGAGACCGCATCGTTGATCTGTGGCACGGTGACGGGTCGCCGCGCGCTCCCTCGCTTGCTGCCGCCCAGCTGCCCCCGCCTGCCGTCGCCCCAACAGGAGACCTGCCCGTTTCGCACGACCACGCAGGCGTGCTGCGCCCCGGCGGCAATCGAGATGGCTTCTTCGACGCCGGTCACGCCGACGGGTGCGTCGGCATCGTCGCTGCCGCCGTTGCCGAGTTGCCCCTTCTTGTTGGCGCCCCAGCAGCTCACACGGCCATCGTGGTGGCGCGCGCATGCGAAGGACCCTCCCGCGGCGACCTGAACCGCATCGTCGATGCCCGACACGCGCGGCGTTCGGTCGGTCGAGGACTTGCCCGCTTCGCCGTTGCCAAGGGCTCCACCGTCGTTGCTCCCCCAGCAGTACACTTCGCGCTGACCCTTGTGCAGGCACGCGTGGGCGCCTCCAACGGTCACGCCGGACGCGCCCGCAATGCCCTTGACCAGCGCCGGTTCGCGGACCGCCGCGGTCGATCCGGTGCCCAAGCGGCCCTCGGCGGGCGCGCCCCAGCAGCGGACGGTGCCGTTTTTGACCCGCGCGCATGTGCTGGCATCGCCGGCGTCGACCGAGGTCACGTCGCTGATCGCAACGGTCTTGGGCGTCAGCGCTGGTGCGCCGGCCACCGCCGTTGCTTGTCCGGCCGCGTTGGCGCCCCAGCAGGCGACGCGCCCGGCCGCCGAGCGGATGCAGGTGTGGTAGCGCCCCGCGGTAATTTGGGTGGCGCCTTCGGTGCCGCGCACCAGACGAGGACGCGCACCGCCGGTTCGGCCACCGTCCCCCATCTGGCCTTGGTCGCCTTGCCCGAAGCACAAAGCGCCGCCGCTCGTGCGCGTGACACAGGTGTGGCCGGCACCCGCGGCAACGCCCGTGAGGCCGGACAACCCTGGCACGTCGGCGGCCGTTAGGAAGGCTCGTCGTGTGTCGCTTCCCTGCTGTCGCCAGCGGTTCTCACCCCAGCATGCGAGGCCGCCGTTCCGTCGCACGACGCAAGTGTGGTCGTCGCCCGCCGCAATGGCGATCGCATCCTCGACGCCCTTGACGGTGACGGGCAGCGTCGAGCGCTTGCCCGCGCCGCCGCGCCCGTCCCCGAGCTGTCCGGCGTCGTTGGTTCCCCAGCACGACACGCGTCCGGAGCTTCGGACCGCGCAGGCGTGTGCTCGGCCCAGTGCCAGGTCGGTGGCGTCGGTCAGCCGCTCGACGAGCGCCCCTGCGGTGCTCCGGTCGGTGGCGGTCCCGTCACCGAGCTGCCCCACGCCGCCCGAGCCCCAGCACTGCACGCGCCCCGAGGCGCGACGGCTGCACGTGAATCCCCGACCTGCTTCGACCTCGGCGACCGGGTCGTTGGCCAAAGACGGCGCCGCTGCGCCGGGTTGGCCGGGCGCCCTCGAGCCCCCACTCGAAGTGGAGGGCGAGGACTCACAGCCCGCCGCGGCGAGCAGGACCATGCACGCCCATCGGGGTGCGCGTGCGCCTGGCGTCCGGCGAGAAGAGGGGGCACGGACGACCTCGGAGGCGGGGGCGCGCATGAGTCGGCACTATAGCAGTGCGGGTCCCTGCGCCTCGTTTGGCGAATGGAGCCAGGGTGGGCTAAGAGGAACCTTGCGTGGCCGACGACCGCACCATTCCCGCGAGCGCGCAGCGGCTGCGCCGGGGCTGGCGCGCGGGTGTTCGTGTTCAGTCGCGGTGGCTGTCGGCAGCGGCGTCGATGGCAGCGGTCGGCTTGGCTCTCGGCGCGATCCCCTGGGGCCAGCTCGCGGGCTTCGGGCTGCGCTGGCGCGCTTCGGTGGCCGATCCCTCGCGCGGTGCGGGGTTGCTGCTCGAAGCGCTCGCGTTCTCGGCCAGCGTGGCCGTATCGCTGGTGGCGGCAGCGTCCTTGGCCACGGTCGTCACCGCGGCCGTGGTTCGCGGCGTCGGCCCCATCGACGCGCGGTCCCGAGATGGTCTGAAGCTGGGACGGCGTCGCGGTCGCGCGCTCGTGTTCGGGCTCGCGACGGTGGGCGGGCTGTTGCTCGCGTCTTCGTTGAGCAGCGTGATGGCCGGTGCTGCACGGGCCGTGGATGCCACGCCGGCCGGGCTCGCGTTGCTGTGGTCGACATGGGCGGGGCGGACGTGGACTGCCGTCGTTGCCGTGCTTGCGGCACTGGGCGCTGCCGAATGGGCCCTGTCTTCTGCCCAGGTTCGGGCCATGCTGGCTCGGTCGCCGACACAGGTCCGTGAAGACGCGCGGCGAGGGGGCGGGCGGTGAGCACCTCGGACCTGGTGTCCGTGGCCGTTCCCGTCAGTCTCGACCGGCCCTTTACGTATCGCGTGCCGGCGGAGTGGGGCGAGGCGCCGCGTCCGGGGACCCGCGTGCTCGTTCCGTTTGGACCGCGTGCGTTGATCGGCGTGGTGCGGCCCGACGACGCGCCCGAAGCACCGGACCCCAAGAAGGTCAAATCGCTCTACGGCGTGCTCGATCCCCAGGGGCCGTGCCTGCCGCCCGACGTCGTGGCGCTGTGCGAGTGGATGGCCGACTACTACCTCGCGCCGATCGGGGAGGTGTATCGACTCGCGTTGCCCGGCTTGCTGACCGCAGCCGATGCACGACGAGCTGCAATCACCGAGGCTGGACGCGCGGCATGGCGAGGCGCCGACATGCCCCTGCTCGGGGGGACGGCTCCTCCGTCGCTGCATCGGGGGGCGATGCGGCTGCTCGACGTCCTGGCGGAGGCCGGTGACGAAGGACTGCCGGTCCACAAGCTGCCGGGACACAAGCCGAAGATCCCCGGGGTGCTGCTGCGGCTGGCCGAGCTCGAGGCCGAGGGGCTGGTCGAGGTTCGATGGCCCGAGGTGGGAACGAAGACCCGCACCGAGCTGCACGTTCGGCGGACCGACTACCTTCGTGGCAGCGCGGCGGACGAGGAGGCGGTGCAGCGCATCGTCGGTCGCAGCAAGCAGCGACGTGCGCTACTGGACTACCTCGAGGCGCTCGAAGGGGAGGACGCTTGGGTTTCCCTGGCCGAACTGCGGGGGCCGTTTCCGCGGGTGCGGCAGCTGCTGCTCACGCTGGTCGACCATCGTCTGGTCGCCACCGAAGAACGGTCCCGCTCGCTCGACCCGTTCGAAGCGGTCGGACCTGCGCCCACCACCGCGCAAGCCCCGACGGACGACCAGGCGGCCGCGCTGAAAACCCTGTACGAGATCACCGATGCGCGTCGCTTCGCGCCCGTGTTGCTGCATGGAATCACCGGGAGCGGCAAGACCGAGGTGTATCTGCAGCACATCGCGCGCCTGCGTGAACAGGGCCGCGGCGCCATCGTGCTCGTCCCCGAGATCGCCCTGACGCCGCAGCTCGCCGATCGCTTTCGGGCCCGCTTTGGCGATGCGATCGCCGTGCTGCACAGCGCGCTCACGCCCCGTCAACGGCTCGACGCCTGGGAGCAGATCCGCCGGGGCGAGCGTCCGATCGTGATCGGGGCTCGCTCGGCCGTGTTCGCCCCGGTGCCAGACCTGGGGACGATCGTCGTGGACGAGGAGCACGACGGGTCGTTCAAACAAGAGGATGGCATCCGCTACCACGCGCGCGGCGTCGCCTTGGTCCGCGCGCGAACGCTGAGCGCCTCGGTCGTGCTCGGCTCGGCAACGCCGTCGCTCGAGACGTTCGACAACGCGACGAACGGCCGTTTCGTCCACTTGCGGATGAACACGCGCCCGACGCCTCGACCGCTGCCCACCGTGGACATCGTCCCGCTCTCGGTGCATCGCCCCGACGGTGACTCGCTGATGTCGGCGCTGCTCAAGGACGCGATTCGCGACACGGTCGATGCGGGTGAGCAGGCGATCGTGTTCTTGAACCGGCGCGGCTACACCACCACGCTGTGCTGTGAAGAATGCGGCAGCTTTCAGCAGTGCCCCGACTGCTCGGCGCCTTCGATGACGTACCACCTCGGTCGCAACCGCCTGATGTGCCACCTGTGTGGCTACATCGAGGCCACGCCGCAGCACTGCAGCGCCTGCGGTAGCACCAAGCTCGTGCACGGCGGCGCAGGGACCGAGAAGGTCGAGGTGGCGCTCGCACGGTCCCTTGAGGGCATTCGTGTGCTTCGCCTCGACCGCGATGCCTCGCGAGGCAAGCGCCTGCTCGACACGCTCGCGGCGTTCCGGCGTCGTGAAGCCGACGTCTTGGTGGGCACGCAGATGCTCTCGAAGGGCCACGACTTCCCGGGGGTTACCCTGGTCGGCGTGCTGCAGGCCGACCATGGCTTAGGGTTGCCCGATCTGCGGGCGAGTGAGCGGACCTTTCAGCTGCTCACCCAGGTCGCAGGACGCGCGGGGCGAGGGGACCGGCCGGGTCGCGTCATCGTGCAGGCGTACGCCATCGAGCACCCCGCGATCCGCTTCGCCGCGCGACACGACTTCGACGGCTTTGCCGAGCAGGAACTCGAGCGCCGCGACATCATGGGCAACCCGCCGCGGGGGCATCTCGCGTTGATTCGGGTTCAGGGACTCGATGAGGCGCGGGTGCAGCAGCGCGCCAAGCAGCTCGCGCGCTTTCTCGATGGCGGCGTGGCCAAGCTGCGCGGGCAGCAGAGCGACCCGCTCGGTCCCCCGGCCGCAACGCTTCTGGGCCCGGTCCCGTCGCCAATCGCGAAGATCAACCGTCGCGTGCGGTTCCAGATGCTGCTGCGAGCGCCCCAGCGAGGCGCTCTGCGGTGGCTGCTCGGGCATCTCCGGCCTCACCTGGGGATGGCCGGCAGCGGGGCTGCGCAGACGTTCGCGATCGCCGACGTGGACCCGCAGACCCTGCTTTGATGGGCGTCGAATCGTCCGCGACGGCATCGGACCGAGGCTGGTAGTCTGGCCCTCGGTGGGAGGACCCATCCTCATCGTCGGCGACCCCGGGCGGCGGAGCCCGCTGTCGCGCCGCGTGGCTGCGCTGGGTTACCCGATCGAGGAGTCCGGACTCGCAGAGTTGACCCGACGGGTCAGTGAGGGCGTGGAGGCGGCGGCGGTGATGCTCTGTGCAGAGGGTCCGGCCGCGGCGACGGTGATGGCGGACCTGCGGCGGACCCGTCGAGGCGTGTCGATCCCGGTGACCCTGTGTGGGCGGTTGGGCGGAGCGATTCGCGACCTCGCCGACGTGCTCGACCTCGGTGCCGATCAGTTTCTGGAGGAACCCTTCGACGACGAATCGCTCGCGAGCACGCTCGCTGCGATCGCGGGGAGTCCCGGCACGTTCGCCGAAGCATTCGTCGATCCTCCGACGGCGGTGGGCGGCGACCCGGCACCGAGCACCGAGATGCTCTCGCGCGGGACCGACACGGGGGGGGACGTGAGCCGGTCGGGCTCGTACGACTCGGTCGACCCCGCGATCGGCCGGCTCGGTCGGACGCTCGACCTTCTCGAAGCCCGCCTGCGGTCGCGCAGCGGTCCGGCGCCGGGGGAGAGTTCGGATGAACTCGAAATGTCGCTGCTCGGCTTGGCTCCCGCGCCAACGGTCGAGATCGAAGACCCGCTCGAGGTGCCGATGCTCACCGACGGAGGGTCGCAACGGCTTCCGTCGACGTGGGGACACCAGACGACGCCGGTCGCCCGACCACACGCACCGGCGATCAGCCCGATCGAGTCGACGACCAAGCTGGAGGGCGTAAGCTCGACTCACGCCCGGCCTTCGAGAACCGGTCGGCGCCGCGAGTCCACCGGCTCGGGCTCGGGAAGGGTTGGTGAGCGTCCTCGTCGCCGCGTGCGACTTTCGGTCGAGCATCAAGGCGACGTCGCAGCGCTGGAGGTGCCGCGCTTGCTGTGGTCGTTGCATCAATCTCGATTCACCGGTCGCGTCGATCTCGAGCAGGGTCGGGTGCGCAAGCAGCTCTGGCTCGAACACGGCGACCTCGTTTTCGCTGGCAGCAGCCTGCCCGACGACCGCCTCGTCAACACGCTCGTGCGACGCGGGGTCCTCACGCGCGCACAGCACGATGCCGCACGCAGCCTGGCGGCCAAGGATCCTCGGCGCGTCGGCAAGCTGCTCGTCGAAGCGGGCTTCCTCAAGCCCGACGAACTGCCAGCTTCGATCCGGGCGCAGGTGCAGAGCATTGCAGCATCGACGTTTGGCTGGGGCTCGGGCCGCTGGTCCATCGAGGATGATGACCGCTGCGACGAAGCGGTGCGGCTCGAGGACTCGCTCGCGCGGCTGTTGATGCAGGGCATGTGCGAGCGGCTCGAGCGAGACACGCTGCAGAGCTTGCTCGGCGGCGGCGGTGTGTATCCGCTGCTGCGCACGGGAGCGCGCCCCGATGAACTCGGCATCGACCTGGGGCTCGACGCAGGTCAGCGACGGCTGCTCGGCCAGCTCGATGGCCGACGCGATCTCGACAGGCTGTGTGAGCGCTCCGTGCTCTCCGACCGCCTCGTGCTCGCAACGGTCTACGGCTTGCACGTCCTGGGGCTCGCCGAGCTCTCCGAGGAGGCGCTCGCCTCCGCCGACGCAGTCGACCCCGAAGCGCTCGACCGGGCCCGCATCGAAGAACGCCTCAAGCTGGTCCGAGAGGCCGACTACTTCAAGATCCTGGGGCTGCCCCGGGAGGCCGGAGCGGCCGACGTTCGTCGTGCGCACCGCGAAGTCCGGGCGACCTTCGAGGATGGCGCGGTCGAAGAGACCACGCGGGACGTACTCAAGCGGGAGCTGCTCGAGATCCGTGCCGCGCTGGACGACGCGCTGCAGCTGCTCTCGGAGGACGATCTGCGGCTCGCCTACCTCGCGCACCTAGAGGTACCTTGAGCCCGCCTTGACCCTCCGCGCTGCTTTCATGGGCTCGCCCGACTTCGCCGTCCCGAGCCTTCACGCCGTTGCGTCGACCTGCGACCTGCGGGTCGTCGTGTGCCAACCCGATCGCCCCGCGGGCCGGGGCCGCAAACTCAAGCCGCCCGCGGTCAAAGTGGCCGCCGAACCCATGGGGGTGCCCATCGTGCAGCCCACCAAGATGCGCGACGGCGCGCTGCTCGAGACGCTGCGGCCACACGAACTCGACATCATCGTGGTCACCGCATTCGGTCGCATCCTGCCGCTCGACATCCTCGAGCTGCCGCGGCTGGGCTGTATCAACGTGCACGCGTCGCTGCTGCCTCGCTGGCGCGGTGCGGCGCCGATCCAGCGCGCGGTGCTGGCGGGTGACGCGGAGACCGGGGTCGCCATCATGCGCATGGAGGAGGGCCTGGATACGGGCCCGGTGTATCGGATGGTGCGCACGCCCATCGAGCCTGCCGAGACCAGCGGGATGCTCTTCGAGCGCCTGGCCACCCTTGGCGGGGACGTGCTCGCCCAGACGCTTCGAGCTTTCGAGACGCTCGGTCCGCCGCAGCCCCAGGACGACGCGCTCGCCACCCATGCGGCCATGCTCGCCAAGTCCGAGGGGGCGGTGTCGTGGGACGCGCCTGCGCAGGCGGTGGTCGATCACATCCGTGGCATGGACCCGTGGCCATGCGCGTTCTCGTCCCGCGGGGAGGCCACGCTCAAGCTGTTCGGTGCGCGACTGTCGACGCGCGATCCCGCGGGTGCCGCGTCGGGGGTGGTGCTCGGCGTCGACGGAGACGGTCTGCACGTCGCGTGCGCGTCGGGAGCGGTGTGCGTATCGGACGTTCAACCGCCCGGCAAGCGCCGCATGCCCGCCCAGGCCTATGCTGCCGGCAACCCGTTCGAAGCCGGCGCGCGTCTGGAGACCGCCTGAGCCTCGGGCCGCGCGCTCCGCGGGTGAAGACGCGTCCCGCGGGGTCGCCGCCTATGGCAACCTGACGCCAGTCGTTCCGTCTACGAAGCGCCATGGTCGAGTTCTGTAAGAAAATCGCCAACGCGAACTGGTTCTCGCAGTTCGTCACGGCTGTCATCCTTCTCGCGGGTGTTCTGGTGGGCCTGGAGACCTACCCAGACATCGTCGAGCGGTTCGAATCACCGCTCCACCTGGCCAACATGGCCATTCTCGCCATTTTCACGTTCGAAGTCGTGGTGAAGATGGGCGCGGAGGGCAGCAAACCATGGCGCTACTTCCGGGACCCGTGGAACGTCTTCGACTTCCTCATTGTCGTGGCAGCCTACATGCCCGTCGACGCGCAGTTCGTCACGGTCCTCCGCCTGGCTCGCGTCCTTCGCGTGCTCAAGCTGGTCCGCGCGCTGCCCAAGCTCCAGATTCTCGTTTCGGCGCTGCTCAAGAGCATCCCCTCCATGGGGTACGTCTCGCTCTTGCTGCTGCTGTTGTTCTACCTGTTCGCGGTCACCGGCACGTTCCTCTTCTCGGAGAACGATCCCGTGCACTTCCAGAACCTTCAGCTGTCGATGCTGTCGCTGTTCCGGGTGGTCACGCTCGAGGACTGGACCGACGTCATGTACATCCAGATGTACTCTTGCGAGGGCTACGGCTACGGCGGGATGGAGCATCTGTGCACCGCACCCAAGGCCTACCCCGTGTTCGGTGCCTTGTTCTTCGTCTCGTTCGTGCTCATCGGCACGATGATCGTCCTCAACCTTTTCGTCGGCGTCATCATGACGGGCATGGAAGAGGCTCAGCGCGAACAGAACCTCGCGCGTGAGCTCGAAGATCGACCCGGGAGTGCTCAGTCGGACATCCGCGCGCTACTCAAGCACACCGAGGATATGCAGATGCAGCTTCAGCGGCTCGAGGCGCAGCTTCGACTGCAGGACAAGTTGAAGTGACGGACTGGTTCGCGCAGCCGGGTTTCTGGGAGCGGGTCTACCCGTTGATGTTCTCGAACGCGCGCTACGACAGCGCGTTCGAGGAAGTTGCGCAGCTGGTCGAGCTCGCGGGCATCGAGCGGGGTCGAGCGCTCGACCTCTGCTGCGGTCCCGGCCGTCACTCGGTCCCGCTGGCCAAGCGTGGCTTCGACGTCACCGGCGTCGACATCAGCCCGTACCTGCTCGAACAGGCCCGTTCGCGAAGCGAGAGTGCCAAGGTCCAGATCGACTGGGTCCGTGAAGACATGCGCACCTTCTCGTCGCCGGGCGGCTTCGACCTCGTCGTGAACCTGTCGACATCGTTCGGCTACTTCGCGCTTCAGAGCGATGACATGAAGGTCCTGCGCAACATGGTCGAGAGCCTGACCGAAGGCGGGGCCGTGGTCCTCGACCTCGTCGGTAAAGAGGCCCTCGCCGAGCGGCTCCCCCTCGACCGGCAGCCCACCGTGGAACACGACGGCTCCATGCTCATCGAGCGTATCGACGTCGTCGACGACTGGAGCCGCGCCAAGGTCGAGTGGCTGCTGCTGCGCGGAGACGCGGTCGAGCGGTTCCACTTCGAGCACACCCTGTACAGCGGTCGCGAGCTGCGAGACCTCATGAGCTGGGCGGGCCTCTCCGAAGTCATGCTGTACGGCGGTCTCGACGGCCGGCCCTACGGCCCCGGTGCGGAGCGGCTCGTCGCCGTCGGCCGCCGCTGAACGTCCACAAACGAGACAACCGGCCCCGCCGCGCGATACCGTGGCGGGGATGACGATGCTTCGGAGTATCTCGGCGCTGTTCCTCACGGCGGCCCTCGGGTTGGCCACCGGTTGCGATGATGGCGGCGACGATGGGGGAGATTCGGGCGGCGGTTCCGGTGGTGAAGACCGTGCCGCGGCCATCTTGGCGATCGAGGGGGATGCGGCTGCCGGCCAAACGGTGTTCGAAGGCAACGCCTGTTCCATCGATGCGTGCCATGGCGCGGACGGGGTGTCCGGAATGGCGTCCCCATCGCTGGACGCGAGCGTGCCGAACGCGAGTGACATGCAGATCGTGACCACGTTCCTCAACGGCAAGGGCTCGATGCCGGCGCAGGCTCAGCTGAGCGACCAGCAGCTCGCGGACGTGCTCGCGTACGTCTCGAACACGTTCGGCAGCTGACCCAGCCTCAGCCCCAGGCCGCGCGCAGCTCGGCTTCGACCTCGATCGGCACCGTCGTCACGACGGACGCCATCGAGGTTTTCATGATCTCAGCCACGAGTGCGCGGCCTTCTTCGCCGCGGTCTTCGGGGACCTCGGCGATGTACTCGTCGTGTACCACCATGACGCCGCGCCCCCCCAGCTCGCGCAGCGCTGGGTCGAGCGCGACCATGGCCCGCTTGAAGCCCTCGGCGGCTGTCCCCTGGACCGGGATGTTCAAGGCTGCGTTGAAGGAGACCTTGCCCGGCACGAATCGCTTCCGTCGGCCCAGCGCGGTACGGACGGTGACCGGTCCAGGACGCCGCGAGAGGCCGCCGACCTGCTTGTGCCAGCGCGCGATACCAGGGAACGTCGAGAGGAAGGCTGCGCGAGCATCGGCAGCCTCACGGTCGCTCAGCTCCACGCCGTAGCCGTCGGCCGCGTAGCTTCGAAAGCGTGCGGCGCCCATGCCGAAGAGAAAGCCGAAGTTGACCGCCTTGGCCAGCTTGCGCTCGCGCGAGGTGATCGCCTGCTCGTCCTTGCCGGTGATCGTGGCTGCGGTCGCGCGGTGCGGGTCTCGGCCTTCGCGGAAGACGCGTCGCATGGCGTCGCACGGAGCGAGGTGGGCCGCGACGCGCAGCTCGATCTGAGCGTAGTCCGCCACGACGAGACGGGTCGAAGGCGGGGCGGCAAAGCAGTCGCGCAAGCCCGGGGCCGTGTGGTTGCTCGGGACCTGCTGCAGGTTGGGGTCGGTGCAGCTGAAGCGACCGCTGTCCGTCGCGAGCGGGTGCAGTCGGCAGTGAATGCGGCCGCCCCGAATGTGCTCGCGTCCCCAGTAGCCATAGGTCGAGATGAGCTTGTCGAGCCTCGCGATGCGAGCAGGGTCCTCGGTCTGCATGCGCTCGGTCTGCCACTCGCCGCTGATGCGTTCGAAGCCGGCGGCGTCGACGGCCAGGCCCGACCGTTCCATGGCGACCACCGCGGGAATGACGTCGGTCTCGAGTCGATACACGCGGCCGAGCTCGCGCTTGCGAAGCATCGGCGTGAGCGCCTTCATCACGGGCAGGAGTGCGCTGGCATGCCGACCCGCGGTGCCAATCGGGTCGGCGAGCAGCCCGTCGGCGGTGGGGAGCGGGATTCCGCGTAGCTTCTCGCTGCACTCAGGCAGCGTCGGCAGATCGCGGCCGCGTCGCGTGCCCTCGGCGAGCAGCATGGCGGCGGTTTGCGTGCAGCCGATCTTCTGTGTCCGGGCGGGATGGCGTCGATGGCTCGCGACGGCGAGGCGCAGCAGGGTGTCCTGCGCCCCGTGAAAGACCACGTAGGTCTCGGGCATGCCGCCGAGCCAGTCCTGAAGCACCTCGGCGACCTCTCCGTCGAAGCGGCTGGTGAACGCGACCCCGTCGGTGGCGATACCGACCGCTGCTGCGCCTCCCCGGCGAGGGTCGCTCTGCACGTGTTTTGGCTGCTGCGGGTCGGGCTGTAGCCATACGCCGACGGCCTTGGGCGCCTCGGCATCGAGTCGGTCGAGCAAGGCACCCAGCGTCGCCAGGTCGGGGAGGACCGTCGGCGGCGTGGAGGCAGGGTCGGACACGACCAGCGAAGAGTATCAGCCCGGCAGCGGCGGGCAGCCGCAGAAGCCGTCGTCGACGATGCAGGCTGGATCCGTAATGGCCGTGCACTGCGGCTCGGTCAGGTCGCCCGCCGCGTTCGGGCAGGCGCGACGAGAGCATGCGGTGCACGCGGCGGAGCTTTGGTCGTCGGTGGTGGCGTAGACGAGCTGCAGGAAGTCGGTGCTCGTCGCGTCGGGGCAGCAGTAGCTCAACGAGCCGACGTCGACGCGGTTGGTGCTGCCTTGGCAGCTTCCACCGCTGGGCAGCAGGCAGCCGACTTGCTGCCCGCCGACGCAGGCCGCGTCGGACTCGGGCCGGCACTGGCCAGCCTCGATGCCCTGCTCGGCTACCTCGGGCTCGTCGGGCTCGGCCATCTGCTCGAGCGTGCGAACGCAGGTGAATCCGCCGCCGCAGGTCGCGTCGTCTTCGCAGGGCTCGTTCTCGATCGCCGCGTCGGTTGGACGGCAGCCGCACGGGGCATCGCCTTCGGCCACACAGCGGTCGTCTCCGGCCGAGCACGACTCTTCGCTGCTCGAGCACGAGGGACACAAGAAGCACTCGGCAGTCGAGCCGTCCTCGGAGACGCCGACCACGGTACGGGTTCCGTTACCGTCGGGGCAACAGAAGGTGCGGCCGTCTTCGTCTTCGGTCGGGAACAGCTCGAAGCTAGAGCAGCTCCCGTCGGAGGATGCTGCGCAGCCCTCCTGCTCGCCAGGGACACAGGTCGTGGTCTCGGAGCATCGACCGGCGTTGCCGCTGGCTTCTTCGCTCGGCGTGCGCACGCAGTTGAGGTTCGGGCAGTCGTCGGCGCTCTCGCAGGGCGCCCCAACCAGGATGTCGTCGACGTTGCAGGCGATGGCCAAGCCGGCAGCCGCGAGGGCGCGAAGCAAAACGGTGGCGGTGGACATCAAAACGATCCTTGCAGGCTGAGGCCGGCGACGTCAGCCCCGAGCATCGGGCTGACCGACGAGCGGAGCTTGTTCTTGCGCTGCAGCGTCGTGTAGCGCTTGCTGCCGTAGACGCCGATGACGGCACCGACGGCGGCTAGACCCACGCCGCCCCAGCCCAGCGCAACGCCGGTCCGGGCGCGGCTGGCCCACTGTCCGCGGTCGGGTGAAATCTCGGAGGCGGTCGCCTCACTCTCCAGGCGCGACGTATTGCGCTGGTAGAGGACGTAGCCCGCGGTTGCGAGGGTGACCCCGACCAACGCACCCGCGTAGCCACCGACGGTGAGACCGCGGGCGACCTTGAGCTGCCGCGCAACCTTCTCTTCGTCCTCGGTGAGCGGTTCGTCGACGGTGTCGGTTCCGCCGGCGGCCGAGGGCGGTGGCGCAAAGATCCGGTCGATCGGGACGACCTCGACCCGAAGCAGGGCGCCACAGCCTTCGGGGGGCGACGCGTCGGTGGTGGTCGAAGCGGCGCAGGCTTCGACGTTGCCGTCGGTCTTGAGGACTTCCTGGTCGGTGCTCGACGACGCGCCCGCTCCGATGTTGCCCGCCGACGCGCCCGCGCCCACCTCGGCGCTCTTGCCCGCGTAGAAGGAGAATGAACCCACGGTGAGCCCCGTGATCACGTGGGTGGCTTCATCGCAGCGGCCTTCGAGGTCGCGCTCGTTGAAGCGCGACTTGTCCGCCTCGCGACGACCCACGATGGTCATGTCCACGTTGAGCTGCCCGGCGCGCTCGAGCTTGCTCTCGAGGCCTACCGCGCCGATCGGAAGCTGCGCATAGAGCTGGTCGGTGTTGGTGATGCGCACGGTCTCGCGCTTCTGCGTGAGGCCAAGGTAGTCGTAGGCGCCGCTAGCAGAGCACGTGGTGAGCACCTCCATCTCACACCCCGAGTAGCGCACGGCCACGAGTCCCTTCGAGGCGCGCGCTTCGAGGGCGGCGCGCTCGGCGGCTGGCCATTCGATCACCAGGGGCTTGTCGCCGCTTTTCTTGACGCTGCACTTGGCCTCGCCGGTGAAGTCACTGAGCGAGGGTGCGACCGCGACGGCCTCGGCGGTCTGCCCGGGCCGCTTGCAGCCGGGCAGCACGCAAGCCACGGCCAGCGAGGCCGCAGCGAGCTGGAAACGGGTCGACGGACATCGCACGGGCGCGAGCATAGTCGAAGGTCAGACGTGCGCCCAGGCGCCTCGTTGCGAGGAAAACACGACGTTCAGGGGACCAAGACGGACGCGATTGCGTGTTCCAGCGCATCCTCGTCGTGTCCGGGCCCGCCGACCCAAGCAACCGTGCCCTCGCGGTCGAGGACGAACGTCGCGGGCAGGGCGGCCACCCGAAAGCGTCCCGAGAGCACGTTGCCTCGGTCCATCACGACGGGGAAGGTCAGTCCATACTGCCGGACCAGGGCGACGGCGTCGCCTCGGCGCTCGTCCTCGGAGATGCCGATGAACGCCACTTCGTCGTAGCGACGGTGCAGGGTTTGGGCAGCGGGCAGGGTGCGTTTGCAGGGCTCGCAGTACTCGGCGAAGAACTTCAGCACCGTGACGCGCCCGGCCAGCTTGGTCGTATCCACGCTGCGTCCGTCGAGCGTGTCGCGAACGAACGTCGGTGCCGCTTTGCCCTGCAGCGGGCTGGGAGCCGACGGCGGCGGAGGACTCTTGGCCGCGCACCCCGTGAGCCCGAGCGCCGCGGCGAACACCACAATCCGCATCACCATACGGCGACGGTACCAATCTTGGCGAACTCGCGCTTCTTGCCGCGCACCACCACGCCGAAGTCTCCCTCTTTGCCCTCGGGCTCACTGACGACGAAGTTCTTGTTCGCACTGCGGCGCAGTCCGATCAGGAGATCGTAGTCGCCGGGCATGATCTCCAGCGGCGGCGCGTCGAAGGTCCAGCGGTGCAGGATGATGTCGCCCTTGCGCCACAGGTTGCACGGGTACAGACCCTCGGCCAGCTCGTGCGCCTCGCCTCCGATGCGGGAGAGTCGTCCGTTGAGCATGCGCGCGTAGAGCTTCGAGCCGCCAGGCAGCGGCCGGAGCACGCGGATCGTGAGCTGGAGCGTGTGTTGGTTGCCGCGACGAATGGGGCCGTCGATCTGCCAGCCCACGATTTCGATGTAGTTCTCGAAGCGCAGCAGCGTTTCGTGCTCGAGGGTGGGGACCTCGTCGAGCACGACCTCCGTGCGAGGATCGAGGTTCTCGGCGTCTTCGGGCAACCGGTTGCTCACCAGGCGGAAGCGCGCGTGCGAGTCGTCGAGCATGTAGAGCGGTTGCTTGGAGATACGAGCGGCTTGGAATAGTCGCGGATAGTCGCCATCGCGGATGAGGGCGACGGCCGGGTCGCCCGCGGCGAACCAGTCCACGAGGTCACGTCGTCCTGGCAGGTTCTCCAGCGCGTCCGGGCCGTAGAGTGCGAGGCCACGGTCTCGAATGCGATGGGTCCCGAGCTGTGGGGGCAACACGCCGGCGTCGACCCACGTCGCGAGTCGCTGCAGCGGGCGCTTGGGACTGAAGAGTTCGGCGGTCCGCGGCAGCAGCACGTGCGCATGAATGAAGGCCGAGGCAACCGCCGCAGCGGCGAACCCCCCGACGACGATCGCATCGCGAGCGGGTACCTTCGCCGCCAGTCGCTCGAGTCCTCGGGTGCGCTCGCGTCGGCCGAGCACGCCGCCGACGAGGACGGCGAGGAAGGCCGCCTTGCCCATCGTCTTTAGGTGGGTCTCCGCCTCGAGCGCGTCGCCGGGGAAGGTGTGTTCGTTCGCCCGCAGCGCGGTCGGGGCGACGAGGCGGTTCGACGTCAGTGCACCGTCCTTGGCCATGAGCAGTGCCGCGGCGGCGACCAAGAAGATGCTCACCCGGCGCTCCCATGGGGCTTGGTCGGGGTCGGTGAAGCGTGCGATGCCCAGCGTGCAGCAGGCTGCGGCGGGGACCGTGAGCGGGATGGGAGTCGGACCATACAGGCTCGACCAGCCCGCCGTGATCGCCAGCGCGACGAGCAGCCACGTGCCCGGCGCTCGGTCGTCGCCGGTGCGAACGCCCGCCACGGCCCCGAGCATTGCCAGACCCGCCCAGGGAAAGACCTGGTAGCCGAAGTCCTCGAGCCCCGCGGCGAAGCGGCGCGACTGGGGCGCATCGAGCAGTTCGAGGTCCTTCGAGGCCGCGAGTAGGGGGATGTAGCCGTCTTGCTGCTTCATCGCGAGAGCGACGCTGGTGGCGATGCAGACCGTTGCGGCCGCGCCGATACCCAGCTGCACGCGTCGTGACTTCGAGCTTGCGGCGAGCACCGCGAGCGGCAGTCCCACGCCGAGCACGAGGCCGGGGCTGGCGAGACCGAAGCCGAGGCCCGCGAGCGCAACGACGCCCAAGATCGCGCGACGTGGACGTGCTGCATTGGGGCGGAGCGCGACCCCTCCGGCCAAGATGGCGCCAACGATGCACAACTCGGCGATCGGATTGCCCATCACCGTCCGGGCACCCAATGAAGTCATCGGAAAGGAGAGGGCGAACGCGCCGGTAGCCACGCTGAGCAGGACGCCGTGACCACGGGCTCGTGTCCAACCGACCGCGATACCGACCAGACCCGCCGCCGCCACCACGTGCGGCAGTCTCAGGCCCCAGGCGCCGCTGAAGAGGGCGAAGCTGCGGGTTCGGAGCAGGTCGGGCAGGGGCGGGCTGCGCACCAGGCCGCTGATCGCATCGCCCAGCGCTGCGCGGGTCCGGTCGAACACGGGGAGCTCCGCGTCGCTCCACAGTCCCGCTTCGTCGAGCCCGGGCAACCAGAAGGCGCACGCGAGCACGAAGCCGAGGAGGCCGAGTGCAGCCGGACCGAGCGCGCGGGAACGCATGAAGTCCGGAGCGTACTACAGCGCGCGAGCGCCCGAGTTCGAGCTCAGAATGCGCACTGGTCGGTGGCCGCGTTGCAGGTCGAGCCGGCAGCGACGAACGGGCACACGTCGCCGAAGAAGGACGTGCATGGGATACCGCAGGCGTTCGCGGTGTCGTCGTAGCAGATCTGCCCGTCGCTACATTCGCTGTCGTTGTTGCAGCGGCAGTTGAAGTCGTCGGGAATGCCGTTGCCGTTTTGGTCGGTGCCGTTGCAGCACTCGGTCACGTAGAAGTCGCTCGCCGTGCAGTCGTCGTCGTTGCAGTCGACCTCACCGTCGCAGTCGTTGTCGATGCCGTCGGTGCAGGCGTCGACGCCGAACTCGGCGGTCGGGTTGGCCCCGGCAACACAGCCGGCGCAGGGAGGTAGTGCCGAACAGTCCGGGTCCGCGCAATCGGCGTAGACGTCTCCGTCGTTGTCGATCCCGTCGTCGCACACCTCGGGCGGGTCGGGGATGATCTCGACGTTGAGCACGTAGTTGCCCTCGTTCGGACCGCCGAACGGGTCGATCGTGAAG
>CAYSPB010000112.1:18088-18566 GCA_964432695.1 uncultured Nannocystaceae bacterium
CGACGTAGTAGGTGCCCGGCAGCAGCAGCGTGAAGTCGAGCGCCGCCGAGAAGAACACGCCGCCAGAATCGTCGTCGCAGCCGACCTGGGCGCCCGCTTCACAGGACCCCGCACGCACGTAGAGTACGGTGTCGAAGTCGCTACCGATCGAATCGAGGATGACGCGAGAGGGCTCATCGAGGACGAAGAAGAAGATCGCCTCGCCCGCTCCGCCGCCGCAGGTGCCCTCGTGGTTGTTGCTGTTGCCGGTGGTGTCGCCCGTGTACGTGCCCGCGCCCGGGCTCAGCCGCGCCGTGTCACAGGGGCTCCGCGACTGCTGGCAGACCGGGACGCCTGCGCACTGCGGGTCGTCGCAGTCGATCAAGCCGTCGTTGTCATCGTCGAAGCCGTTGTTGCAGATCTCCGGCACGGGCTCGCAGCCGGGCGCAAAGGCGCACGAGGGGTCCGCGCAGTCGATGATGTCGTTGCAGTCGTTGTC
>CAYSPB010000113.1:0-18496 GCA_964432695.1 uncultured Nannocystaceae bacterium
TTCCAAGCCGTGGCAAGCCGCCTCGGGGAGTTGGGCGAACAACAGTTCAAGGACATCCAGGCCGGTCACAAAGGGAAGGACCCCGAGAAGATCCGGATGGGCAGCAAGGCCGTTCGGCACGGCCGACTCGCATACGCACGACGAATGGAGCCCTGCCCATTTCTCGACGGCAAGCGCGAAAAGTGTCGGATTTGGGATCAGCGGCCCGTCTCGTGCCGAATGCATCACGAGCTGAGCGCTCCGGAACTCAACCGGCCCGATCACGACGCGTATCCGCAAGCGGCAGAGGTCCGCAACCTCCGACTTCCGGTCAAGATCCAGGTCGCGCTTCAGCAGCTCGATAAGCGGCTCATGCTGCAAGTCTCGCCGTTCATGTATGCGGGTGTTCTGCAGCTGGTCCAGCTGTCCGAAGGGCACATGCTTCAGGAGGTTGGCGAAGCCCCGCAGCGGATGCAGCAAGATGGGCAGGTCGTCGCGAAGGCCAACCACAACGTGAAACACGCGGCCAAGTTCAAGAAGAAGAAAAAGAAAAAGAAGAAGTAGCGAGCTTCGGCAACGGGCGGCTCGGCGTGCGTCGGCCCCCCGCGTCGGGCGAGAGGGCACGGAACGGCCCGGCATGCAGTGCGCCGGTCAGCTCTTGCCGCGTGGCGGCGAGCTCTCGGCTCAGCGCTCGCCAGCGCCGGATGTCCTCCTGGAGGCGGTCATCGTGCGTCGTCTCGGCAAGCGCCCGCCGTCGTGCACCGTCGGCAACCCGCTCCCCGAGATACGCGCCCAGACTCGCGCCCAGCGTGGTCGTCGCGATGCCCGCAACCATGGTCAGCAGCCCGGCGAGCACGTAGGCGCCGCTTTGCGCCCCCGCGACCAGCCACAAGAACGAGACGAACAGCCCAGCACTGAGCGCCACGCCTACACCCCGCAGTCGCTGGACCGCACGATGGCTGGACTTCTCGGCGGCGACCAGCGCGGTGGCTTCAGCCCGGCCATACATGCGAATCGCCTGATGCTCGCGTGCGCGGCGCGACGGGTCGCGAATCGACTCGAGGCACACCGACGCACGGAAGTTGCCGCGTTCGACCAGCAACCGGACGCCGTTGCTCGCTCCGGCCGGAGACGAAGCGGTCACGCGGTAGCCCTCGTGCTCGGGAAACACGGCCGACCAGCGCTCCGAAACGCGCTCGACCACACCGCGGACTTCGTCCCTCACCTGGGGTCGCGTCCGGCCTGTTCGACCGACCGACCACCCGAAGGGGGAGAACACCGCATCCGTTTCCACCGCACCTTCAATCTAATGTGCGCTGGTGGCAGCGTCCAGCGCACTGCCACCAATCGGGCCCCTGCGGTCTACTGCGTCCACTCGTAGGCCACGTACGCGCGCATCGTACCTTTGGCCTCGCCGCACATCGACGTCACCGCGTAGGTGTCCGTGGAGCCGGTCAGCTTGAGGCGACCGTCGGGCTGCTTCTCTTGCGACATCTCGACGGCGGAGCCGATCGCGTCGGTGATTTGCTTCGCGCAAGCCTCGAGCGACGTGCCCTCGGCGAGTTCGAACACGATGTGGCTCTTGAACCGACCCGCGTCGTCGGCTTCCGACCGCGCGGTGTCGACCATGTTCGCGCCCTCGCCGAGCATCGTGGTTTTGAACCAGGGCGGATCGATGCGTGCCGCGCCGAGGTCTTTGGCCGCGGGCGGCTCCGAGGAGGGGGCGTCGGACACGGCAGGCTCGGCACTCGCCGGCTTCGCGGGTGCGGGCGCGGCTTTGGCAGGCTCGGCAGGCGCAGCGCCGTCAGGCTTCGCAGCGCCACCATCACAGGCGGTCAGCAGGCCCAGGGTCGCCGCAGCGAGAATCCATCGAGTCATGCGAAAAAACTAACATACCCGACACAAGGATGTCAGGACGGGGTTCGTACGCAGCGCGCGGCGACCGGCGCGTCGTCGGCGAGTGCGGCATCGACCCACGGGTCGTCCGCGGCAGCGACCTTGCCCGCGCCCTGCTGCCGGACCGCGCCGTCGGCCGTCCAAAACGGACCGGGTCCACGGAACACGTCGGCCGCGCCTTGGACCTCGGCGAGGCTCGGCAGGCGCCACCCCTCGAGCGTCTCGTCGGCGCGAGGAACCCGAAGCGCGGCGCAGAACGCAGCGGCCTCGGTTCGGTTCACGCCCTCGGCAACCCCGCCGAAGATCTGCATTGCACCCGAGTCAGCGACCAGGGGAATCGATGCGACCGCCTCGGGAACCTGCAGTGGTGTCTCCTCGGCCGCCACGTCTGCGGCACACCGGAAGCCGAGCAGTCCGTTGCTGCTGGGCGACTCGCGGCGGAACCCGGCACGGCCACCTTTGGCGACACCGGCGGGCGCCTTGTCGGCGTAGGCCTTCGAGAACGCTCCACCGCTGCGGAACTCACCGGACAGATACGGCTTCAGGCCCGTGTCGAGCGCGAACGCGTCCGAGACCCACTCGAGCGCGTTGGAACCCATGCCGCGAAAGCCGAAGTACGAGGCGTCGACCATGCCACTGACCGGCGTGAGCACCCCGCGGAACTCGTCCTGAATGACGTTGCCCCAGGGGTACTTGCGGGCATCAGGACCGCGTGCGGCGTACTCCCATTCGGCTTCGGTCGGCAGTCGACCGCCACGGGCCGTACAGAACGCTTCAGCCTGCGCTTTGGTCACGCACGTTTGCGGGACCTGAGCGAGCACCTCCGCCGAGTACGTCTCGCTTCCGTCGGTCTGCCCTTCACCGCACACCGCAGGGGTGCATGCACCCTCTTCGACGCATTTGGCGTAGGCCTCGCGCGTGACCTCGTGCAGGTCCATCCAGTACGCGCCGGAGGTGACCTCACGCGGTGGCTGCCCGGACCAGCGCGACTCCATCGACGTGCGGATCTTGTCGGCGTCGTAGCGCGTGGGAATGTCACCCATCACGAACGCGCCCGCGGGGAGCTGCACCTGCTGCACGTGGGCCGCCTTTCGCGTGCGGAGTGCTTCGCAGGTACCGTCGGCCTTCTTGCCCGTGCCGCGCACGCAGTTCGAGACCGCTTCGGGATCGACGTCCGGCGCATCTGCGGCCGGCTTGGCGTTGGACTTCACCTCCACCGCCTTGGCCACCGGTGCAGGTGCATCGGCGACGGAGTGCACGACCGGCGGCTGTGCATCGCAGGCACCGATGGTCAGGAGCAAGCACGGGAGCGCGCGGCGCATGAGGTCGAGAGCATACCGCGTCAGGCTGGACGTCCAAGCTCGTAGCGCTGCAGATGCTCGTCATCCATCGGCGGCGTGAACAGTGCGCACACCACGAGCACCACAAGGTTCAACGCGCCCGCGAGCGCCCCGATCTGCAGGTTCCACGGGTTGACCAAGCCATAGGCCTCGGGCGCCGCCTGCTGCAGCACGAACAAGAGGACCGCCCCACCGACACCGGCGCTGAGCCCCGAGACGGCGGCAACCCGGTTGGCGCGTCGCCAGTAGAGCCCCGTGATCACCAGCGGCAGGAACTGGATCGGAATGGCGTAGGCGAGCAGCAGCAGGTCCACCACCGACGCCCCCTCTGACTGCTGCAGCACGAGCAGCGCGAGGACGCCCAGCGCCACGATGCACACGCGCATGGTCGTGGTCTGCCGAGCCTCGGAGAGCTCGGCACCGAAGCCACCCACCAACACGTCGCGTACGAAGATCGACCCCCCCGCATGCAGCAGGGCATCTCCGGTGGACATGGATGCCGCCAAGATCGCGAATGCGACGAACGCGAACGCTGCGGGTCCGAGGCCGCCGAGTTCGGGACGCTCGAGCATCCACAGCAGCACGGTGTCGTCGGCGGGTCCGCCTTGGAGAACCGCGGCGTATCCGATGAACAACAGCGGGACCAAGAAGAACAAGAACGTCGGGTACAGCACGGCCGAGAGCTGCACGAGCTTGTCGCTGCGGGCCGTGAAGCACTTCATGAACACCTGCGGCCACATCGAAAAGCCCAGGATCGAAACGAGGACCTCGGCGGTGTACTGACCGTCGCTCGTCGGACCTGGGCCAGGGAGCGTGAGCGTGTCGGGACGCTGCGCGACGACCACGTCGAACATCTCCGAGACGCCGCCGTACAGCGCGGTGGGTATCCACAGGCCCAGCCCCCAGACGACGATCAGCATCGCGATGCCCTGCACCACGTTGGTCCAGCCAACGCCACGCACGCCGCCGAGCACCACGTACGTGATGACCACGGCGTACACGACCGACGCCCCGACCGACGGGTCCCACCCCGTGACGGCTGCCATCACCATGCCGGCCCCCTTGAGCTGGATGACGAGGTACGGCACGAACGCGAGCACCGTGGCCAAACCCATCAGCCCCCACACCGAGCGTGAGTCGAAGCGCCCCGCGACGAGCTCGGCCTGCGTGACACAGCCCAACGACGCGCCCAGCCGCCGCACCTTGGCGCCGAAGAAGTACACGGGCACGAAGCCCACTGCCCCGTACGCGAGGATGTAGAACGCGTCCGACCCCTTGGCGACCACGCGCTGCGGCGTGCCGAGCAGGGCGTACGCGCTGAAGATCGTGGCACCCATCACGAAGTACATGACGACGGGCCCAAACGCCCGGTCGCCCGCCACGAAGTCGGTGACCCCGCCACCGCCGCGACGCCCCGCGACGACGCCGAGCACCAAGACGAGTGCGAGGTAGCCGAACACGACGCCGTGGGCGAGCGTCATCGGCCCACCCCCGAACGGTACATCCAGGCCAACACAGCGAAGTTTGCCGCGATCACCCCGAGCACGTACACGAGCGACCACGGCAGGCCGCCCACGCGCGGTTCGATGCTGTTGCCGAACGTCGTGTAGACCGGGGCGATCAACACCACCGTCGACGCGACGAAGTATCCGATCGCCAGGCGCTCGCGCACGGGACTTCGACTACGCGAGATGGGTGCGCAAGAAGGCGAGCGTGCGGTCTTTGGCCGTGGCCGCCGACTCGGCGTGGAATGCCTCGGGGCGCGCGTCGTTGAAGAAAGCGTGACCTGCGTCGTAGTGATGGGGTTCGATTCGCCCGCCGGCGGCCTCGATGTCGGCAACGAGCTTAGCCGCCGCCTCTTTGTTGACGAATTCGTCGCTCTTGCCGAAGTGCGCAAGCACCGGGACCTTCAGCTTTCCAAAGTCGAGCGAGACGTTGGGGTGAATCCCGTAGAAGTCGACCGCTGCAGTGACCGTGTCACCGTGCTCGACGGCCGCCTGGAGGGCGAGCTGGCCCCCCATGCAGAAGCCCATCGTCGCGACCTTCTTCGGCGAAACCGCGCCGAGACCCCGAAGGTGCTCGACGGCCGCCGCGACGTCGTTGCCGGCTTGCGCGATGTCGAGCGCCATCATCTTGCGGCCCGCGTCGTCCGGGTTCGTGGTGGAGTCCCCTCGGTACAGGTCGGGCGCCAGCGCGACGAAGCCCTCGGCGGCAAACCGGTCAACCACGTCCTTGATGTGGTCGACCAGTCCCCACCACTCCTGCAGGACGACGAGACCAGGACCCGTGCCGGACGCGGGACGGGCCAAATAGCCGGGCGCGGTGCCTCCGTTGACGCGAAATTCGATCATCTCTCCGGTGCGGGCCATTGGGGCGGAGCCTACCCGTTTCTTTGTGCACACGGCCACGGCGGTATGATGGCGAAGTGAAGTTCGATCTCGTCGATCGCCACTGCATCGTTACGGGCGCCAGCTCGGGCATCGGCAAGGAGATCGCGCGAAACCTGGCCTACTTCGGGGCAACCGTCGTGCTGGCCTGTCGAAGTCGCGAGCGCGGCTCCTCAGCGCTGCAAGAGATCGCCGAAGACAGCGGGAACGATCGACTCTCCCTGATGCAGTTGGACACCTCCAACCCCGACTCGATCAAAGGGTTTGTCCGCAACGTAACCGCCGGGGGGAAACCCGTGCACGTGTTGGTGAACAACGCCGGTACCTTCAGCCACACCCGGCAAACCGTCGCGGGAGATCTCGAGCTGACCTGGGCCACGAATGCGCTGGGCTACTTCGCGCTCGCGAACAAGCTCGCCCCCACGCTGCAGCGAAACGCGCCCAGCCGCATCGTGAACGTCGCCTCGAAGCTCGCCGGCGGACTCGACCTGGACGACCTCAACTTCGAGAAGCGTCGCTATTCGGGGACCAAGGCGTACAAGCAGAGCAAGCAGGCAAACCGCATGCTGAGCTGGGGATTGCAGTCGCGCATCGGTCATGAAGTGAGCGTGACCGCTTGCCACCCTGGGGGCGTCAACACCCGCATCTACGACAATTTGCAGGGTGTATCGGGTGCGGTGATGAAGGTCGCGCGCTCGTTCCTGAAAACGCCTGCGGACGGGGCCAAAACGCCCACGCGGTTGGCAGCCGATCCGAGCCTTGGCGATCTGCGCGGGGCGTTTTGGATCAACGAGGCGGAGGCCACGTGCAAGTTCCGCGATGCGGCCGCAATCGATGCGCTGTGGGATCAGTGCGTCGAGATGACGCACACCAACGTTTGACATGTTCAAGGTCTAGGGGCCGCGACGGTACGAATCCGACGTGGATCCCAGGGACAGGATGTCCGTGATTGCCCGGCTCGTGCTTTCTCGTGTCGCGCAGGTGTCTGCGAACTCGGCGCCGCGTAGTCGGAAAACGCACGGTTCGCACGGCCGCGTGTAACCCGATGCCGCTCCGAGCAGTAGTCCCTGCAAAGGCGCCCGCGTTGCTTCAGCGCAAGACTTGGCCATCGCCGATCGAGACCCGATCGAACCCCGTACCGGGTGTTGCAAAGGCCTGACACTGGCGCCCTCTCACGAATCGCACAGACTTACGGCAAGCGTCCTGGCCCGACCAGGAGCACGGAAAGAGGTAGGCACATGAGTCTCCAAGCAAACATTGAACACCTGAAAGCGGCCCAGGGCATCGAGGCCGTCGCAGTGATCGCGCAGGGCGAGACCAAGGAGTTTCGCGGCGACCAGTCCTGGGAAGGCGTCCTCGACGGGGCGCTGAGCCTGCTGGGCAAGACAGGCGAGCCGACCATCCGCATGGTCATCGGCAAGCACACCGTCGTCGTCCAAACCGAGCGCGAGGAAACCGTCGCCGTCGTTCTGCCCACTGGGCACGCGATCGCGAAGTCGCTGCGCCGCATGATCCGTCGCATGTCCCGGAAGGTTCGTCCGCCACTGCGGCCCGAGCCCACCGTGATCTCGGCGCCGGTACCGCAACCTGGTCAGCCGACGATCAAAACGCCTGACGTGCCATCCACTTCCCCCTGGGGCTGAACGTGGAGAGGGAGGCGGATCCGGCTCAGACCGGGTCCCAACAGCCTCCCCCGCGACGTCGGGTCGGGCTCGACAATCACAATCAAGAACGGCGTGCGTTCCCCGCGTTCAGCGGTGCGGCGCGCGCCGTTTTTCTTGGTTGGTGCATTTGACCGCGCGATTAACGCGATCGAAGAGCCGGGTGCCAGCCTACTGGCCGAAACACGGCACTAAGTGCCAAATCATCGAATGACGAAGTCGTAGAACCCAGGGTCGCCGAGCTCGGGCAGCACGGCGCGTCGGAGCAGCAGGGTTCGGACAGCCCAGATGTCGGAGAACACCCGGTACTTGAGCGCCGTCTGATCGAGGTAATCCACCCCAGCCGATCCCCCGGTGCCGGTACGCCGACCGATGACGCGCTCGACCATCCGTGCGTGCCGTTGCCGGAAGATGAGCATCGATTGTTCCAGCGCGACGACGCCATCGACGATCTCACGCGGCCAGGCGAGCAGCGGCAGTTCGCGGTAGCTCTCGATGAACACGAGCGCGGCCCGAATCCGGCGGACGCGAGCCTGGTCCTCGGGCGCGACGTCTTCGGCCAATAGAAACGCCCGGGCACCGGCTCGCTCCTTTTCGTAGCGAGTGTGCAGCCGCGCTTCGTCAGCTTCATTCTTCGCCATCGACACCGCATCGGTCTCGTTGCTTCGGCTCTGGGTGGCCTGCGACCCCAGGTAGTCCTCGATGAAGGCGGTGACGGTGTCTTCGTCGCCCGCGTCGTCGGGTCGAGAGCCGCGAATCGGCGTGCGGTACAGCCATGCATCGATGGCGGACTTGAGCGAAGGTGTGTCCTCGAGACGGCGACGCACCCGGTCGTGGGCAGGCGTCGGCTTGCCATCCGCGTCTTTGAGCGCGTCCATGTAGCTGGACTCGTGGCCGAGCAGAATGCGCTCGTCGGCACCGAGTCCCAAGACGATCTCGATCTCCCGCAGCTGCGCCGACTGGAACCCGCTGGCAGGCGAGAGCTTGTCGCGAAACGCCAGGTAGTCGCGCGTGGTCATCGACTCCATCAGCGCAAAATGCTGCGCGACGCTGTGCATGAGCAGGGCGACCCGGCGAATGCCCCGAACCGCGGCGCTGAGCGACTGCTCGGGCACGCGATCGGAGGCGAACAGGTCCCGAACGGCGACGAGCTCCCGAAGGATGAGCTTGAACCAAAGCTCGTCGATCTGGTGGACGGTGATGAACAGAACCTCGTCGTTTTCGAGGCTCTCGTCCGACGTGCCGAGACCGCTCTGCAACGCGAGCAGCTCTTCGACCTTGATGTAGTCCCAGTACGTCGTGGGTGTCCGCGCCATCGCGCCACGACGCTGCCACCGCGCTCGGGGTGCAATCAAGCGTCTTCGAGCTCGTGCGCGTCCAGCCACACCCCATCGAGCGCCACGCCGGCGTGCTGCATCTCATCGACACTTAGGACGGCGATGCGTGGGGTCTGGCCGCGGACCAAGGCACTCACCGAGGCACGCGCTCGCGCCGAAGCCACCAGCACCACTGCGCCTCGACCGGTCTCATCCGCCGCAATGACCCGGGCACGAATCATCTGCGCCCACGTGGTACGCCGGCTCGAGGCCACGCGCACGACCGGGCCGCGCTCGGTGGGTACGACCGCTTCGAGCAGGAAGGCCTCGGCGTCGGGCGTGAGACGCACGATTCGGGGCGCGCCCAAAGACCGCAGCGCCTCCACTTCGGCGAAGACCCAATGATCCCGCAGCGCCTCGCGGGCAAGTTCGGGAGTGCGAGACCGCTCGCTGGGGTCACGGAAGCGTCGGTCCTCCGCCATCAAGCCCAGCACCACCCGAAGCGGCGGAACGCGGACCCGTTCCCGCAAGAAGCCGCGAACGACCGCAAGCACGTCTTCGGGCTCGACCCGGGCCAGTGCCCGCTCCACCACGACCGGGTGCGTCCGCCGGGTGTGCTCGAGCATGCGGTCGAGCACCTGCAGGTCGACGAGGTCGGGCGCCGACTCCATCACCTCGCGGAACGTGGTGAGCACGATCGCGTCCTCGCTGCGGCCACCGTGCGTCAGCGGTCGGCGGGCACGCGGACGGCCCTGGACCTGCACGTCGATCGCCTCTCGCGGCACCCCTGTACGCAGCTGAAGCTCGACGGGTGGCACGGACACCGCCAGCGTCGCGCGACACTTCACGCGGACCTCGCTGAGCGCCCGCTCGAGCGCGCCACGATCCTCGACCTGCGATGGATGCACCGCCACGACGATCGTCGATGCGCCCTCGGCATCGACCCCCGTCGGCGCCGACTCGAGCCGCCGCAGCGTGAGCCCCAGCGCAAAGATCAGGAGCGTGGCCGCCGTGGCCACAAATGCGAGCCGCGGCATGCCGGGCACCAGCGCCAAGGCGACGAGCAGCGCCGCCGGGACCACCAGCATTGCGGGCTGCAGCCAGTGCAACACGCCCGACTCTCCGTCTTCACGGCGGTCGTCGACCCGAGCGACGAGCACGCCCGCAGCCAGGCTGACCAGCAGCGCTGGAATCTGCGCAAGCAGTCCATCGCCGACCGTGAGCTGCCCGTACAGTGACAGGCTTTCGAGCCAGCCAAGGCCGTCGCGACCGCTGCCGATCGCAAGCCCGCCGACCAGGTTCACCCCGGTGATCGCCAAGCCGGCGATCGCATCGCCTTTGACGAACCGGACGGCGCCGTCCATCGCACCGTAGAAGCTCGAGCGCTGAGCCAAAGCGGCGCGACGGCTGCTGGCCTCGCGGGCCGAGATGACGCCTGCGCGCAGGTCTGCGTCGATCGCCGCCTGGTGGCCCGGCAGTCCGTCCAGGGCGAAGCGGGCCGCGACCTCGGCGACGCGCTCCGCACCCCGTGCGATCACCACGTACTGAACGACCGTGATGATCGTGAACATCACTCCGCCGACGATGAGGTCGCCGCGCACGACGATGTTCGCAAACGCGTCGACGACCTGCCCGGCGTCAGCCTGCGAGAGAATCAGCCGCGTCGTGCTCACGTTCAGCGACAGGCGGAACAGCGTGGCCAGCAGCAGCAGCGCAGGGAAGTTCGAAAAGTCGGTGCTGCGTCCGATCGTCAGGCTGCCCACGAGGAGCAGGACGGCGCCGGCCAGGCTCACCGAGAGCAGCAGGTCCACGAGCGCCGTCGGCAGCGGCACGAGAACGCATGCCAACATCGCGACCACCACGAACGTGGGTGCAACGGTCGGTAGGCCCTCGAGAAGCGCACGTCCAGCCTGAACGAGCGGGTTCGGCCGCGGGGGAGTCGTGGCCACGCAGACGCAGCCTATCAAGCCAGCGCCCAACGCCCCCAAAAGCGCGCGCACTGGGGCGTGTGCAGTCGTTCAGTCTTCGGGGAGCAGACGAGCAGCTTCGCGCTTGCTGCCGACGAAGACCTTGATGCCCTGCTGCTGCGTGAACCTGCGGATCAGCTTTTCGTCGATCGATGCAGCCCGCTTGGCGATGGTCTGAAGGTCGCGCAGCAGCGGGTCGAGGACCCCGCCGACATCCGCAACGTCGCTGCTGATCCTGCGTAGATTCTTGGTCGCGACCGCGGCGTCGTCGATGATCGTAGCGAGCTTGCGAGCACGGTCGTCGTCGACCACCGCGGCGAGTTTCTCGAGCTTGGCGATGGCGCTCTCGGAGCGCTCGAGCAGGCCCGGCAGCTTCTCGTCGAGCGTGGCGCTCATCGAGTCCGCGCGGGTGAGCGTGCGGCTGATCCGCGGGTCGTTGACCAGCTTGTTCGACTTGGCCACCAGCGCGTTGGTCTGCGTGACCAGGTCCGCGATCGGCTGCTCGTTGGTCTCGAGAATTCGGCGCCCCGCAGCGGCACTCGCCGTGACGTCTTCGACCATGGTTCGGATCTCTTCGCGCGAAATGACCGCTGGTTCACCGTTCTTGCCGGCGGCGTCATCGAGCAGCTCGCTGAGCGTCTTGGCCAGTGGGGCGAGGGAGGCGGCAATGTTCTCGTCACCACCCAGAACGGGCTCGAGCGCGTTGAGCACCTGGTCGATCTCGAAGGGCGCGTCGACGTTGACGATCCGACCGCCAGCGGAAAGCGCCGGTGCGTCCTTCGTGCCCGGATGCAGCTGCAAGTACTTCTCGCCGAGCAGACTCTTGGCCCGAACGATCGCGCGCGCGTCCTCGTGCAAGACGATGTCCTCGTCGACCTGAAGCGTCATCACGGCGATGTCGTGGTCGACGTCGATCTTGGCGACCCGGCCAATGTTCACGCCGGCAATCTTCACCGCGTTGTTCTCGACCAAGCCGGCCGCGTGCTGAAGTCGCAGCTCGTAGTTCGTGCCCCCGCCAGTGCCGATCGCACCGATCGACTGCGCAAGGTAGAGCAGCAGCCCCACCGAGACCACAACGAACGCTCCCAACCCAATGTACGTGCGGTTCATCAGACGACCTTGATCGGTCCTTGTGTTTGCCGGTCGAAGAACTGGCGGAGCGCGGGGTGACACTCGTGCTCGAGGTCGGCCCGCGGCCCGTAGTGCACGAGCTTGCCGCCCGCGAGCATGCCGATGGTGTCGGCGATGGTCAGCGCTTCGGCCGTGTCGTGCGAGATGACGATGAAGCACAGCCCCAACGTCTGATGCATCTCCATGATGAGCTCATCGAGCGTGGCCGACATCACCGGGTCGAGGCCCGAGCTCGGCTCGTCGCAGAGCACGATCTCCGGCTCGAGCGCGATGGCCCGCGCAAACGCGACGCGCTTGCGCATGCCACCGCTGAGCTCCGAGGGATGCTTGTCGATCGCGTGTGGGAGCCCGACGCGCGCGAGCTTGTCTTCCACCTTGGCCCGGATCTCGTCCTCGGACATCTTGGTGTGCATTCGCATCGGAAACGCCACGTTCTCGAAGACCGTGATGTCGTCGAACAGCGCGCCGTCTTGAAACAACATGCCGAACTTGCGGCGGACCTCGAACAGCTTTTTTCGGTCGCGCGAGCGCTTCTCATCGAGCTGCGCGATGTTGTCCTGCCCGACGAACACACGCCCCGCATCCGGGCGCAGCAGGCCCACGAGGATTCGCAGCAACACCGACTTGCCCGTACCCGACGGGCCGAGCAACACCGTGATGGAGCCCTTCTTGACCGTGAGGCTGATGCCGTCGAGGACGCGAAACGACCCGAACGCCTTGCAGACGTTCTCGAGTACGATCGCGTCGTCGGGTCCAGGCATCGGCCGCAGAGCATACCGCCCGCCGACGGTCCTAGGACAGCATCCGCAGCACGATGATCAGCAATACGACAGCAGCCGCGATCCATACCTGCGGGTGGATGCGAAGGTGCAGCGGCGGCCTGCGACCCTGCCCGAAGCGGTCATAGAGGTACGTGACGATGTCCGCAGACTCGGGCATCCAGCGCGGGTCGCCCTCGTCTTGGATGTGCAGGACCGGCACCGTCGGCCGCCCTCGAGCCCCGACCAAAGTCACTAGCGCTGCGGGGTCTGCGTGAATGTCCCGAAGCTCCACCTCGACGTTCAGATCGGAGAGCGCTCGCCGAACCCGCGCGCAGTACGGGCAGGTGGCGAAGTGGTAGAGCGTGAGGGCGGGCGCGGTCATCGCTTCATCCGGCTGCGGCGACGTCGAGCACCTTGAGCACGTCGGGCAGCAGCGGTCGGTCGCTCGGGCGATCGCCGACGTACGACCAGAGCACGGTCCCGTCCGAACCGACGACGATCGTCGCCGGTCGCGAGATGTCCTTGCCCTCGTGCTCGACCCCGTAGGCGCGAATCGTCTCCAGCTTGGGGTCCGAGAGCAGCGAGAACTCGGCCCCAACGCGCGTTGCGAGCGCAGCATTGGTGTCGGGCGTATCGACGACGATGCCGATCACTCGGGCATTGCGCTTGGCGAACTCCGGCTGGGCTTCCTGCAGCTTCCCGAGCTGCTTACGACAGTGGCTTCACCAGTCGCCGCGGTAGAAGACCAGCACAGCGGGTCCACTTGCGAGAGCGTCTGCCAAGCTGACCGTGCCACCCGCCGCGTCCGCGAGCGAAAACGCGGGCGCAGCGTCGCCAACCTTCAGCGTGGTCGTGGGCTCGGACTGGGGCATCGTCATCGCGTCGGCATCGGCCGGGCCTGCGGAGCTCTCGGATTCGCACCCGAGCGTCAGCAAGCCGGCCGTGAGAAGAACTGCGCGTGTGCGCGTCATGCCCGTGCAACGGTACACCCGGAGCGGAGGTTTCACGGTGCACCACACGAAAAACGGCGGCCGCCCGAAGGACGACCGCCGCCTGGCTCGCAACCGCGAAAACTAGCGGACGGGGCTGACCGTCACGCGAATCATCTGGTCGAGGCGCGGGTACTCCCACACCGGCTCGTTGGCGAGCGAGCCACTGGCGCCCGGGGTCACGATGCGGACGTTGCCGCTACCTTCGTTGGCGCCCGTGTCCGGGCCCGCCTGAATCGGGGCCATGTCGCGACCGCGCGCGGCGGCCTGGTTTTGCTCGGTACCGGCATCGTAGATGCCGAGGGCATCGGCGATGGCGGTGGCGAGGTCTTCGTCGGACAGCGGCGTCGCGCCACCACCGAAGAGGTCGATGCCGGTCGCGCCGAGTGCGAGGAAGGTGTCGTTCGACGGCACGACCATCGTCGCGAAGTTGAAGAACGAATCATCGGCCGAGGCGGTGATGGCGAAGGTGAAGTCACCACCAGGGAATGCGGGGCCCATGCCTTCGACGCCGTGAAGCGCGATGCCTGCGTCCATCATCTCCTGGTCGAGGACGCCGGCTTCGCCGTCCTCGGCAAGCGACTCGAGGCCCGGCGACGCCGGCATGCCCATCTCGAACATGTTGAACGTGCCGTCATGGACGCCCCAAGCGACGGGGGTGATCGCACCCTGGAACGGCATGCCACCGCTGACGTTCGACACCGACACCAGGAAGTCGAAGTTGCCAGCACCGTCATCACCATCGTTGATGATTTCGACCAGCGCGAACGAGCCTGGGTCGGCGAGGTCGTTCGTGTTGTCGAAGTAGTAGCGAATGGTCGCGTCTTCGTCAGCGTCGCCCGTATTCGGGAAGTCCTGGTTCGGCGCAGTGTTGGGGCCAGCGCCCGGGGTCTCGTTGGCCTCGGTGCCGATGTCCCACACTTCCATGAGGTTGAGGAGGTCCTCCGCGATGGTGTCGGGGTTGCGGTAGACGACGTCGCCGTCGTCGTTGACGTCGAGCATGGGCACGCCCTGAGGCTCCACCGCGATGACCGCATCGTTCGACATCACGACCATGGTCGCGAACGAGAGGATGTCCGAGCCGGGCTCGGGCGTGAGCATGAACGAGACGCTGTCGCCCGGTGCGATCGGGCCCTTGCCCTCGCTGCCATTCTGGTCGACCGCGGCAACGCCGTCGAGCGTGGTGGAGAGTTCGGTGCCGTCACCGTCTTCGGCAAGCGCTTCGAGACCTGGAAGGTCGGCAGCGGCGCCTCCGGGCGTGATGAGCGAGACCGTGTCGTCGTGCAGCGCCCAGCTGATGGGCGACAGCGCGGTGACGAAGCCGCCGGTGTCGGCGGAGATGTTCGTGAACGTGAACAGCACGCCCTCGATCGCGGTCTCGTCGTCGTTGAAGACGTACTCGGCGTCGATGTCGAGCAAGCGACGCGCGGCCACGATGTGGCGGGTCGACTCGTCACGCATGCTGATGACACCGCTTTCTGCGGGACCTGCGTCGCCCGGAGGGGGCTGGTAGGCACCACCGGCGGGCGGCTGGTTGGCTTCCGTGCCAGCGTCGAACAGGTTGAGGTCGCCGGTGATCTCGCGATCGATCGGCGTGCCGTTGGCCGCAAACAGCGAAATGCCGGTGGGTCCGGTGGCCCAGATGACGTCGTTGCTGGCGACCATCATCGAGGCAAGGCCCAGGCGCGAGTCGGGCTGCGCGGTGAAGCTGATCTCGTAGCTCTCGCCCGGCATGATCGGAGCGGGTGCGTCGGCATCCACGGGGGTATCGAACACACCGGACTGGAGCACGCCAGCGCCGATCCCGTCGATGTCGGCCGCGAGCATGCTGGCGTCACCGTCCTCGGCGAGCAGCTCGAGCGACTCGGACGCGGGCGCGTTCAGGGTGTAGATCGGCTGGACGGTGGCGTCCTGCTCGACCCACACGCCGGGCGAGAACGGCGTGGGCACGGGGCCCTGGTCCGAGATGTTCTCGATCGTGATCACGAAGTCGGCGGGCTCGCCGGCGTTGGTGTCTTCGGAGTCCGAGTCCTCGGTGTCCGAGTCCTCGGTATCCGCATCGGTCTCGGAGGGGTCGGTCCCCTGGGTGGTGTCGGGATCGACGTCGGTGGTGCTGGTGGAGTCCGCACCGCTGGACGTCGACGACGTGGTCATCGTGGTCGGATCCTCGCCGGTCGAGGTGCTTCCGCCATCGGTGTCGGTGTCGGCGCTGGCGACATCGTCACCGCAGCCCACGGCCAGGATTCCAAGCAAAGTGGTGAGCCAAACTTGTCGTTTCATGAGTTCCCTCGAGGGTTCGAAAGGTGCACGCATCGTCGCGAAGCAGCAGAGCCGGGATAAATCCAGTTCCGCGGTACACCCCCGCGACTTGGCAGACCCTTATGCCGCAACTGCGGTTTCGTCACCGATGAAAACCATCACAACGCGACGTCCGCAAAGAAGTGGGGCAGAACAGCGTCCACCGGCCGGTTGAACCGGAGCTCGTGAGATCACGCGCGGCCCGACTCAGCCGTAGAGGAGGTAGCTGATGACGAGGTTGAGCACGATGCAGAGAACGGCTCCGTGCACAATGGCACGATTGGTAGCTATTCCGACGCCTTCAGCCCCGTCCTTCTTGGCGGCCGAGTAGCCGTGGAAGCAGGCCACGAGGGCGACGAGCCACCCAAAGATGAGGCCCTTGACCACGCCCACGAGCAAGTCGGACCACCGGACGAACTCCTCCAGCTGGCTGATGAAGGTGCCACCATCGAGGCCGAGCTGGTGCACGGCGCCGTAGTAGCTCGCCCCGATACCGACCACGTTCGCATAGGCACACAGCAGTGGCAGGGCGAGCATCACGGCCCAAAGGCGCGGCGCCACGAGGTAGGACATCGGGTCGACCGACATCACTTCGAGCGCTTCGACCTGCTCGCTGATCTTCATGTTCGCGAGCGCGGCGGCAAGGTTTGCTCCGATCCGTGCGCCGCACACGATCGCCGCCATCACCGGATACAGCTCGCGCACCCCGCCGATGCCCGCGAACATACCGAGAAAATCCTGGCCGCCGAACCGTTGGAAGGTGCTGAACGACTGCACCGAGAGGTTGAGGCCCGCGAAGATCGTGAGCACGGTCAGCAGCGCGACCGAACCGACGCCGGCCCGATACGTCTGCTCGGCAAGGATGCGGCGGTCGGGGACCGATGTGAACTGCGACGCGATGGCGTAGCGCGCGAACACCAGGAACTCGAAGAACGTTTTCAAAGCGAGGCCCGTCTTCGATCGCACGGATCGACGGCCCGCGTCGAGCCCGAAGTGCCCACACAGGTGCGGGACGCGCTCAGACGCCGACGCCGAGCAGCACGTACGACACGACGTAGTCGACGAGCAGAATCATGACGATGGTGGCCACGACGGTGTCGTTGGCGGCTTTGCCAACCGACTCGGCGCCACCGGAGACGCGCATGCCCAAGAAGCCCGCCAACAAACCCACGGACGTTCCAAACAGCGCGCACTTGCCCAGCCCAACCCACAGATCCGCCGGCGTGACCTGGGCGGTGAGGTGCTCGATGAACGCTCCGTGGTCGACGCCACCGAGCGGGACCGCGAACACCCAGCCGCTGAAGAGCCCCAGAAAGTTGGTCAACACGTTCAACAGCGGGGTCACGACCAGGCAGGCGAGGACTCCGGGAACGACGACGTAGCGCATCGGATCGACCGACATCACGGCAAGCGCATCGATCTGCCCGCGAACCCGCATGGTCCCGATCCGCGCAGCGATCGACGAGCCCGCCTGTGCAGCGACCATGACCGATGCCAGCGCGGGGCTGTACTCTCGAAAGATCGCCGTGCCGAGCAGCGAGCTCAGCATGCGGTCGAGCCCGAACATCCGGAAGATCTCCAACCCTTGAAGGGAGATGACCGCGCCCACAGGCGCCACGGCGAGGCCGACGGGGATCAGGCACCGCTTGACCAGCAGCCACATGATTCGGATGAGCTCCCCCCCAAAGAACGGTCGCGTCACCATCGCGCGCAGCACCTCCCCGGTGAATGCGACGACGGCCCCCGTCGCCTCGAGCCAGGCCAGGACGCGCGTCACCCGAACAACCCCAGCTGCGTCCGTGCCGCCGCGACCGCCTCCCGTTCCCGGGGCGACCACGCCGGAGCCTCGCCGGTGCGCTCGAGTGCGAGCAGCCAGCGCTTGGTCTCCACGCCGCCCCCGAATCCGGTCATCGTGCCATCGGCTCCGACGACGCGATGGCACGGCACGATGATCGAGATGGGGTTGGCCCCGTTTGCGCGACCGACCGCGCGGACGGCCTTGGTCTGCCCGATCGACTTGGCCTGCGCAGCGTAGTTGCGCGTCTGCCCGAACGGGATCCGGCACAGTGCATCCCAGGCCCTGCGCTGGAACGTGGTCCCCAAGGGGCGCACGGCGACCGAAAAGTCCTGGCGTGCGCCCGAGAGGTACTCGAGCAGCTCGGTCCGCGGTTTCGTGTGACGACGGCGCTCGACCTCGATGCGGGCATCGTGCCGAGCGGCGTGTTCGGCCACCGTGGAGACGCGCGCTCCAAGGCTCACGTACACGACCGCGTCGTCGACCGCGTCGAGCGCGACCGTCAACGGCAATAGCCGGTGACCGATCCGATCGAGGCGCCAAACGGGCATCCACCGCAGTGTGGCGGAAATTCGAGCGAATTGCGCGGCCACTCCGCCACGAATTTGACCCGATCGGCCCGCCACCGCAGCATCCTCCCCGTGTCGGCCCGCTCGATCGGCTGCCTTGCGGCGTTTGCACTCCTCTTGGGATGCGGCGGATGCAAGCCCGCGCCCGAGTCCTCCGAGATCTCGGCCCCGCCGGCATCGCAGCCACCGCCGAGCGCCGCGCCAGCACCGACCGCGCTGACGCCGGTCTCCGCCGACGCTGCCGACACGGCGCTCCCCGCGGTGGCGGGTCTGGGTGAGGACGCCCGGCGCGCGCGGGTCTCTGCCCAAACCGCCCTGCTCGGCGACGCGCTCTTCGAGGACGCTGCCGGTCAGCAGGTCCCCTGGATCTCCCCGCAAAGCGCGACGGTGAGCGCGGCGGAAGTCAC
>CAYSPB010000114.1:0-18421 GCA_964432695.1 uncultured Nannocystaceae bacterium
AGCCTCCGCCGCCGGATGACGAGCCACCGCCCGAGGACGAGCCGGAGGGCGAAGACGAACCCATGCGCTCGGGCGACGAGTGCAACTTCACGGCGGAGTGCATCGATATGTATGGGGATGGCGCGACGGACTGCCTCAACAGCGGGTCGGACCACAGCGTATGCATGTGCGGGGACACGCCGTGCGCCGATGCGGCGGGCGACCCGCACCACGGCCATCGTAGCTTCGGTTCTCGGCGGCATGCGGCGGTTACCGTCAGCCCCGAGCTCGCGGCATCGATGTACGAGGAGACCCGCCGGTTCGTCGAGTACGTGCTCGTGGAGGAAGAGCTCCCCATGCGCGAGTTGTTCACGGCGAACTACAGCTTCATCGACGCTCGCCTGGCCGAGCACTACGGCGTACCGGCGCCCACGGTCGACTGGGAACGCTACGAGTTTCCGCCCGAAGCACGACGCCGCGGCATTCTCACGCATGCCAGCTTCCTGACCCAGACGGGTGAGGAGCACCGAGACATCTCGTGGATCTTTCGCGGCAAGGTCGTGCTCGAGCGACTGTTTTGCTTCGAGTTTCCCCCGCCACCGGCCAACGCGATCGAGACGGAGGTCGAGCGCCGGGAGACGGCACCTCAGTGCGCGGGCTGCCACTCGATCATGGACCCGATTGGACAGATGTTCGACCGCTACGACGAACTCGGAGCGCTTCGAGACGAGGCCGATCCGACGGGGCGCGTAGCGGCGGGCAGCGACATGGATGCCGACTACGAGGACCTCTTCGCATTCCTCGATGCGGTGGAGAACAGCCGGGCCGTATCCCACTGCGCAAGCCAGATGATGTTCCGGCACGCACTCGGCCGCCGACCCGCCTCGGTCGACGAGGGTGCATTCGACGACCTGTGGGAAGCGGTCGACGGTGGCAACTTCCGCGATGCCCAAGCGTCGCTGATGCTCAGCGACGCATTCGAGACCGTCTACATCGACCCCGAGGACCAGATCTGCCAGTAGCACCGCCAGACGGAGAGGAACGAAGACCATGAAGTACACACGACGACGATTCCTGGGCAATACCGTCTCGGCAGGCGCCGCGGCGGCACTTCTGTCGATGACCGAACGCAGCGCCCTAGCCAACGGTGAGGCGCCCAAGCGGGTGATCTTCTGGTGGGTGCCCGAGGGCGCAACCCATCAAGCGTTGTGGCCCGCGCACGGTCCCGGACCGCTGACGATCAACCCCGCAGCGTCGGTGGGCGGGGGGCAGACGCCGCAGAGCCGCGGCGACTCGATCAACAACTACCGCTCGGAGGCGATGGGCACGTACTGCCTGCAACCGCTTGCCGACCACGTCGACGACATCACGCTGCTCAGCGGCTTTCAAAACGGAGGCGCCGGCGGTTCGTCGGATCCGCACTATCAGGTCATCGATTCGGCGCTCACGGGCGGATCTCCGGGCGAGGGCAGTATCGACCAGGTGATCGGTCCGATGCTTCAGGGCACGGCGCCTTTTCACGCCATCTTCTCGTCACTGTATGGCGAGCACGTCCACTACAACGTTGGGACCGGCTACGCGTGTCCATATCGGACGACGTCCGGCGGGCACGCCAACGCCACGTGGAACCCGGTCACCACGTTCAACCAGCTCTTTCCCGGCGGCCTCGACGGCGACCTCGACGCGGGTCCGGACCATCGGCTCTTGTCGCGCTTCCGAGTGCTGGGCTCGGTCCGCAACCGAATCGATGCGGTCCGATGTCGCGGAGGCGCGGCCGCGCAGCGTCGAATGGAAGCCTATCTCCAGTCCATCGAACAGGTGGAGGAGCAGACCGAAGGGCTCATCGGGTCCGGGGGACTCACCGGTGACATCTCGGTCGACATTCCGCCCGACTGGATCGACATCTCCGACGACAACAAGTACTGGCACGACCCCAAGAACTTCGCCGCGCTGGCCAAGATCCAGATCGACACCACGGTGGCCGCACTCGCGACCGACCGGACTCGCTGCTCGCTCATGCAGTTCAGCGCGACGGGCACCACGCAAGGCTTGCCGGGCAATCACTACGAGCACATCGGCATCGGGGATCTCGAGAATGGCAACGTCGCCGACCACAAGCTCGGACACGACGGGGGCGATACGGCAAGGCGCAACCAGGCCCGGATTTTCCGGTGGTACTACGCGCAGCTCGCCTATCTGATCGACCGCCTGAAGGCGGTGCCGGACGTCGACGGACGGACGTTGTTCGACAACACGCTGATCGTCTGCGCCAGCGAGTGGGGCAGCTACAACCACCGCAAGAATGACGTGCCCTACGTGCTCGTCGGCAACCCGACGGGTGCGTTCCAGACCGGATGGTACTTCGACGCGCACGACGGAGGCTTCCGAAACCACGCGGACTTGTTCCTGGCGATCATGCTGGGCGTGGGTCTGGAGGTCGACCGGTTCGGGACCTCGACGAACCCCTACACCGATCTTTTCGCGTGAGGCGGGAACGTTTGCTGGGCGTCGAACGACCGCCGGATCGCGCCGGACATGATTCAGAAGCCCGGCGTGAAGGGCACCGATACGCCCGGGCGTTGCCCAGTCCGCCCCGGTCGTTGAGGCTGCAGTTCAGTCCGCGGTGGCGAGCGCGAGGATCTCGTCTTGGGACAGGGCACGGCCGTACAGTCGCAGGTCGTCGAGGTCGCCCGCGTAGTGGTACTGCGGCTGGCTGTAGTGCGAGTCCGCGCCGACGAAGACGGGCGTTTCGTCGTAGTCGATGGCGCTGGTCCGTGGCGCTTCGGCGACCGGCGTGCCGGCGACATAGAGCATCCAGGTCGCGCCGTCCCACACGCCGGCCACGTGCGTCCAGCCCGACAGCGACGAATCGAAGGTCACCGAGGTCGCGCCCGCGCTGTGGGTCGCGAAATGGACTCCTGCATCGGACGGATCTCGCACGGGAGAGATGGCCAGGAGTTCGTAGCTGTTCGCAGACTCTGGGCCAAAGCCCTTGCCCACGACCATGCCCAGAGGAGCATTCGCCATCTTCGTGGACGGCCGGATCCACGCGGAGAGCGTCAGACCTTCGGTCGGGTGTAGCAGGCCCGAGTCGGCGATCATGATCCGGTCGTCCACGCCGTCGAAGTGAGCGCCGAACCCGTCGACGCCAAAGACGGGCGTGGGGCACTGCTCGAAGCTCTCGCACACCGGAACGAGCCCGGACTCCGTCGGGGGGTAGGCACCGTCCTCGGAGGGGGGTACGTCGAACGTCAGATGAATCAGGAGCGCGTCATCGGGCTCGCTGCTCCCGGTGGAGCTCTCGGCCCCGGATGTTTCGTCGGCACCGCCGGTGGTCATGTCGATGGGCGTCGGAAGCCCGCCGGTGGACGACGAGGCGTCGGAGTCGTCGCTCTTCGGCTCGGTCGATGCTGACGACGACGACAGGTCCGTGGAGGTCGAGCCGTCCTCCGTCGCGTCGGTGCAGGCCCCCGCGAGGCCTCCACCAGCAAGCGAGCCGTAGCGCCGTCCAGAGGCGCACTCGGAGTCCGAAAAGCTGCAAAATCCGGTCGGTTCGCAGAACCCCGCGCCGTCCCCCGATGCGCAGTCCTGCTCGTCCACACACGCGTACACCAGGGGCGAACACCCCCCGAGCATCGAGGCGAGGGCGCCGACGCTCAGGAGGGTGAACGCCCTCCGTATGACTGGTCGGCCCGCACCGACACTGGTTGTTCCCGCTACCCGCACCCAGACACCGTAGTCAGTCTCCGCGGGTCTTCCTCATCACCGGCTTCTCACCCGGAAATGTCCTCGGCGAGCCCGGCGCGCACTCGCTTTTGAAGTGTCCCGGTCCGGGCCGTAACCATCTGCACGCCGAGAAGACCGCATTGACCGAGGGCGCGGCGATTTGACGCACTCGAGTGACAAATAGCGTGTCGGTCCGGCACATGGCGCGATCTGCGGGTGGTCGGATTTCTATCCGGGGATCTCGGAAGGCCCGACCTGCGTGGAACCAGCGCCCTCTCGTAAAAAAACCGGCTGGCATGGCGTGCCGAATGCTGGGTGCGTGAGTTGCGGCCCTCTGCATCCCAAAGATACGGTCTGACACCATGCTCCCCCGCGCACCTTTGATCGGCGCCCTGCTCGTTTCGATGAGCTTTGCCGCTTGCGACTCGTCGACTCCGCCTCCGAAAAAGGACGCCAAAGCCGATGAAAAGGCCGACCCGAAGGCCGACGCGAAGGTCGCGGTGAACCCCAAGGCGGGGCCGGGCAAGAGCCCGCTGAAGAAGGGTGTACCGGGCAAGACGGCGGAGCAGGCCAAAGCGTTTGCCGAGAAGACCGACACCGAGCTCAAGGAGCTGTGGACGCGCTCCGCCAAGGCGCAGTGGGCCAAAGCGACCGACATCACCGACGAACATGATGCGGCAGCCGCCAAGCTCACCGCCGAGGTGATGGCCTACGAAACCAAGGCCATTGCAGAAGCCGCCACGTTCGCGGGTGTGAAGGCCGACGAGGACACGATGCGCCAGCTCAAGCTGCTCAAGCTCGCCAGCACCGTGCCCGCGCCCGACAATGCGGCCAAGCGGCAGGAACTTGCAGACATCACGGCAAAGCTCGAGAGCACCTACGGCAAGGGCAAGTTCTGCGAGAACCCCGACAAGCCGGACACCTGCAGAGACCTTGGGCAACTCTCGGACGTGCTCGCCTCCAGCCGCGACTACGACGCGCAGCTGAAGGCCTGGCAGGGATGGCGGACGATCTCGGTGCCCATGAGGCAGGATTACGCGCGGTTCGTCGAGCTGGGCAACGAAGGCGCGAAGTCGATCGGCTACAGCGACATGGGCGTGCTGTGGCGTAGCCGCTACGACATGAGCCCCGACGCGTTCGAACAGGAGATGGACCGCCTGTGGACGCAGGTGAAGCCGCTCTACGACGCGCTTCACTGTCACATTCGCGCGAAGCTGAGCGAGCAATACGGCCCAGAGAAGGTGCCCGCAGACGGCATGATCCCGGCCCACCTGTCGGGCAACATGTGGACGCAGGACTTCGCGAACCTGTACCCGATGCTCGAGCCCTACGAGGGGCAGCCCAGCATCGACGTCACGGCAGCGCTCGAGAAGAAGAAGACCACCGAGATCGACATGGTGAAGATGGGCGAGTCCTTCTTCACGTCGATGGGCCTCAACCCTCTTCCAGAGACGTTCTGGGAGCGCTCGATGTTCGTGAAGCCGAAGGACCGCGACGTCGTATGCCACGCGAGCGCCTGGGACGTCACCTCGAACAACGACCTACGCATCAAGATGTGCATCAAGGTCAACCACGAGGACCTCGTCACCATCCACCACGAACTCGGGCACAACTACTACTACAACAACTACTACACGAAGCCGGTGCTCTATCAGAGCGGGGCGCACGACGGTTTCCACGAAGCGATCGGTGATGCGATCGCGTTGTCGATCACGCCGAAGTACCTCAACGAGATTGGCTTGCTCTCGAAGGTGTCCGAGAGCGACGAGGCGGTGATCAACAAGCAGATGCAGGACGCGCTGGCCAAGATCATGTTCCTGCCCTTTGGAAAGATGATCGATCAGTGGCGCTGGGACGTGTTCTCCGGCTCGGTGAAGCCCGAGCAATACAACGCCCACTGGTGGAAGCTGCGCGCCAAGTACCAAGGCGTCATGCCGCCGACCGAGCGCGGCGAAGACAACTTCGACCCGGGCGCGAAGTACCACATCCCCGCGAACACCCCGTACGCGCGCTACTTCCTCGCCCACATCCTGCAGTTCCAGTTCCACAAGGCAATGTGCGAGGCGGCGGGTCACAAAGGACCGCTCCATACGTGCTCGGTCTATGGCAGCAAGGAGGCCGGGGCGAAGCTGGCGGCGATGCTGGAGATGGGCGCGAGCAAGCCGTGGCCCGATGCGCTCGCGAAGTTGACCGGCACGCGCGAGATGGATGGTGCTGCGGTGCTCGAGTACTTCGCCCCGCTGATGGGGTATCTCGAAACACAGAACGAAGGCCGCACCTGCGGCTGGGATGTGGGTTCCTGAGAACCCGCCAGCGGAGGCAGAACACCGGTTGGCGGCTCTTTGGCCGCTGCGCTTCCGTCGACCCTCGAAGCCCGCTATGGTCAGCGGCTTCGAGGGTTTTGCATGGTTTCTGCTCGAATTGTTCTCGTGTGTGCGCTCGGCGTCGCTGCCGGCTGCGGGTCGGAGCCGATCAACCCCTTCGCTGGCGCGGGCAACGCCAATGCGAGCTCCGGTCGCGGTACCAGTGACACCAACGGCGACACCACGACCACCGACAACCCGACGACGGGAATCTCGATCAGCGCCTCGGCGAGCGCGAGCGCAGGCGGGACGTCCGATGGGTCCAGCGGCTCGACGATGGGGCGTGACGTCGACGGAAGCTCGGGTTCGACGGGTTCCGACTCGGGCAGCACCGCCGCGGTGATCGACACCGAAGGCGACGGCAGCACCAGCACGACGAGCAGCCGGACCACGGACGTGCCCACCGACGCTGGCAGCAGCTCCTCGAGCGGTGGCTCGACGTCGACGGGCATGGTCGACCCCACCGAGATGACGACCGTGGACCCCACGATGGGCACGACCGGAACGACGACCTCAGGGGGCTCGACCTCGACCGGCAGTTGCGACCCGATTCCTACGGACTACGACGACTGCTTCAACTCGGGCAACGGGGTTTGCGACACGCCTGATTCGACCTGTTTGCTCAACGACACGACGAACCCGTCGCACGGAACATGTTCGGCGCTCAACTGTGTCGATGACTGCGACTGCCCCGTTGCGCCCGGGACCGGGACGGCCGTGTCGACGTGTGGGGACATCCTCGCCGGGGGAGGAACGGCCTGTTACCTCGACTGCTCGGGTGCTGCGATGTGCCCCGACGGCATGGAGTGCATCGCAAACACGCTGTGCATGTGGCCCGACCTCATCTGCGACGACCCGCCACCGGCCGGTGACTACGCCGACTGCATCACCGAGGGAACGGCTGCGTGCAACAACCTCTCGGCGACGTGCCTGCAGGACGACACGACGGCGCCGACGTTCGGCGTGTGCGCGCCGCAAGGCTGCGACACCGACTGCGACTGTCCTGCTGCACCTGCAACGGGCGACGCGACGGTGTCCTGCGGCTCGATCGTCGAAGGCGGAGGCAATGCCTGCTTCCTCAGCTGTTCCGCGGGCGAGACGTGCCCCAATGGAATGACGTGCTTCGACGACTTCCTCTGCATGTGGATGCCGTAGTCGACGGCGCGTCGAAAATCGGCCCCTGACCCGGTTGCTGGGGGCGGGCGAGTTCCGTAGGTTGGCGCCGTGATGCGAGTGAGCTTGGTTTGGATGGGCGCATGCGTGCTCGTTGGCGGTTGCTTCGACCCCGACTCGGACGCGATGACGCCAGGGACCGATGGTGTCGAAGGCACCGGAACGAGTACTGGCGGGGTCGTTCCCACGACCGGGCTTGATCCGCAGACTTCGACGAGCGGAACCTCCGAGACGTCCGCGGTCGATGGCTCGACCTCGACCGGAGGCGCGTGCGTCGAGGATGCGGACTGCGACGACGGCTTGGCCTGCAACGGCGCCGAGAGCTGTGACGGTGGGTCCTGCCGGCCTGGCGTGAGCCCCTGCCGCGAGGCTGACGCTGGATGTGCGTCGACCTGCACTGAATCCGACGCTGGACCCGAGTGTGGCGTGGAGGCCGAAGATGCTGACAGCGACGGACAGGGCTCGGCTGCATGCAAGGCTGCGCCCGGAGACGACTCCGACGACACGCGTGATGATGTCTTCCTCGGAGCCGACGAGGTTTGCGACGGGTTCGACAACGACTGCAACGGTCTTTCGGATCTCGACGACGGGCTGACCATCTTCGGCACGGCCACGATCACGCCGCTCGCCGTCTTTGCGGACATCGCCTACTCCCCCGATGACGAGGTCTACGGCATCGCGTACCAAACGCTCAGCGGGCAGAACCTCTTCGTCTCGTACGACCTCGACCAGAGCCAACGCGCAGCGCCGACCGCTTTCCCGGATGACGCGAGCTTCAACCGTGTGTTCTTGTCCTGGGGCGGAGAGACCTTCGCGGGGATCTACGAGCGCGACCCCAACCCCATTTCGCACCAGGCGATCACGGCCGACGGCTTCATCAGCGCGCCGGGGAGCATCTCGGGCACGACGGGGTCGAGTAACCAGTACGGCGTCGGTGAGCTGCCTGGGGGCGGGTTGGCCGTCGCGTGGAGCCCCACCAATACGACCGCGGCTGCTCGCATTCTTGCGTCCGACCTCGCGCCCGCAGGTCAGGCGATCGAGTTCACCTCGACGAGTCTGCGGCGGCAGCCTCGCATCGCGCGGGTTGGCGACACCTTTGCCATGGTGTGGCGGGACACTGCGTCTCGTCTCGGGTTCTACGACCAAGACCTGGCGGAACAATCGGTCCTCGAGTTGACCGACTCCGGATCGTCGACGATCTACGGCGGCCTTTCGGTGGCGGCCATGGGCGATGGATTCGGGATCGCGTACAGCACCGGCTCCGCCTCCCAGCGCATCGACTACGTGGAGTACGAAGCCGATGGTACGCAGCGATGCGGCCCGGTCACGCTCACGCAACCGGGCCCGGTCAACTTCTACAGCATGGACGCGTACGAGGGGACGGCGGTCGTGATGGTGTCCGAAGGCGACGACTGGATGCTGCACCGTGTTCGCGAGGGGTGCGAAGTCGTCGACGGCGGCGCCGTCATCGAAAACGTTCCGTTCTTCGGTGAGATCGGAGATGTCGACATCAACGCCAGCGGCGTTGGCGTGGTCAGTCAGATCTTCGACGAAGGGGGTGGCGACACCGCACGCATGTCGTTCCGTGCGTTCGGACCGAACCTGTGCGACGCGCCGCTGTCCACGAAGTAGGGACTCATGGCGCGTCGGGAGACGCTCCTACTTGAAGACGGGCACCGCCGAGTCGTCGGGATTGTTCGGGGTGAAGTTGAGGCGCACGTCGATGACGGCGTCGTCGGCGTAGAGCTTCACGACGCCCTCGAGCGCGGAGGCGAGCATCGGCATATCGGGCGCGTCCTCAGTGGTCTCGGCGATGGGGATCGTCATGACCGTGCCGCCCTCCATCGGCTCGCGCTGGTGCAGGAGGATCTCGACCTTTCGGTTGCCGGCGAAGAAGACCGCCGGCGCCTTGTCGAGTGGCTCGTGCAGTCCGAGGTCGTCGGCGAGGTAGATGAGCAGGTGGCCCATGTCGATGGTCCAGGCGCTGCCGCACTTGGGGCAGTTGAAGATGGGTCCGCCCTTGTTCTCCTCGAGCGCGCTGTCATCGGGCAGGGCGTTGCCGTAGGCGCGAGGAGAGGCGTCGAAGTCGGACTCGTCGACGTCACAGCCGAAGGAGAAGGCTGCGAGCGCCAACGGGAGCCACGCATGTTGGGGGGGGAGACGAGGCTTCATGGTTCATCTGTGCCCGATCGCCGTTGGTGCGGGCAATCGCGGAGGGAGAAGGCGTCGCATCAGCGCGACCAGATACGGAGTTGCTGAAGATCGGCTTCGAGGCCCGAGGGCGGCTGGCGAGCCCAAAGCACGTGCCATGCTTCGGCCAAGTCGAACGCGTTCGAATCGAGGCTCGTCAGCAGCGCGTGCCCGAGTCCGGCCGCCGCGCGGGCGTCGATGGGCGCTGGGCTTGCGAGAACCGCATCGGTGCCCTCGAGCAGCATCGCATGCGCGACGTTGAGGCCACCGCGCCAGCTCGACGCATCTGGCGCTCCGACCTCGCAGCCCAAGAGCACGGCCCAGCGCGGGGGATGCTCGAGCGCCGCGACGTCGGCCGGGCCCCACAGCGCGTCGTCGCGGAGTCGAAGGGCGGTGCTTCCTACAGCGTCCGAGGTTCGAGCCTGCCCCTCCAAGCCGACCCGCATACCGTGCCCGTAGTACAGGAGCAGCCCGTCGGCAGGGGCGCCTTGCTGCGTCATCGCCTCGGATGTTGGGGTATCGAGCCAGCGGGTCGTCCACCCCTGCGACGCGAGGGGTGTCTGCAGCGCCCTCAGTTCGTCTCGGTAGCGGCCCAGCGTTCGCAGCGGGTCGGCGTCGGAGAAGACGATGCTCGCAGTCGGCACGCCGCTGCGCGGGGTCTGAGGGGGCAGGTCGAGCCCGTACGTCACGGGGCGGGTGCGCAGCAGGGGGGCGCCTCGCCAGTGCGTTCGATGCAGAGGCGCCATCAGAGCCTCGCCCGCAGCGAGAATGCGGACGCGTCGCGCTCGCGCGAGTACGTCATCCCACGGGTCCCACCACCCTTCGTGCTCGCTGCTGGGCGGCACGACGTCGGTCGCTTCGACGACGCGGTCGTCCTCGACGATAAACACGCTCCACCGATCATCGGCGGGAACGATCAGGAACACGGCCTCGTCGGCGCGACGTGCCCACGTCCTGTCGCAGGGCGCCGACTGCGGAGGAAGGAGCGCACGTAGTCGAGCGCGTCGTGCCGCGCAGGCCGCCGCCTCGTCGTTACCCTGCGCGCGGTGGAGCTTCATGGCCCCGATCGCGCTGCGCCGAAACGACGCCAGCCATCGCGCGCGTAGTGAGTCGGAGCCCACGCCGCGCCACAGCGTATCGAGGACGGCCTCCGCGGACGCATAGGCCGCAAGCGCGCGGTCGACGTCTCCACTGCGTTCGGCAGCGTCGGCAGCCACCATCCACACTCGCCAGCGGGCCTCCGGTTCTCCGCGGTCGAGCGCATCGTCGAGCTGGGCCAAGAGCCCGGGCACCTCGTCGTAGCGCTGTTCGAAGACGGCGAGCTGCATCTGTAGCTCGGCATGCTGCAGGCGATGCTTGCCGCTGAGCTTCGCGGTCGAGAGAGACTCGACGATGGTGCGCAGCGCGGCGCCGTCTCCGTCGAGTGCTGCGGCATATCCAAGCTTGAGGCGGTCGTTCGCGGCCCGCGTCACGTTCTTGCACGGCATCGTCTCGTGGGCGTTCAGTGCAGCGTGGAGTCCGGGCCTCGGGTCTCCGAGGTCACCGCCGCCTTGTCGAGCGCGAACGCGGGCAAAACCCACCTCCGACCCGCTCAGCGCGCGGTCGCATGCGCTGAGCCCCAGCCCATCGAGACGCTCGATCTGGGTTCGAGCAGAGGACCAGCGTGCCGTTCGAACGTACAGATCCAGCTTTTCGAGTTCGGTCTCGAAGATGTGGTGCGGCTGTAGGCGCAGGGCCGTGGCGGTCGCGCGGTCGAGTCGGCGCTCGGCGTCTTCGTAGTGACCGACGTGCCGGGCGTGGGTGCCGAGATGGTGGTCGAATCGACCGGCAAGCCCGGGCGCTCGTGCGCGACATTCCGATTCGAGGTCTCGCCATCGCTCGACGACCGGCGGTCGCTCGAGCTGCGTGCCGATGAAGAGTCCGACGAGCGCGGCTTCACAGCGGACGTCCCAGGCACCCAGCATGCCGGCGAGCTCCCCCTCTCGCTCGAGCAAGGGAAGCATCGCCTCGATCGAGCCGCCGGGGTCGCGGGCATCGAAGCGGAGTCGCCGCGCGACGTGGATGCGCAGCAGTTCGTTCGCGGGGTCGCCGGTCGGCTCGGCGAGAAGTTCGTTCGCCAGCGCATTCCGGGCCTCTGGCGCGTCCGCACGAAGCCCTTCGACGACGTCCCGTCCGAGGTTCTCGGGCTCCAGCCGGCGCGGCAGGAGCTCCAGCGCCCAAGCTGCGGCCTCGCCCTCGTGAAGCCGGAGCGAGGCCGGCTCGTCGAGCGCGGAGACGTCGAAGGTAAAGCGGGTCCCGTCCGCGACATGTTCTCGGGTGGGCTCGACGGCGTGCTCGTCGAGCGTCCACGTCCACGAGTGCTCATCGGGAAGCCAGACCACGAGTGTAGGGTCGATGAGGCGACATCCGGCCCGTCCCACGTCCACGCATCCGGCCCACTGCGGATCGTACCGCTCGGTGATGCTGGCGTCGGCCGTGGAGGGCGGCGCTTCGATGCATCCACCACACAGCAGCGCGAGGGCTAGGCCGACCCACATCGGGTGCTCATTCCGAGGCAACGTCGATCGTCGCTTCCGCGCTGTGGCAGGCCGCGTCTGCGTCGGCCGAGCATGCGCTTGCTGGGCCGTAGCGGACCTCGAGGACCCACCGACCCGGAGCCAGCTGCTCACTGATCACGCCGGTGATGCGGACGTAGCGCCCGTCATCGGCGCGGGGGAGGGAGATGACCTGACGACCGCCATGGATGTCGGTGGCCCGCAGATGCACGAAGGGCGGCGCGCTCGGAACGGTCTCGAACGTCAGCTGCAGGACGAAGTCGTCGCCAGGTCCGTAGCGCCTCGGGGTGTCCTCTCCACCGAGGACGCGGGCCGTTCCGCCGAGCTGGAGCGTAGCGGAGATGGCAGCGTCTCGTTCGACCGGCGGCGTGGAGGGGGGGCGCGCAAACCAGAGCATGAGCGCGGCTGCGGCGAGCGTGCACGCGGCGGCCGCCCATCCCCATCCCCATCCCCATCGGCGACGTGACGCGGCAGCGGTCGGTACGTCGGCCTCCGAACGGGGACCCAAGACGCGGGCGACGATCGCATCCTCGGCTTCGATCGATAGCGCCGGAAGGTCGGGCTGGAGGCCGTCGCGCTCCGCATCGTCGATGGCGGCGGACTGCCGGTCGAACCCGGCCATGGCCTGCAGTGCCTGCTCGACGTCTTGTGGGTCGACATCATCGGTCATGGCATGCCCCGCCCATCGCGATGGGTGGACTGTAGCAGTCTGCTCGCGCGTCGCTTGAAGCGCGCCCGCCACTGATAGACCGCGTCGCGCGTCATGGCGTGGGCTTGCGCGAGCTCGTCTGCGGATTGCTGTTCGACGTACAGGCCAACATACAGCGCACGTCCCCGCTCATCCTCGGCCTCGAGGAGGAGGTCACGAACTTCCCACAGCCACAGCTGGTGCAGGAGCGCGCTGGTGCTGATCTGCGGGCGTTCGGTTTTTTCGTCGTAGGGCCGGTCGCGCCACGGGTTTTTGTTCGCCGAGCGAAACAGCTGCAGCACGTGAAAGCGAACTACGCGACGCAGAAAACCAACGAGGGTGAGGCCGCGTTCGGGATCCCAGACCCGCAGGACGCGTCCGTCGTCGGCGAACAGCTTGAGCATCACGTCCTGCACGACGTCCTCGGCCAACGACGTGGTGTGGCGGTCGTAGTGCCCGCTCCACGGCAGCAACTCGCGGCCAACCAATGCCGGTAGCTCGCGCAACAATCGTCGCGCGAGTCGGTCGAGGTCGGCGGGGCGCCGCTCGAACGCGTCTCGAACCGAAGCCGGTGTCCACGCGGAATGCGGCTTCTGCCGGGCGCGAGTTGGGCGGGAAGACGCCATCGCCGGCCGCAGCCTAACAGCTGACGGCCGGCGCTCCTTGGGCACGAGCTGCATGAGGCTCGTGCGTGCTACGGGCAGATCGATCCGGGGGGCCGGCACTGGTCAAAGCAGTGGCAGGTCCAGTTGCCTGGGCAATCCCCGCAGCCGAAGTCGCCCGAGTCTCCAGAGTCGCCGCCGTCGTCGCCACCGGTCGAGGTGTCGGGGCCTTGAACGCCGGTGATGGTGGTGGACGCGTAGACCTGCGAGAAGTCGTTGTTGTCGTCGCGAATACTGAACTCGTACGAGTTGCCGGCCTGAATCCACGGTGCTTGCTCGCACTCGGAGCCGTTGTCGCTTTCCTTGGTGAAGAGCTGCCCAGGGCCGCCGTTGACGCGCACGCGGATCCAAACCGGGTAGTTCAGGCCCTGCGTGTCCCAGCAAACCTGGGTGGTGCCCAACGTGCCCGGCGAAACCTCCACGACGGAGGGTGTCCCGGTGATCTCGGCCTCGGGATTGGGCACGAAGAACTCGCACGCCACCATGTTCGGGCACGTGCCTGGGCACCCGGTGCTACAGCCCACACCCACGGGCACGGTGAACAGCGGGCAGAAGTTGCCGCAGTACCAGCTGGCTTCCGCCGTGTCTGGTTCGGCGGTGAAGCCATCCGCAGCGTCGTCGGCGGGCGCCGTCGCGTCCTCGGCATCGTCGCCCGCGGCTTCGGGCTCGGTCGTGAGGTCGTCGAGGTAGACGATTGCACCTTCTTCCTGGAGGGCTTCGATATCGACCGGTTCCGGGTCGCCATCGTCGCACGCGGTCGTGAGGCTCAGGACGCCCAGGAGGGGCAGGGCCCATCGCACGCAGGTCATCGTCGCTGTTCGGGTCATGCTGCGTCTTTGCGGTGCCGCGTGACGATCTGACGGCACGCCGAAAAAAATCGGCAGCAGCGTGGCGCGTGTGCAACCGGCGTCGTTCGATGTCCGTCGCGGGTTGCACTGTCGCCGCTGCTCTTCTTCTCTTCGCGCCTGGGTGCGACGAGCTGACGGGAGGCGAGGCCCCGGGCGGACGCCGCTGAGGCCGCGCCCGCTGAAGGCGGCGCCTCCGAGCATTCCCGGTCTGGCGTGCGCTATCGGCACTGCTCTGCACGGTGGGTCCACCCACGGGCAACGAGGCGTCGGAGTCCGCCATGGCCGATTCATTCGTCGGCACGACGGGACCGAGCAAAAGTGGCGTGAGGGGGACTACCAGGATGGCAAACGCCATGGTCCTTGGACCATGTGGCACGACATCGAGAACTGGAAGCAAGGGGCGCTTTCAAGGACGGCGAGAAGCACGGGACCAGGTCCTTCTTCGACAGCGCCGGGCTCGGGCGGCAAGAAGAAAAAAAGAAGGGCTGAGCTCTCCCTCGTTTCTCATCTCATTCGAGCGCGCGTCACTGGGCCGGGAGGTGGAAGCACAGGCCGCCTTCGCAGCTCATGCCGTCGGGGCAGGTCTCGCCCTTCCCAGGGCAAAGCGCGTCATGCCGTGAGTATCCCGCATGCGCGCCGAGCCCTTCAAATCCGCGGGCGGGGTCGGTACGACGTATGCTCCGCCCGATGCGTCCGTGGGTCTGTGTCGCGCTGTTTCTCGGACTCGGTGGCTGCATCGGGCACAAGTCGACGGCAAAGGTCGTCGACCCGAAGCTGCAGGCCGACGGCGAGATGCTCGAGCGGACGGGCGGGAAGCGGGGCGATTTCGATCTCGGTGCGTATCACTTCGAGCAGACCACGCTCGACCGCACCCCGGCACCGAACGCAAGCACGGGCTTGTCCCCTGATGGCCTCGCACGGCCCTCGGAGCGCGTCGACCTGACGATGGCCATGCGCGTGGACGGTCGGGCGTGGACGGGTCGATGCAAGGCGCTGCGAGAGCCGACGGGGCGGCAGGACTACGCCGCCGTGACGGAGGAGTTCCACGACGTCGTCACAATCGACTGCACGTTCGAAGATGGGACGGGTGGGTCATGGGTCTTTGCGATGCAGGGGTCCTTGGCAGCCAACCTCGGCGGCACGCTCACGCCTCAGCATGCATCGTTCGTGGGTGGACGACTCGAGGTCGAGGTGCTGATGTGGCGCAGCGTATACGATCGGATCCGTCGTCATCTGCCGCACGCCGTGGGGCAGGTTCGACTTCGGGACACCACCGTGGCGGCGATGATCCTCGCGCGCCCCGAGCAGGCATGGCGTGCGGTCGAAACACCCCCGGAGATGCTCGATGCTTCGATGGTCGTGCTCGGTGCGCTGCGCATGCTGCCGCTCGGTTTCGAAGGGTGAGCGCGCGCCCCCGCGCTGCGCACACGTCGCATTGATAGGCGATTGCACGCACAACTTTAAATCTTCAAAATCCGAAGCCTTTGGAAAGACCACGTTGCTCACGCGTCGTGCCTGCAGAGCGGTCGAGCGGGCCGCGACAGGGGTCTGTCACAGCTCGCGTGTGGGGTGGAGTCTCCGGGCGTAGAGCCGAAGGTTGCAGTCATGAAGACCATTCTCCTGGCTGTCGTCGTCTGCCTCACCGGTACCGTCAACGTGACCTCCTCGAAGGCTGCAGCGCCCGAAGCACGAGCCGCAAAAAAGAAGAAGAATACGCCCAAGGTTGCTCCGTGCACCTTCAATCACGCCGGACGCAAGGCGCAGATGTGCTTCATCTCGGACGAGACGGCACAGCGACAGGTCGGTGACCCGTGCACGGTCAACTTCTTGGGGGCCGCGTCCGAGAACGGGACGTGGCAGAACTACGGTGGGGTTTGGGCCTGCCACACCGCCAGCGGTGACTACACGATGTAGCGCCGAGGCTGCGGGCCCCACCGGCGATGTCATCCTGCGCGGGTCCGCCTGATGACATCGCCGCGCGCGGCATCAGTATATACAAACGCCGTAGACGTCCTCAACGACGGGTCCGCCACTGAGGTCGACGTCCGTACCGTTGACCGCGACGCTCAGCGTGTAAGGGAAGCTGTCCATGCAGCCGGCGGGCGTCGACCCGTAGACGACAACACGAATCGATCCGCTTTCTGCTGCGGTCATCCCACCCTCTGCGCATGAGCCTGTCGTTGACGGATCTGTGCACGGGACGTTGTCGAAGAAGGGCCGGATGCCCGCCGATTCGTAGAGAACGAGCGAGATGCTGGCCGCCTCGACACCCGTTGCTCCGGCGGTCGCGTCGATGTTGTCGACGGATGCATAGATGCAATCGCCAGCATTGACGTCGACCTCGTAGATGTCGAGGTAGCCAAACTCCCCGGATTCGACGTCGCAGCCGAGTGTTCCGCTGACGGCCGAGACTCCCGGTCCCTCCATGTCGCAGGAAGCGCCACCGAAGTTCTCGCAGAAGTCTGAGGGGAGAGCTTCGGCATTCTCGAGCAGACCGCCTTCCAGGAGGAACTCCCCGACGTCTCCGGAGGCGCTGTCGATAGCCACCACGTAGTCCGTCGACCCTGGAAGCTCGCGCGTGATTGTGGGAACGATGTCGAACTCAGAGAACTTGTCGGCGGCACTACACGCGATCTCCGCGCCGTCACAACCATCGAGCAGCGCGAGGGTTGGGGTGAAGTCGGAAGTCACTTGAAACCGGTAGAGCCCGGCGGGGCCGGTCGTGAACGAGAACGTCATGTCGTTGCCGCCGCCCCCGCTCGAGCAGGAGAGCGTGACGTCGTCTGCCGTCGTTGTGTTGTTTCCTTCGACGGAGAACGTGGGGGTGTCGAGCGCCTCGGACGGACACGTTCCATCTGGCGGTGTGCCTCCGGTGTCCTCGTCGGAACCCGAGCTTCCGGGGTCATTGCCCGTGTCTGCCGGTCCGCTCGCACCGTCGTCATCCGCACCCGATGAAGACTCACCTGCCGGATCCGATGAGGTTCCCGGTGGGGATGTGGTTGAAGGTTGATCCGGCGTGGTCCCGCCGGTCGAAGACGACTCCGCCTGCTCACCGTCCGCGGCGTCTGAGGCGTCTGAGGCGTCTACGGGGTCGGCAGGGCACGCAGTGCCCACGAGGGACAGGAGCGCCGTCACGATGATGGCGACCGAGGGGAACGGATCGGGGGACGAGGACATGGTTCGAAACTCCGCTGTCGATTGGGCTGCGAAGGTCCCTGGGCAGGCGGGTCGGCGCGCGGGACCTTGCCTTCGGCGAGCGCCCAAGGGGACATCCGCCGACAAACCACTCCATGGTCCCCAGTTCCCGATCCTTCGCGGAAAGTTCCCGCCTCATGCATTCGCAGGAGCGGCAGATTTCGAGCTTGTCGGGCGCACCGAGAGATCAGACGAGAGCCCGGTTTTTTGTGGCTGGGTCCGCGCGGGGGCGGACATGGAGGAGCGGCTACGCGTCGTCGGGGGAGGGCGGCGATTCGGCGACGTCTCGCGTCGCGAGCGGGTCGTCCTCGTTCCACCACCACAGATCGAGGGCGGTGGGGTCGCCACCCGCGGCGGCCGTCTCCTGGAACAGCCGTGCGTATCGCGTCATGAGGTCGACGTCGTCGCGCAGCGTATGGGTGACGACGTCGTCGCGTTCGAGCAGGGCGGGGTGGCTGGGTTGAAGCTTTTGCGTGGTCTCGAGCGCGGGGTTGCCCACCTCGACCCAGCCCTCGACCACGGCCTCTCCCAGCTCGATGCGTTCTCCGAGAACGCGCTGAGCCCATCGCTCCAGCTTGAACGCGTAGTGCTCGAAGGTGCCCCGCTCGGGATTGAAGCGAACGATCTCGTCGCGGTACAGCCCGAACTGGTGTCCGACGATGTCCTCGGCGAAGAACAGCAGCTCGCTCGATTTCGCGTATGGGCGTCGCCATCCGCTCAGGCGATTCCACGCTGCGATGCCCTGGGTCGTGCCGACGCTGATCGAGGGGCGAACCAGCAGCGCACCACCGAGGGCACGAAATCCATCGCGCAGGTGCAGAACCATCTCGAGCTCGACCCGGCGGTCCTTGGAGAGCGTCACGGGCAGGTCGCGCAGACGCTGTGGGGTGCGGCTGATCGGTACGCCAGCGTCCTGGATGAGCTCCGCGAGGGCCGACATGGCCGCAGTCTAACAGCGACGTCTGGGGTCCCATTCCCTCGCGTGCCCGAGTTGGGCAACGTGGACTTCCCAACTCGGGAACGTGCGCCCGTGTACATGTCG
>CAYSPB010000115.1:0-17991 GCA_964432695.1 uncultured Nannocystaceae bacterium
GCGCGGCTGGGGCAGCGGCACTCGCGGCGGCGCGCGGGCGTGGAAACGATGGACAACGGTAAGCCGATTCGCGAAACCCGCGACATCGACATCCCGCTGGTCTCGCGGCACTTCTACCACCACGCCGGCTGGGCACAGCTCTTTGAGACCGAGCTCGCCGGCATGGCGCCCGTCGGCGTCGTCGGCCAGGTCATCCCCTGGAACTTCCCACTGCTGATGCTGGCCTGGAAGATCGCGCCGGCCATCGCCGCGGGCAACACGGTCGTGCTCAAGCCGGCCGAGTTCACCAGCCTCTCGGCGCTGCTCTTCGCCGAGCTGTGCCAAAAGGCCGGCCTGCCGCCGGGCGTGGTCAACATCATCACGGGTGAAGGCAGCACCGGAGCGGCGCTGGTCGAGCACGACGGCGTCGACAAGGTCGCGTTCACCGGCTCGACCGAGGTCGGCAAGATCATCCGCAAGGCCACCGCAGGCAGCGGCAAGCACCTCACGCTCGAGCTGGGCGGCAAGTCGCCGTTCATCGTGTTCAACGACGCCGACCTCGACTCGGCCGTCGAGGGCGTGGTCGATGCGATCTGGTTCAACCAGGGGCAGGTGTGCTGCGCCGGCTCGCGTCTCCTCCTGCAGGAGGACATCGCCGACGCCATGATCGCCAAGCTCAAGGCCCGCATGGAGACGCTTCGGGTGGGCAACCCGCTCGACAAGTGCGTCGACGTGGGCGCGATCGTGGCGCCCGTGCAGGTCGAGCGCATCGACAGCCTCGTCCAGCAGGGTGTGCGCGAGGGCGCGACGCTGCACCAGCCCAGCGGCGGATGTCCCCTTACTTCGAGTGGGGACGGCTGCTTCTACCCGCCCACCCTGCTCACCGGCGTCGAGCCGGCCTCCACCGTCGCGCAGGAGGAGATCTTCGGGCCCGTCTTGGTCGCGATGACGTTCCGGACGCCCAGCGAAGCGGTCAAGATCGCCAACAACACCAAGTACGGCCTCGCCGCCAGCGTGTGGAGCGAGAGCATCAACCAGGCGCTCGACCTTGCGCCGCGGATCAAGGCTGGCGTCGTGTGGATCAACTCCACCAACATGTTCGACGCGGCCTGCGGCTTCGGAGGCTTCCGCGAGTCGGGCTTTGGGCGCGAAGGCGGCATCGAAGGCATGCACGCGTACGTGCAGCCCGACTTCGTCGAGGGCCTGCCGAAGTACCCCGAGACCGAGGAGGCTGCAGCGCCCTACCCCGGCGCGCTGCCCGAGGGCGCAAGCCCAGCCGGCGGCCTCGACCGCACGCCCAAGCTGTACATCGGCGGCAAGCAATCCCGCCCCGACGGCGGCTACTCGCGCTCGATCGTCTCGCCGGGCGGCGTGCTCGTCGGCGAAGCGGCCGAAGGCAACCGCAAGGACATCCGCAACGCCGTCGAGGCCGCCCGCAAGCAGACCAGCTGGGCCAGCGCCACGGCGCACAACAAGGCGCAAATCCTCTACTACATCGCCGAGAACCTCGAGGCGCGCGCGTCCGAGTTTGCCGCTCGCCTCGAAGCGATGACCGGCACCTCGGCCGACGACGCGGCGGCCGAAGTTGCCGCCACGGTGCGCCGCCTCTTCAGCTACGGCGCCTGGGCCGACAAGTTCGAAGGCCGCGTCCACGCGCCCCCGCTTCGCAACGTGACGCTGGCGATGAACGAGCCGATCGGCATCGTCGGCATCGCCTGCCCCGACGAGCGCCCCCTCCTGGGCTTCGTGTCTCTGGTCGCGCCCGCCATCGTCGCGGGGAACCGGGTGGTCGCCATTCCCTCGCAGCGCGTTCCGCTGGCGGCGACCGACCTCTACCAAGTGCTCGACACGTCGGACCTGCCCGGCGGCGTGCTCAACATCGTCACCGGCGACCGCGATGGGCTCATCTCGGTGCTCGCCGGGCACGACGAGGTCGACGCCCTCTGGTACGTCGGCCCCGAAGCGGGCAGCAAGGCGGTCGAGGCCCTCTCGATCGGCAACATGAAGCGTACGTGGGTCAACGACGGCCGCCAGCGCGACTGGATGAACCCCCGGCACGGCGAAGGCCGCGAGTTCCTGCGCGAAGCCGTGCAGGTCAAGAACATCTGGGTTCCCTACGGAGAGTGAGTCATGACCGCGCCAACGTTCCTTCCGCAAGAGATCATCCGCCGCAAGCGTGACGGCGGCGCGCTCAGCCGCGAGGAGATTCAGTTCTTCGTCGACGGGCTCACGCACGATCACTTCTCCGAGGGGCAAGTCGCCGCGTTTGCGATGGCCGTGTTCTTCCAGGGGATGTCCATGGACGAGCGCATCGCGCTGACCCGCGCGATGACCCACTCGGGCGACGTGCTCGACTGGGCGAAACACGACTTCGACAAGCCCATCGTCGACAAGCACAGCACCGGCGGCGTGGGTGACAAGGTCAGCCTCATGCTCGCGCCGATGCTCGCGGCGTGCGGCGCCGTGGTCCCGATGATCTCCGGCCGCGGCCTCGGACACACCGGCGGCACGCTCGACAAGCTCGAGGCCATTCCCGGCTACACCGCCAAGCCCAGCGCCAAACTGTGGGGTGACGTCTTGCGAGAAGCGGGCTGCGCCATCATCGGCCAAACCGGCGACATCGCGCCCGCAGACCGGCGCTTCTATGCCATCCGCGACGTCACGGCCACGGTCGAGTCGATCCCCCTCATCACCGGGTCCATCCTCTCCAAGAAGCTCGCCGCCGGTCTGCACCGGCTGGTCATCGACGTGAAGTTCGGATCGGGCGCGTTCGCGGCCCAGTACGAGATGGCCAAGGAGCTCGCGAAGAGCCTGGTCGACGTAGCCAGCGGCGCAGGCCTACCCACCACCGCGCTGCTCACGGACATGAACGAAGTCCTCGGCCGTACCGCGGGCAACGCGATCGAGACCCGTGAGGCGATCGACTATCTCGTCGGCACCGGGACCCGCGACCCACGGCTGCACGAGGTCACGCTCGCACTCGCCTCCGAGCTGCTCGTTGGCGTGGACCTCTATCCCACCGACGAAGCGGCCCGGGCCGACCTCCAGGCCAAGCTCGACGACGGCACGGCCGCGGAGCATTTCGCCAAGATGGTCACTGCACTGGGCGGACCCGCCGACCTTCTCCAAGCACCGCAGACGCACCTCCCCCTGCCCAGCGTCACGCTCGCCGTCGTCCCCGAACACGCCGGCAAGGTCGAGTCGATCGACACCCGCGGTGTCGGCATTGCCGTCGTCGACCTTGGCGGTGGGCGTCGCAAAGCCAGCGATGACGTCGACCCGCTCGTTGGATTGTCCGCGGTCGCTGGCATCGGGGAAGACGTCGGCCCCGACGCCCCGCTGTGTGTGGTGCATGCCCGCACCGAAGGCCAGGCACAGACGGCCGCCGCACGCATTCGCGAGGCCTTCACCGTCCGAAACGCCGCAGCCAAGCCCACGCCAATCGTCGTCGAGCGGGTCGCGTCGACCTGACCTCAACCTCAGCGGTCCATCAAGCCGCGCAGGCTCTGGGCCCAGTCGTCGAAGCGCTCGACCACGTCATCGACCCGCGCGGCCAGCGGGTCCAGCGACCGCAGCCGCATTGCAACCGCTTCCCGCGCGCGACGAAGTCGGCTCTTGACCGTGCCCTGCGGGATCTCGAGCACCTCGGAAATCTCCTGGGTCGACATCGACTCCCAGTAGTGCAACTCGAGCACCATCTGCAGCTCCAGCGGAACTTCGCGCAGCGCCTGAAGCAAGAACACGTGCTCCTGCTGGCGCGCGCGCAGCGAGCTCGGCGACACGCACATCTCGGCAATGCTCATCTGGTCGATGTCGCTGACGCCCCCGTTCTTCTGTCGCTCCCGATAGAACGCGATGAGCTGACGCCGGGCGACGGAGAGCGCGTAGGTCCGAAAGCTCGAGCGCCCCTCGAAGCGGTCGAGGCTGCGAACGCAGTCCAACACCGTGTTCTGCGTGAGTTCGTCGACCTCGTGACCGACCTTGTTCCGGAAGAAACGACGGATCACCGGGACGATGCCGGCCAGCACCCGGTCGCCGGCGTCTCGATCCCCGGCCTTCCAGGCCCGCAGGAGCTCGAATTCGTCGGTCACCGCCCCGACTTTACCACGCGGCCGGCGGTATCCTGCACGTATGCGGTCGGACGACGCGGAGCGCAGCGCCACCGACGAGCAAGGCGTCCCAACGCTGCCGGCGTGGGTCAAAGGCGATCGACCGACCACGCCGCGCCGCATCGGCCGCTTCCGACTGCAGGAAAAGCTCGGCGAGGGGGGCATGGGCCAGGTCTGGGCCGCCGATGACGACACGCTCGCCCGCCGTGTCGCGCTCAAACTGGTGCGTCGCGATCGCTTCGGTGCCGAACAGGAAACGCGACTGCTGCGAGAAGCGCGAACGCTTGCACAGCTCGCACACCCCAACGTCGTCACCGTCCATGACGCCGGGGAAGAAGACGACTTCGTCTTCATTGCCATGGAGCTCGTCGAGGGCGGGACCTTGCGCGACGCGTTCGCGCGACAGGACCGAGAGTGGCGCCCTCGACTACGGCTGCTGCTGCAGGCAGGACAGGGTCTCGCAGCGGCCCACACGCTGGGGCTGGTGCACCGAGACTTCAAACCCGCGAATGCCCTCTTGGGACAGGACGACCGAGTCCGCGTGGCCGATTTCGGGCTTGCGCGCGTCGATGGGGCGGCCGACGGCGTAGCGCTGGAAGATGCCACGTCGGTCAATGGTCCCAACATCACCGTGACCGGCGCCGTTCTAGGCACGCCGGCGTACATGAGCCCCGAGCAGCGCCTGGGTGAACCGGTCACGGCGGCATCCGACCAGTTCTCGTTTTGCGTCGTCACCTGGGAGGCGCTGTACGGCACCCATCCCTTCGATGGCGTCGAGCTTGCGGCCTGGATCAGTGGCGAGGTCGACGTACAGAGCCCAGCGTCCGCCCGTGAGCTACCGCGAGGCATCGAATCGGCCCTTCGGCGCGGCATGTCGGTCGACCCCGGCGCGCGACACCCGTCGATGAAGCCTCTGCTCAACGCGCTGCACCGCCAGCTCAACCCTTCTGGCCGCTGGAAAACCATCGCGTTGGCGGCCGGACTGTTCGCCGCGATCGGCGGAGGCGCCTATGCGTTGGCCAACCGCGCGGACCCGTGCCCGCCGGCCCGGGGTAGCATCGCCTGGGACGATGCGCGCCGCGCCGCGGTGGCCGACGCCTTGACAGAGGATCCGAAGATGGCATCGGTGGCTCGCGATGCACTCGACCGCTACGCCGACGCTTGGGCTGCGCGCATGGACGCAGGCTGCCGCGCAATGCACAGCGGCATGGGAGCCCCCTGGCAAGAGGTCCGCGCCGCGTGTCTCGCGGAGGCGCATGCCTCGTTCGACGCCACGCTCGACACGCTGCTGACGCCCTCGGAGACGATTGCTCGAGCCGTGCCGGACCTGCTCGCCCAGCTTCCGTCGCTGACGCGTTGCAGCGACCAAGACTGGTTGCGCGCCAAGAGTGCACGTGCTCCCGCGGCGGAACGCGTCGCGGCCCAGCATGCGATCGAGCTCGAGCTTGCGGCCGTCACGCCGCTGCGCGCGGTCGGACGATCGGCAGAGGCCCGCACCCGCCTCGAGCGCCTGCATGCGCGGGCCAGCGCCGTCGGCCACGGTCCCACGCTCGCCCGCGTCCACGCGCTCGAGGGCGCCGTCCTCGAGGATCTCGGCGAGTACGAAACCTCAGCCGACGCCTTTCGCGTGGCCTACAACGAAGCCGAGCGCGGTGGCGACCGCCCGCAGGCTGCTCGCGCCGCTGCAAAGCTCGCCGGGATCACCGCCGCCCATCTCGAACAACCCGAGCGCGCCACGGTGTGGTTCGAGCTCGCGCGCGACCGCCAGCCCGACGACGCTCTCGACCCGCTGCACGGAGACCTTGCGCTGGCCGAAGGCATGATCCTGTTTGGCAAGAACGAGCTTCTGGATGCCGAGCGTGCCCTACAGCGCGCGGTGGAACACCGTCGCACGCACGCCGGCACCCCTCCCGACGCCTTGGCCACCGCGCTGCTCCTGCTCGCCGAAGTGCACAGCGCCCGCGGCGACGTCGATGGAGCGAACGCGGCCGCCGCCGAGGCCACGCAGACGCGACGGGACACATACGGCCCGGCACATCCCAAGGTCGGAGCCGCGTTGCTCCAGCAGGCGCTGTACATCGCCGAGACCCAAGACCGTGGGCCCGCGATCCCGACCGCGCAGGAAGCCGTTCGAATCCTGCGCGATGGTCTCGGCGACGCCCACCCGCATCTCGGGCAGGCGCTGGACTCCCTCGCCGGCCTCGAAGCGAGCCAAGGCAGACTCGACGACGCCAAGCAGCACTACGTCGAGGCCGCTACGGTGCTCGAGCGCACCCGCGGAGCTCGCTCTGCTCCCCATGCCCGCACGCTGGGCAACCATGCGTCGCTACTCAACCGCGCCGGCGAGTACGAGGCCGCCCTGCCGCTCGCGGAGCGCGCGCTCGAGATCAACCGCGAGGCCCTCGGACCCGACAACCTCCAGCTCGCGTACGACTGGCTGCACGTTGCGATCGCCGAGGAGAACCTCGGCCGCTTCGACGCTGCTGCCGACCACTATCGCCAGGCCCTCGACCTGCGCGAACGCGTTCTCGGGCCCAAGCACGGCGACGTCGCGGTGGTGCACAGCAACCTAGGCTTTCTCGACCGCAAGCGCGGCCAGCCCGAGCGAGCGCGGACCTCGTTCGAGCGAGCGCTGGCCATCGATCGCTCAGTGCTTCAGCCTGCACATCCCGACCTGCTCTACAGCCTTCTCCCGCTCGCCGAACTCGACCTCGAAGCCCACGACCTCGCCCAGGCCCAAACGCGGCTGACAGAAGCACGCGCCATCGTCGCGCATGGCAGCGTCGACCCTTCGATGGCCGGCGACGTACACAAGGCCTCGGCGCAGCTGCAGCAGGCTCAGGGCGACGCCCCCTCGGCAAAGGCGTCGGTCGAGGCTGCCGTGAAGGCCTACCGCAGCGTCGAACAAGACGAGGCAGCCCAGGCCGTGCTCGCCTGGGCACGCGAACGCGGACTCGCCGACCCGCTATAGTCCAATCATGCCTTGGGATGGCGCCCTGCCCGAACGCCTCGACCTCGCCCGGCTGCAAACCCCGATCGTTCCGCTGCCTCGGCTGAGCGCACGTCTGGGCGGCCCCGCCCTTTGGGTCAAGCGTGACGACCAGACCGGAGCTGCAGAGAGCGGCAACAAGATTCGCAAGCTGCAGTACACGGTGGCCGAAGCGCAGCGCGCGGGAGTCGACACGCTGATCACGTGCGGTGGCCTGCAGTCGAACCACGCGCGCACGACCGTCGTCGTCGCCCGTCGACTCGGGCTCGACGTCGAGCTCTTCTTGCGTGGGGACGTCCCTACGCGGACCGAAGGCAATCTGCTGCTCGATGCAGTGCTCGGGGCACGGGTGCACCAGGTCTCTGCAGAGGCCTACGTCGACAAGGACGCCATGATGAAGGACCGTGCTGAGGCCCTGCGTGCCGAAGGACGCGCGCCGTTCGTCATTGCTGAGGGGTGCTCGATGCCCAGCGGCTGCTGGGGCTACATCGAGGCGATGCAGGAAGTCGTCCAGGCCCAGGCCGCGCTCAGCGTGACGTTCGACGCGATCGTCAGCGGTGTCGGGAGCGGCGGAACCGCGGCGGGCATCGAGCTCGGAGCCCGGCTATTCGGCTTCGAAGGCGCCGTCGTCGGCGTGCCGGTCTGCGATTCGGTCCCGTTCTTCCGCGAGAAGATTGCCCGCCTGTGTGCCGAGACGATCGAACGCTATGGATTGCCCGTCCGCGTGCAGGCCGAAGACATCGGCCTGCTCGACGGCTATATCGGCGGCGGGTACGGCATCAGCGCTCCCGACGAGAGGGCGACCCTGATCGACCTCGCGCGGACCGAGGGTATCGTGCTCGAGCCGGTGTACAGCGGAAAGGCGTTCCACGGGCTGGTGTCCGAAGTCGGGGCACGGTTCTCCGGCATGAAGAACGTCCTCTTCCTGCACACCGGCGGGGTGTTTGGCCTGGCCGCGTACGCAGAACAGCTACCCGGACCCGACGTGGCTTCGACGCGCGCGTGAGCGATCGAGCCACGCAACGGTAACAATGAAGCCGTCGAGCAAGACGTGACCGATGGCGATGGCCGCAACGCCGCCCCAGGGCACGATGAGCGCGACCGCCAGGGCATAGGTCAACCCCTTGGCCACGCAGCCTCGCCACGAGAAGTTGGGGAAGTGCAGCAGCCCGAAAAGCAAGCCAGCGACGGGCGCGACCCAGAGCGACGAACCGAGCAGATGACCCATCGTGAGAAGCGGGACGAGCACGAGGCCGTCTTCCCCCGCGACTGCGAGCGTCTGCCACGGACGCGCGACCAGGCTATCCACCAGTTCGGTGCCGGTACTGACGTCCTCGTGCTCCGCGCGTGGCGTGACGCGCTCGAACGCCCAGCGCAGGAGCAACTGCCCAACGAACGCGATCAGGACGTAGACCAACAACGCGACCGGGTGGAACACCCACGGCATGAAGGCGAGGTGGGCGAGCAGCATCGCAAGCCCCACCCACTCGAGGGCCGGCCCGCGATAGAGCAGCCACCGCGGCAGGCGGCTCTGCGTTTCGCGCAGCCAAAACGCAGCCTCGATGGAGCCTGCCGCGGCCGCGTGGCGATACCAGCGGCGCGCGCGACGAAGCGAACGTGGAGCCCCGCGACCCTCGCGATAGCAATGTCCCAGAAGCACCGCTGCGTGCGGACGCTCGGCGTGCGCGGCCCCCAACGACCACAGGTACGCAGCGCGGTCGTTCTCGACCGCGTCCCCCCGCTCCACGGCCGCCCCGGCCCCGGCCCGAAGCCACGACGCGGCGAAGCGCAGGCGCAGCGGCTCGCGCTCGGCCGCGAGCACCCGCATCTGCGTCATGGCGTCGAGCCAACGCTCGAGGTCGGCGGCGTGACGACCCGCCGCGACCTCGAGTCGGTCGAACCGGGCGCTGGGGTCGGTTTCGTCGGCGGCACGGGCCACAGTTTCCGCAACCTCGCGCGTTGCCGGCCTATTTCGTCGGAGGTCGTCTCAACCGAAGTCTTCCGCCAAGGCGCCGTAGAACGCCGGAGAGAGGATGTACGCGGCCCAGTCGGCCTGCGGCGCGGGCACACCGCGGCGCTGCTGGAACAAGACCGGGTCGTCGAACTCGCCCTGGTACCAACCCCAAAGGAACCGCACGCGCATCGGGTCGACGTTCCGCCGCCGCAGCACGGGCAGCATGTCGGCAACCTCGGCGTCGTCGAACTCCTCGATGTAAGCCTCGGCTTCGTCGATGTGGACGCCGAGCAGCTCGATGCCCGTCTCGGTCAATCGGTACTCCCCGCGCTTGCGGTCGATCTCGACGAGCCCTTCGACCGCTGCCTGCTCGAGCACGGGCTCGAACGCGTAGAGCTCGGCCGGAAGCACCACGGGCATGCGCAGGCCACCGTCGTCGGCGTCGAGGTCCAGCAGCTTGAGGACGAAGAGTCGGGCGTAGGCGAGACGTTGCGCTTCAGTCAGCATGAACCGTGCTCCAGTGCTCAGCGCGAAGTCCGAGGCGTTCGTAGGGCGTGTCTTCCGCGCTGATCCACGACGTGACGTCTCCCGAGGCGACGTGCAGGCGGCGCGTCCCGAGGCCGGGCGGGACGGGGAACGTCGCCCGCAGCGGATTGCAGATCGCGAGCACGACGTCCCGCTCCGGACCCAGCAGCGGCGCAACTCGCTCGGCGGCAAAGCGCGTCCACGACACCTCGGCCACCAGCGAATCCCCCTCGTGCTCGAACCAGAACTCGAGCACGACGGGCCCCGGCTTCGGCGCGTCTGGGGTGTGCGCCGCGATCAACAGCGGCTCCTGCACGCGATGCATGCCGCCGGCTTCGGCTTCGAGCCAAATCGAGGTCGGCCGGCACCATCCGAAGCCCGTGAAGTCCTCGTCGGGCTCGGCACGCAGCACATCGGTGAGGCCGAGCAGCATGCGAACCTCCGTCTGCACGAACGGGATGTCGGCGATGCCGACCACGCCGGCCTATCCCAGAACCACCCGGGTCCGGGCGCCCGACGACGGCGACCTGAAACGTCCGCCCATTCGCGTGCGCGGGCGCGGCGTCGAGGTGCGCGGTCGCGTGCGGCTGGTCGGCTTGCCCTTGCCATAGTTGTTGCCCTGCCGCCCGTAGCTGCGGCCAGACTGCGACTTCGAGCCCGTGCGGGTTGGCTTGGTCTTGGCCGGGTTTGCCTTGCGGTAGGCATCGCGCTGAGAGACGAGCGCGGTGCGACGCGCCGGCGGCGTGTAGTAGGGCTGGCGATACATGGGCGCGTAACCGGGGCTGAACGCGCGCGAGATCATCGAGCCGACCACCATGCCGGCGGCGATGTCCCAGAACGGGGAGCGATACGAGGCGTAGTGGCCGTGGCCCTGCACCTGATAGTTGCCGGTTCCTTCACCGGTGATCTTTCGTCGGATCGTGAACACCTTCTCGGCCTCTTCGATCGTGCCGTTGGTGTTGGTGTCGAAGAAACCGGTGACCTCTTGGGTCGCATCGTCGAGGTCGTGAACCCCGACGCTGACCACTTCGGGCCCCGTATAGATCTCGTTGACGCGTCGCTCGAAGTCCTCGGGGCCTTCGGCCTCCCGGTAGGCCTTGGCGACGGCATCCCAGTCGATGTCGACGGCGCTGTTCTCGGTGGTGACCCAGCGGTCGTTGCCGCCGGAGCTCGTGTTACAGCCCCCAGCGACGAGCGCGACCGACAGCAGGGCCGCGCCCACGATGCGTGATGCGTTCACGCGAGCCAACCTAACCCCTCCGGCGCGGCGGTCAACCAGCCGAGGTGGGTTACTCCGTCACCTGACCGGGGAACAGCGTCGGTGCAGCCCTTTCGAATGCGGCCCGCAGCGTCTTCGAGAATGGACCGGTCCGCACGAGCGACGCGCCGGCCTCGACCTCGGAGACGGTCCCGTCCTTGGCGACCGTGTAGGCGGCCGTCGGCGTGCGGTCTTTGGGCGTGGAGGCCACGATGACCTGGTCGAAACCGTCCTTGCCGTCGGTGTCGTAGAACGCCCACCGCGCTTCGTTCACCTTGAGCATCGCGAACTCCGCATCGAAGGAGCCCGCCCGCGCGAACTTTGCCAGTTCGGCATGGTTGGTGCCTTCGGGCGCCGTGTCGCCGTCGAGGTCGACCAGCACGAGGTCGCGGCCATACTCGGTCACCATCGCGACAGCATTGGTCAGCCCGGCCGCATCGCGGATGGCCACGCTCGCGCGCGGGCCAAACGTCAGCGCCGGAAAGCTCTCGATGCCAGTGCCCGTGCGCGCGACCTGACCGTGCATGGCCTTGGGCACCGCCGCAGCAAACCGCGCCCGTGCATGTTCACCTGCGACGAGGTCCTGCCGCAGCAGCACCCGCCCCAGGTTGCCCGCGCTGGGCGTTCCGGAAACCCACGACTTGCTCGCACCATCGAAGCCGAGTACCGACGTGTGCAGCACGGTCTCCAGCGTTCCGTCATCGTCAGCGTCGTACCAGACCCATCGCGAGGGCCCCTGCTCGAGCACGACGACTTCGATGTCCGCCGTGCTGACGTTCCGCGCCACGTCGAAGCCCGAGGTCGCCCCGATGTTCTGATCGAGGTCGAACATGAACCGGCGATGAAAGAACGTCGCCTCCGCGAAGGTGTCGTTGGTGCCATCGCCGTCGTGGTCGGCCAGCAAGAACGTCTCGGCCTTCACCCGTGGATTCGGCATCGCAACGCCGCCGCCAACGGGCTCGACCGCCCCGGGGAACACGATGGGTCCGACCCGCGCGAACCGTTCCTGGACGTCGGTGTCGACGAACAGCTTGCCGTCGAGTCCCTCCCGCATCAGCAGGTCCCCATCTCGCACGGCCGCGCCATCCTTGGGCACGCGGTAGGCATCGGTCAGGTTTCCGACGCTACCGAGCATGTAGACGTCGAAATGCCCGTCATCGTCCGTGTCGTACCAGACACTCCGGTTGCCACCGTCGTCGACGACGATGAGCTCGGGGTCGAACGGGCGGTCGTCGTCTTTGGTCAGGTCGTCCCAGCTCGGCAGCGCCTCGCCTTTGCCCAGCGAGCTCTGGTCGAGATCGAGAAAGTAGGCGGAGTTGCCTCCGAAGCCACCGCTGGAGGCAACAACGGTGTCGATGCGACCATCGAGGTCCACATCGCCGCCGTGGACCGAGGTCGCGGCGACCGCCCAGGGATCGGGAATGAAGTCCAGCGGGTGGTCGGGAATCTCGGCCATGAGCGCCTGCACCTCGGCGAGGTGCACGTGAAAGCTCAGCCATTGCCCGGTCGTTCGGTCGTTGCGCACGAAAGCGTTGACGCCCACGATCTCGCCGGTCGTGGAGACCAGCGGCCCCCCCGAATCGCCGGGCAAGATTTTCGCCGTCGACTGAATGACCCGTCCCTGCTTGTCCATCTTGGCCTTGAGCTTGGCCAGGTGCTCCTTCTGCGCGCCGCTGGCACCGTCGAGCGCCAGGTCGGTATGTCCGGCGAGCTTGCCGGTCGAGGAGACCTCGCCTCCCTTGAGCGCCCAGAGAAGACCTGCCCCCGCGTGGCCCACCGCCGCGACGCGCTGCCCGGGATACGGCGCCTTTTCGCTGAGCGCGAGGGACGGTAGGTCCGCCGGCGGGTCGATGAGCTGAATGAGCGCCAGGTCGTGGTCGATGTCGACTTCGACCACGTACGCCTCGAGGGTCTTCTCGCGAGGCTCGAACGCCTGAAGCTCTTCGGAATAGGTGCCCAGCGTGACGTCGACCTTGATGCGCAGCCCCTCCCGCTCGCCGCCGTCAATGACGTGGTGGTTGGTGAGAATGATGCCCTTGGGATCGATGATCGACCCCGACCCCACGCTGCCCGGCACGCGGATGACGACCGTGGCGGCACCGACCTGCTTGTACAGCTCGCCCATGTCCTTCTCGACGACGGGTGCGTCTTCGTCGGGGTCCTTCTCGTCAGGTACCGGCATCGGGACGTCGAGCTTGGGCATTGCGGCCGCCTCGGGCTCGACGCGTTCTGGCTCCGGTTCGTCCACCTCGGCGGCCGCGGTGGTCGTGGGTGGCTCGGCGGTCTGGCTCAGAAAGAAGGCCGCCGCGCCACCACCGAGCAACACGACCGCGCCGAGCCCGAAGACGACCGGCAGCGCACCGGAGCTCTTCTGGGGGGCGGGCGCAGGAGCGACGGCGGCCGCCTTCTGTCGCTGGAGCTCAGCGATCATCTTGCTGCCATCGCCCATCACGGTTGCGCCTGCGGCTTGGTGGGCTGCGCCTGCAATCTGCGTGACCGTGATGACCGTCTTGCCGCAAGTGAACGACTCGCCTGCGCTCATGGCGAACTGCGGCTGGTTGCGGCCGTCCTTCCACGTGCCGTTGCTGCTGCCCAAGTCACGCACGACCAGCTGGCCGTTTTGAAACTCGAGCTCGGCGTGCGTCGCCGAAGCCTCGGTATCTCCCAACACGATGTCGCCGCCGTCCCGACCGACCACCACGCGCGCGGCGGTGAAGGTCTGTACGGCGGCGGGACGACCCACGTAGTGGATCTGCAGGACGTAGTGGGGCTGCTGCGGCTGCACGGCGCTCTCCTTGGTGGGCCCATCACCCACGCGTGGCGCCTAGGCTATCAGTAGCGGCCGCGATCTGCCGCCGCGACGGCCATGCGTCCCAGACCGGCAACGACTTTGTCGAGCTGGGCGAAGCGCGGGTCTTTCGTGAAGCCTTTCGCGTAGCGGAAGAAGATCTGTTGCACGATGACCCCGATCTTCAGCAGCGCGAAGCAGTAGTAATAGAGCATGTTCGAGATGTCGCGACCGGTGCGCTCCGCATAGCGCTCTGCGACCTCGAGCCGCGTGAGCGCACCGGGGGCGGCTGTGGGGCTCAAGCCCATGGCGCGCCATGCCGGGTCGTCGCCGGATTCGAGCCAATAGCCGAGCGTCGTACCGAGATCCATGAGTGGGTCACCCACGGTGCACATCTCCCAGTCGAGCACGCCGACGATCCGCGTCGGGTCGTCGGCGTCGAGCATGACGTTGTCGAACTTGTAGTCGTTGTGAATGAGCGTCGCTCCCGAATCCTCGGGCATGCGCTCGGTGAGCCAGGTCCCGATGCCATCGAGGTCGGGTAGTTCGGACGTCTTCGCCTTCTCCAAGCGCCGGAGCCAGCCTTCAACCTGGCGCTTCACGTAGCCCGGACCGCGACTGAGGACCGACAGTCCCGTGGAGGCGAGGTCGACCGCGTGCAGGTCGGCGAGTCCATCGACCAGCGCGACGCACATCCGGCGGAAGAGTTCGTCGTCTCCCCGCAGCGATGGCGGCAGGTCGCGGCGCACGATGACCCCGCGCCGTCGCTCCATCACGTAAAAGTCGCAGCCGAGTACGTCGGGGTCGTCGCAGAACGTCAGCGGCTTCGGTGCGTGCGGGTAGACGCCATCAAGCCCCGAAAGCACGGTGTGTTCGCGCTTCATGTCGTGGCCGGACTTCACCCGCGCGCCGAACGGAGGCCGACGCAGGACGAGTTCGGTGTCGCCCTTGCGTAGCAGATAGGTCAGGTTGGAAAAGCCCGACGGGAACTGCTCCACGTTCAACCCTCCGGGGGCGTCGGGTAGCGCAACGTCGAGATAGGTCTTCAGAGCGTCCAGGTCGAGCTGCTCGCCCTCGCGGACGGGCTTCGACCCATCGATGAGTTCGTCATGCTCGGTCATGCTCCGGCTCCCCGGGCGTGCTTGAGAATGCGGCGGGCGACGACGGACTTGTGGACCTCATCTGGCCCGTCATAGATCCGGGCGCCGCGCTCGTGGCGGTAGAACCAGGACAACACGGTGTCGTCGGTGACACCCAGCGCGCCGTGCACCTGAATCGCGCGGTCGACGACCCGCATCAGCACGTCACTCGCGAAGAACTTGATGATCGAGATTTTTTCGCGGGCCGCCTTTGCACCCACCACATCGATCGACCAGGCCGCGTCGAGCACGAGCAGCCGAGCGGCATCGATCTCCGCGCGGCTCTCGGCGAGCCAATGCGCCACCGCCTGCTTTTCGCCCAGTGACTCCTGCGGCGTCAGCATTCGAGTGGCCGCACGCCTCGCCATCATGTCCAGGGCTCGGTTGCAGATGCCCATCCAGCGCATGCAGTGGTGAATTCGGCCGGGCCCCAGTCGCGCCTGGGCGATCGAGAAGCCGGCCCCAGGTGCACCGAGCATGTTCGCGGCGGGTACCCGCACCCCGTCGAACGTGATCTCGCTGTGGCTCATCCAGCCCTCGCCCTCCTCGCCCATGATCGAGATGTTGCGGACGTTCTCGAAGCCCGGAGCCGACGTGGGCACGATGACCATGCTTGCGCGCTGGTGTTTGGGCGCGTCGGGTTCGGTCACCGCCATCACGATGCAGAACGCCGCGCCATCGGCCGCCGTCGTGAACCACTTGCGGCCGTCGAGCACGAGTTCGTCCCCGTCGCGGCGCGCGGTCGTTTCGAGCCATACCGGGTTCGAGCCGGCGCGACCGGGCTCGGTCATGCCGAAGCAGCTCCGCACATCCCCGGCGAGGAGCGGCGCGAGGAACTGTTCCTTCTGTACGTCGGTTCCGTACTCGAGCAGCACCTCCATGTTGCCGGCGTCCGGTGCCTGACAGTTGGCCACGTAGTGCCCCAACGGGGATGCGCCGAGCACCTCGGTGAGCAGCCCGTGCTCGAGCACGCTGAGCCCCTGCCCGCCGGCTTCCTTGGAGATCTGTGGCAGCCACAACCCGTCGGTCCTGGCCTGCTGGCGCATCTCCTTCAGTGCCGGCTCGACCGCGTAGAAGCCCTCCTTCAGCGCAGTACGCTCCAGCGGTTCGAGGCAGGTGACGAGGTCGGCCGCAGCGGTGAGAAGCGGCTGGAGGGCGTCGGGAATCGAGAAATCCATCGGGTCTTTGCGCGTCTCAACGATACGTATGGGTGGAAGGGTCGGTCAGGTGCGGAACTGCGTTGAATCGATCGAGTGTTGGTGTGCCGCGGCCGGTTCGGAACTCGGTGAGGGCGGCATTCCGAAGGCGCCAACCGGTCTCGAACGCGCGCAGGTCCGAACATCCCAAGGCCTGGCGCAGCATCACGGCCACGGGACCGACTGAGCTGAACGCGACGACAGTGCGCCCGCCCTCGCTCGCCGCAACCAGCACGTCGAACGCGGCCTGAACGCGGTCACGGAAGTGCGGCCAGGGTTCGATCCCCTCAGGGGACAGAGACCCCTCGAGCCACCGGGTCATTGCCAGCTCGAACACCCGCTGAAACGCCGCGGAGCGTTCCGCAGGACTCCCCGCCCCCATCAGCGCCTGCTGAAGAGGCTTCATCGCCGGCTCGTCCGCCAGCACGGGCAGCGCGGCCCGGACGAGACCGAACGCGTCGTGTTCGGCGAGTCCGTCGAGGGGTCGTGCCTCCGGCAGCTCGAGTGCAGCCGCGACCTCCGCGTGCGTCTGTCGATGGCGTTTCGCTGGACCGACGAAGACCGCGTCGAACGAAGCACCTCGGTCAGCCCACCAGGCTCCGAGCGTCTTCGACTGCCCGTGGCCGCGTTCGGAAAGTTGGTCGTAGTCCGCCTTGTGAATTGAGGCTTGCCCGTGACGAACGACGATGACCCGCCCCATCGTCGAGCACGGTAGCAGCTTCGGCGCTGCGCCGGTGGCTTCCACGCGACGGACGCAGCGACGTGCCGGCGCCTCAGAGCAGCGCGCCGGCAACACAGGCCGACGAGAAGTTCGCCAAGGTGGCGGCAAACAGCGCCCGCACGCCGAGACGGGCAATGTCGGCCTTGCGCTCGGGCACCAGGCCCCCCAGCCCGCCGATGAGGATGCCGATGCTCGACACGTTGGCAAACCCAGTTACCGCAAAAGTGGCGATCGCGTGCGAGCGCGTCGAGAGTTCCTCAGCAACGCCACGCAGCGCCTCGAAGGCCACCAGCTCGTTTACGATCGTGCGTGTTCCCAGCACCGTGCCCACGTCGAACGCTTCGGCATACGGCACACCCATCAGCAGCGCGAGTGGCATGAAGCACCAGCCAAAGACCCGCTCGAGCGTGAGCGGCTCCCCGGCAACGGAAAAGGGCTCCAGCCCTGCGTTGATGAGCGCAACCAGGGCGATGAACGCGATGAGCATCGCGCCGACGTTGAGCGCCAGCTTCATCCCTTCGCTCGCGCCGTTGGCCGCGGCGTCGAGCAGGTTCGCGTCGGTCTTGGGAATGTCGACGTCGACCTGCCCCGCGGTTTGGGGCGTGTCGGTCTCGGGCACCACGACCTTGGCCATGACCACGGAGATCGGCGCGGTCATGGCTACCGCGGTGAGCAGATGCTCGATGGGGACCTGGCCGATGCTGACGTACGCGCCGAGGATGGCCCCGGACACCGACGCCATACCGGCGACCATCACCAAGAACAGCTCGCTCTCGGTGAGCTTCGCCAAGAACGGACGCACGGTCAGCGGCGCCTCGGTCTGCCCCATGAAGATCGACGCGCCGACCGCCAGCGACTCCGCGCCACTCGTTCCCATCGTTCGCACCATCACCTTGGCGAGGGCGCGGACGACCAGCTGCATCACGCCGAGATAGTAGAGGATGGAGAAGAGCGAGGCGACGAACACGATCGTCGGCAGGATCTGAAACGCGAAGATGACGCCGAGGTTCGTATCGCCTCCCCCAGCGTCCCCCAGACCGCCAAAGACGAACTTGGAGCCGGCGTAGGACTTGGCCAACACCGTGGTGACTGCGCCCGAAGCGGCTTCGAGCGCCGCCCGCCCGGCGGAGACCTTCAGCAGTACCAAGCCCACGACCCACTGCGCGCCCACGCCCCACAGGACGGCGCGCTTGGACACGGCCGCACGGTCGCGACAAGCCGCGAACGCCAAGGCGAGCATCACCAGCGCGCCGCCAGCGGACACCAGCCGATACACGTCGAATCCCACGGTCTTGGGTTCGTATCACAGATCGGCGTCACGCCGGTCGGCTAG
>CAYSPB010000116.1:0-17980 GCA_964432695.1 uncultured Nannocystaceae bacterium
AGCTCGGGCGCACCGGGTTGGGACCCTCGACCCGATTCCAATGGTCGTCTTGGTCAACAAGGGGTCGGCATCCGCGTCGGAGATCGTTGCGGGCGCGCGTCAGGATCACCGGCGGGCGCTGATCATCGGCGAGCGCACCTACGGCAAGGGCTCGGTCCAGGCTCCGTCCGAGCTCAGCGACGGCAGCCTGCTCAAGCTCACCACCGCGCTGTACTTCACCCCCGAAGACCGCCTCATTCAGGCCAGCGGCATCATGCCCGACGTGTTCGTGGGAACGGTCGAGCCTGGCGCCAAGGTCGACCTCGATTCGCGCCCCGAGATTCAGCCCGAGCGGGCGAGCCCGAGGCATCTCGAACCCGAGGACTTTGGGCGCATCGCGCCTTCGCTGGCCAACGACTCGGCGGCCGAGCGGGCGGCGGCCGATGACGTTCAGCTGCGCCGCGCCGTCCAACACCTCAAAGCTTGGGAGCGGGTGCAGGGTGGTGGTACCAAGTAGGCGTGCGTGACGACGGCCCTGGGCTCGGACTTCCGCTGTGGGTCGCCGCAGCGGTGGTGCTGTTCTGGATCGCGCCGCGTCCGCCCGAGGCCAAGCCGCCGCTGCCCGAGGAGCTGCAGGCCATGCAGCGCAGCGCGGACTTCGTTGTGCGCGACACCAAAGCTTGGCAGGCCGCCCACGGTGACCGCAGTCTTCCGTGGGACGACGCAAAAGGGCATCTCTCCATCGTCATCGACGACGTCGGTCGCGAGCTGCACCTGCTCGAAAAGCTGACGTCGCTGCGGTACCGCCTGACCTTCTCGGTGTTGCCCGGCTCGGTGTACGCCTCAGGCGCGCAGCTGCGGCTCAAGGCCGACCGTCGCCGCTACCGCGAAGTGCTGCTGCACCTGCCGATGGAGCCCCACGATGCCGGCCACATGAGGGTGGGTGCCGAGGCGACCGAGACGTGGCTGCTGAGCACCGATAACGCCGACGCGCTGCGTCGAAAGACCGAGGCGGCGCTGGACCGCGTGCCCGCGGCGATCGGCGTGAACAACCACATGGGCTCGAAGCTGACCACCGACCGCGCGGCGATGGACGCGATCATGCCGGTCCTCGAGGCGCGCAAGGTGTTCTTCTTGGACTCACGCACCGACGCGGCGACGCAGGCTGCGGCGGCGGCCGAAGCGGCCGGCGTACCGCACGTGTCGCGGCAGGTCTTCTTGGACCACGACGACGATCCCGAGGCGATCGCAGCGCAGTTTGTCGAAGCGGTGCGGCTGTCGAAGCTGGGCCCGACCATCGCGATTGGGCATCCATCGGCTGCGCTGTACGAGGTGCTCGCGCGGGGGCTGCCCGACGCGCTCGATGAGGGCGTGGCGGTGTATCCGCTGTCGCACGTGCTCGAGCACATCGCCGCTGGCGAAGCTCCTTCGCGGTAGGCGGAACCATCGGGGCCGCGCGCGGTACTCTCCGATCGTGAAGCGGTCGTGGATGCTGGTGGCCGTGGCGGCGGCGGGATGCTCCGCACCGTCTGGGTCTCCCCTGCCGCGCGAGGGCTCGCTCGCACGCGAAGGACGCCGCGCGGTCGTCAAGCTTGCGCCGGGTGCGGAGGCGCCCGTTGAGCTGGCTGCCCTGGGCGCGACGGTGGGTCTGGGTCTGCGTCCGGCCACTCGCCTCGCGCTGGCGGAGCGGGCGGGGCAGCGAAGCGGGCTGACGCAGCCAAGCCTGGATACGGTGCATTCGCTGGCGGTGCCGCCGGCTTGGTCCCAGGCCGATGCCGCTGGATGGGCGCAGGGGCTGCGTGAAGACCCCGGCGTCGAGTGGGTCGTGCTGCGTCAGCTGCCGGTACCGGCACCCGCCGACCTCGACCCTCCAACGCCGGCGCTGGACGAACTTCAGGGCTACCTCGACCCCGGCGTGGGCATCGACGCGCGTGGTGCCTGGGCGCTTGGCTTCCGCGGAGCCGGCGTGCGGTTGCGCGACGTCGAGTACGGCTGGAACGCTGCCCACGAAGACCTCGAAGACGTGCCGCTCAATCCCGAGTCGGGGCAGACGGTTGCACCCGAGGCGATCGAGCGGGGGCTCGCGCCGCAGCATGGCACCGCGGCGCTGGGCATGATCGTCGCGCCGCACAACGGCTACGGGGTCGATGGCCTCGCGCCGGACGTCGAGGCCTTCACGTACCCCGAGTGGACGGTGGAGGGCGGCTTGCGGCGCGCGGAGGCGGTCGCGGCGGCGGTCGCCGACAGTGCGCCGGGGGACGTGCTCATGCTGGAGATGCAGACGCCCGAGCCTGGGACCAACGCGCTCGGCCCTGCGGAGCTCGATGCCGACGTCTGGATGCTGACCCGCATGGCTGTCGATGCGGGAGTGGTCGTGGTGGCTGCGGCGGGCAACGGTGCACTCGACCTCGACGGGGTCGACGCGACCGAGTACCGGGGTCGTGGCGACAGCGGGGCCATCCTCGTGGGGGCCGGTGCGGCCGGGACCCGCGAAGCCCTTTCGTTCGCGACACACGGCTCGCGCGTCGACCTGCAGGGGTGGGGTGCTTCGGTCTTCACGCTGGGCTACGGCGACCATGCGACGTACGGCGACGATGACAACCAGGCATACACGGAGACGTTCGAAGGCAGCAGTGCCGCGCTGCCGATGGTCGCCGCCGCCACGGCGCTGCTGCTCGAGGCTTCCGTCGGCGACCTTTCGCCTGCCGAGGTGCGTGGCTTGCTGGTCGCAACGGGCGCCCCGCAGGCTGAGGGCCCGCACGTGGGTCCGCTGCCCGACGTGACCGCGGCGCTGGCGTGGGTGGGCGCGCGCGAGAGGACGCCGCCCGAGCTTTCCTGGGTAGCCCCCGAAGGCAGCGCCGTCGTGCTGACGGACTTCGGCGCACCGGCCACCGTCGAGGTCGACGTGCAGGTTGCGGATGCGAGCCCGATCTATCGGGTGTCGCTCGACGTGGACGGTGAAGTCGTCCGCATCGACGGTGTACCGTCCGCCATCACGCTGAGCCTCGAAGAGGGCGTGCACGAGCTGCGCGTCGGCGCCGAGGACGTGTGGGGCAACGAGGGCTGGGCCGAAGTGCGCACCGTCGAAGTCGCCGTCGAGGAGAAGGGTGTCAACACCGAAACCGGGGCGGTGCAGGGGTCGAGCGGTGGTGCGGAACCGGGCATGCAGACCGACCCGTCCGCCGGAACCGGCTCGGGCGGGTGCGCAGCGGCTCCGCGGTCCGGGCGCGAAGGTGGGGGCAGGATGCTTCTGTTGCTCGCGGTCGCCGGTCGGCGGCGGCGCCTCAGCAAATGCCTCGCCAGTTCGGCACCGTGAGTCTGCTTTCGAATGGCTGCAACACCTTGCGTGCGTCTGCGCGTCGGTGCCGCGCGCACCTTTTCACACGCAAACCGTCCCTTGCCTACGGTGGGGCTAAATGCCCTCTAAAACGTCGTTTGAGGCCTTCTACCCGGCGTTCAGCTTGACACCCTTCGCCGAGGATCCTTACCCTTTCACTCCGGATGGCGCTTCGGCTCATCATCGAAGACGACGAGGGAACGACCACGGTCGTTCCGCTTGGCGCGGACGCCATCACCATTGGCCGCCAGCAGGGCAACACCATCCAGCTCACGGAGAAGAACGTCTCGCGTCGGCACGCGCGACTTTTCCCGGAGCAAGAGGGATGGTTCATCGAAGACCTCGGCAGCTACAACGGCGTCAAGGTCAACGGCTCCGCGGTCGAAGGCCGGCTCGAGTTCAAGGAAGGCGACGTCGTCCAGATTGGCGACTACAACCTCGCGCTCACCGACAACGTCGACAAGAGCACCTTGAACTTCGCCGCGGGCCAGGGTGCGGCCAACGACGGCGGTGAGCCCTCCGCCGAAGAGCCGATGCTCGCGAGCTCGAGCACCGACCTGCCGCGCATCTCCAACGACGAACTCGTCGCCATGCAGTCCGGGCCGGTGCCCGTGACGCCGATGGTCGAGTCCGGCGCCATTCCGGCCGTCGCGACCGGCGGCTTCGAGGAAGAAAAGAAGAGCAACACCGGCTTGCTGATCGGCCTCGGCGCGGTCGTCGTCGGCGCGCTCATCCTGACGTTTGCCTGGATGGCGCGTTCGGGCAACGAGGAGAAGCCCAAGCCAGCCGAGGTGGCTGCTCAGGACGCCAAGGGCAAGCCGAAGGTCGAGCCAACCACGATGGCCGGCGTCGCCGACGTTAAGCCCGAAGCCGTGCCCACACCGGCTCCGGATGCGGCGCCACTCGAGCCGGAGCCCGAAGTCGTCATCGACGAGCCCGAGCCAACGCCTGCGCCTGCGGCCGCCAAACCGCGCCCGCGCACCACGAAGAAGAAGCCCAAGCCGGCGCCGTCCACGGCCAAAAAGACGCCGCCGCCCGCACCGACGCCAGCGGTCGACACCAAGCAGCTGCTCGCCGACGCGCGCAAGGCTTCGCTCACGCAGCACGCCAAGTGCTACGATCTCGCCAAGCAGGCCTACAAGGCCGACCGCTCCGCCGCGGCGAGCGAGCTGATGGCCAAATGTGCCTGCAAGATGGGCGACGCCGGCAAGGCCAAGAAGGCCGCCGGCCGCTTGCGTGGCGACAAGAAGGCCAACGTCGCCAAGCTCTGCGAGCTCAAAGGCATCAGCCTCTGAGCCCGGCGGCGTTCAAGCTGTCAGCGCTCCCGCGGCTCCGGCCGGGAGCGCTCTTTCGCGTCGCAGCACCTCGCGCGCCGCATTGAAGCCGCACATTCCGTGCACGCCCGCGCCGGGGTGCGCGTAGCTCGAGCACAGGTACAGCCCGCCGACCGGCATCTGGTAGCGGAAGTACGGGAAGACGGGGCGGAACAACAGCTGCCGGTGCCATGCGTTCGAGCCACCGCCGAGGTCGCCGCCCACGAGGTTCGCGTCCATCGCTTCGAGGTCGGGTGGAGTGACGATCGAGCGGGCCTCGATCGTGCTGCGGAAGCCAGGGGCCAGCGCCTCGATGCGGGCCTCGACGCGGTCGGCGAATGCCTCGGCGTGCTGTGCCCAACCGTCGGGCATCGAGTTCGGCACCCGAGAGTAGGTCCACAGCGTGTGGCGGCCTTCGGGCGCCCGCGTGGGGTCGACGAGGCTCTGCTGTCCGAGCACGAGGTAGGGGTTGTCGGGCAGCTCGCCCCGGCGAACCTGAGCCGTGAACGTGGAGAGGTCGTCGAGGCTGTCACCCGCGTGCACGACGGCCGCCCGGCGAGCTTCCTCGTTCGCCCACGGCACCGGGGCGTTGAGTGCCCAATCCATCTTGAAGGCGCCCCAACCCCGCGGGTAGCGAGCGCAGAACTTGCGAACGCGCCCGGGAACCCACTCTTCGTCGACCATGCGGCGGAGCAGCGCCACGACGTCGGTGTCGGCCAGAACGGTCTTCGTGGGGATCTCATCGCCGTTGTGCAGGCGGACCCCGACCGTGGCGCCATCGCGAACGAGGATCTTGTCGACGCGTGCGCCGAGTCGCGCGGTACCCCCGAAGCTCTCGAAGCACCGGATGAGCGCATCGGCAATGCTCTGGGCGCCGCCCTCGGGTACGACGTAGCCACCGGTCGTGGCCGTCATGCCGAGCATGTAGCCCAGCGCCGCCCCGAACCAATCGTCGGGACCAACGTCCACGTGTAGCGCGAGTCCGGGCAGCACGCGGCGAGCCGCTTCGGTTTCAAACCAGCGTTCGGCCACCCATCGCCCTTTCGACGCGAACACGCTCGAGATCTTGAGCAGCTGAATCGGCAGCAGGCGAAGCGCGGGGCCCACCGCCGGGAAGGTGTTCATCAGCACGCCGAGGAGGTCGGGCTCGATGCTCTGGTAGTGCTGGGCGACCGCGCGGAACTTGTCGCCGTCTTTGGCCGAGCCGAACATTTTCGCGGCTTGATCCAGGTCGCGGCTGATGCAGGCGATCGTGCCGTCGGGTGCTGGGTGTGCGCTTTCGATCTCGGCGGCGCACCAGCGCAGGCCGTGGTCTTCGAGCTTGAGGTGCTGGAACGCCGGGCTGAGCGAGCCCCACGGGAAGAACGCAGCGCCGACGTCGTGCACGAAGCCGGGCTGGGTCGATTGCACCGAGCCCACGGCGCCGCCGTACCGATCGGGGTGCGCCTCGAGCAGCAGCGTGTTGACGCCAGCCTGCGCGAGCATGCAGGCAGCGACGAGACCGTTGGGCCCCGAACCGATGACGACGGCGTCCGGGTCAGACACGCGCGGAAGCTACCCCACGATTGCCCCGCTGTCCCATCTGGTATCCTTGCGCCGATGTCGTCCTCGTCCGCCCAGATCGATCGGGCCGTCGAGTTGTTGCTGGCCGGTGGCGTGGTCGCGTTCCCGACCGACACCATTTACGGGGTGGGGGCGCTGCCGCGGGAAGAGGCTGCGATCGAGCGGCTGTATGCGCTCAAGGGCCGCCCACGCGAGCGGCCAATGGTCGTCCACATCCACGAGCGTGACGGTCTACGGACCTACGCGGCGGATGTGCCGGACTACGTGTTTCAGCTGGCAGATGCATTCTGGCCCGGCGCCCTGACGCTGATCCTTCGGCGGAACCCCTCCGTGCCCGACGCCGTGGTCGGTGGTCGTGACACCGTTGCGCTCCGCATGCCGAACCACCCGATGGCGCTGCGCTTACTCGAGCGGCTGAGCGCGAAGCGTGGCGAGGCGATGGGCGTGGCGGCGCCTTCGGCGAATCGCTTTGGAGAGCCGCACGCCACGACGGCGCAGGAGGTCGTTGCACGCCTGGGCGCGCCGGGGAGCGGGCCGGGTGCACCGGACATGATTCTCGACGGCGGTGCGTGTCCGGGGAAGATCCCCTCCACGATCCTCGACTGCACCGGGGAGTGGCCGCGGATGACCCGCCGCGGCAACACGAGCGTCGAGGCGATCGAGGCGGTCATCGGCCGGTTCGTAAAGCAGTAGGTCCGACGCTTCGCCTTGCGCCGGCAGCGGCACCAGGGCATGTTAGTTATGTGCGTTATTTGATTGGGTTCGCAGCTGCGTGCGTCGGGGGGGGCTGCGGCCCCGCGGTCCCGCCTGCACAGGGCGGCACCACGACGGGAGAGACCGCCACAGATGTCTCCACCAGCGGCGTATGGGAGACGACGGGCTCTTCACCGCCGACGGCGACCGGGGTCGACCCGCAGCCGGGCACGACGGTCACGACCTCACCTCCGGGCACGACAGGCGTCGACCCGGGTGATGAGACGGGCTGGCAGACCTCGACGGGCGGCAGCTCCGGGGATCCCGACGCCTGCGGATGCCCGCCGGTCACCGAGGTCGCTTTTGAGCAGATCGTGGATGGGTGGTCCGCCGAGCAGGCGCTGGAGGACTTCCCTCCGCTGACGCTTCCCTTCTACTGGCACGGCCTCGCCGACACCGAGCCCACGACGATGACGGTTTCCGTCGCGTACGCGGGTGGCTCCGTCGAGCTCGGCCCCGGCGGCGACGATGGCTGCAACTTTCTGTCGGGTCCGTGCCAGTCCGGCTTCCGCATCGAAGTCGAGGTGGAGATGCTCTCCGCCGACGGCCTGCTCGTGGGCACGTTCGACGGCATCGTCTGGGCTCCGGACCCCGACGACGGATTGTCCTTTGTCGAAGGCGCGGACGTGTCCTTGGGACAGGACCAGGTCAATCCTTCGTTCTTGGAGCTTCCGTTCCAGTTCGAGGGGATGCCGGTTCCGCCGGGAGAGCTGTACGCGCGGGTGGACTGGGGCACCGCGAACCGATTCGACGAGCCGTCGATTCAGCTTCAGTCGTTTCAGCGGGCCGACGCGTATCTGCTCGGTGCAAGCTTCCCGCCGCGCTGAGAGGACACCTCCAACCGCGGAAAGTTTCTTCGAATTCGCGAAATCGTTTGCGGCCTCCGTGCGTGACAGCCCGCGGAGGTTCGACGAAATGAAACACCGTGGAGTATGGGTCGCGTGCGCGATCGCGCTGAGTATTCTGGCCCCTCAAACCGCCGATGCGTGCGGTCGTATTCGACGCGTCCGCCGTGATCGACCGCAGGTCGACCACAAGCTGGCCGCGGTCAAGCAGGCCGAGCAGCAGCTGGCCAAGGGCAATCACAAGGCGGCCGTGAAGGTGGCTCGCCGCAGGTTCCGGGGCTTTCAAGCCGCCACCGGCGAAGCCGATCACGGCAAGGCGTTGTTCAACCGGGCGCAGCGAGCAATCGCGCTGGCGACGGTTCGTTCCGACGGCGCGCTCGATCTCGGCAAGGGCATGCGGGGTCGCACCAGCGACAGCAAGGCGCTCAATCTCGCGTGGGCCACCAGCGTGCTCGAGATTCAGGCCGCGTCCGACCCGGACAACCTCGTTCTGCGTACGAACTACGCAGAAGCGCTCACGCATCACCCCGGAGGTGAAGCGCAGGCCCTCGAGATGCTCTCGGAGATGGCCAACGACGATCTGATGCCGACCGCGCGGGGCTTCGTGCTGCTCGCCACGGTGCAGCAGAATCTCGGTGACGCGTCGGGCAGCGACCTATCGCTGCAGCGCTGCAAAGAACTCGGAGCCACAACGGACGTCTGCCGAGTCGCCTGATGACACGACGCTGGTACGAGTGGATGGCGGCGGCGTGGCTCGCCGTGGGGGTCGCAGGATGCGACGGGTCCGAGGACGGAGCGTTCGGGACGGAGTTGCCGGCCGCTCCCGTCGTCGAGCCGGCGGCACCGCAGCGTGTGCTCGAGGTCGAGGCCTCGGCCGAGCTGGCCGCCCACGGCAAGGAGCTCGTCTCCACGTACCAGTGCAACCGATGCCACGGCATTCCCAGCATCGAGCCGCCCGAGGCCGAATACGACTGCGTGGGCTGTCACCTGCAGATTCTCGGCGGCACGTACGACGCCTCGCCCGAGGAACTCGCCAGGTGGCAGGGCGATTTACGTTCACTCGACGACGTGCCCACGCTGGCCCACACCGACAGGTTTCAGCGGGCGTGGCTCGTGGAGTTTCTGCCCGACGCGCACGACGTTCGCCCGGCGCTGCTCGCCAGCATGCCGCGCTTCGACATGCCCAAGGAAGATGCCGAGGCACTGGCCGCCTTCTTGGTGCCGGACGCCGAGCCCGAAGCGCCCACACTTGGGGACGCCGCCCGGGGCCGCGGTTTGCTCGAGAGCAAGGGCTGTGGCTCGTGCCACCGTATGAGCGGCGTGCCGGCCTTGGCCGCTCGCCCCACGCCCACGCCGCTGGATCCGGCCGTGTTTGCCAAGGGGCAGAAGCTCGCGCCGGATCTTCGACACGCGCGAGCCCGCATGCGCCCCGCGTCCCTCGTCGCGTGGATCGTCGATCCGCAGGCGGTCAAGCCCGGCGCAGCGATGCCCTCGATGGGCATCACGCAAGATGAGGCCGCCGACATCGCGGCCTATCTGATCGAGACCCCGCTGGAGCCGGTGCCGGTCCTCGACATGCCCACGCTGCCGCCCGTGCTCGAGCGGGCGGTCACCTACGAAGAGGTGTACGACCGCATCTTCGGCCGCATCTGCCGGCACTGTCATGGCGACCCCAACGAGTTCATCGGAGAGGGCGGCCCGGGCTTTGGCGGCGGGTTTGGCTTTCACAAGCGCGGGCTCGATCTCTCGACGTATTCGGGCCTGCGCTCCGGCAGCCTCGACGATGACGGCAAGCGGCGAAGCGTGTTCAAGCCGATCGGCGACAAGCCGAAGATCGTCGCGCACCTCATGGCGCGACACGCCGAGGTCGCCGGTCAGCCCGTCCAGGGCGTGCGCGGCATGCCGCTGGGTCTGCCCCCGCTGCCGCTCGAGGATATCGGCCTGCTCAACACCTGGATCGCCCAAGGGCGCCGAGGTCCGGCAGAGTGAAGCGTCTTGCGCTGAGCCTGGTCTTGCTCGGAGCGTGCGACGTCGGAGCTTCGGCACCGCCCGAGACCGCCCCGGCCGTCGCCGAGATCGTCCATTCGCCCGCGCCGGTTCCCGCCGAGCCGGCTGCTGCCGAGCCGGCGCCGGAGCCCGAGGCCAAGCCCGCGCCGCCGTTGCAGGTCGAGGTGCTCGATCCCGACGAAGGGCCGCTACGCGCCCAAATCCGCGGGCACGTTCGCCGGGCCGAGAAGGCGGGGCAGCGCGTCGTGCTGGAGATGAGCGCGCCGTGGTGTCCGCCGTGCAAGCGCGCCAAGACGACGCTTTCCGAGCCCGACGTGAAGGCTCATCTCGACGGGCTGCTGCTGCTGCGGACCAACAGCGACCTCTGGCAGAGCGACCTCGACGAGATCGGCTTCGACGCGTCGCTCATTCCCACCTACTACGGACTCGACGAGGCGGGGAGACCTTCGGGCCGCACGGTCAGCGGTGCTCGCTGGCGGACGCGCATGCAAGCCCGCGAAGGACTGCTGGCGTTCCTGCGAGGCACATAGAAGCGGCGCCGAGGGGACGGTACGATCCCGTTCGATGCGAGAGATCGAGTCCCCCGAGGCGCTTCAATCTTGGCTGTCGGAGGCCGCCCGCATGCCGGCCGCGGTCCAAGGCTTGGACCTGCGGCCGCACGCCGAAGTCCTCAGCACCGAGTCGTTCGCAGGCTCGTTGTTTCTCGGCTGCGAGGTCGATGACACCGTCGCGGGCCACCTCGTAAACACCGGCGCGGTCGTATTGCAGAACCAGAACGCGTTCGCGTTCGCCACCCACCGCCGGGCGCTGTACACCCCCGGCGAGCTCTTCGGCGGCTTCGACCTCGACGATCCGCAGGCGTACTTCAAGACGCTCGACCACGCCGTGTACGCCGAGTATCAGCAGCAAGGCGCACACCGGCCCGCGTCGATCAAGGTCTCCCTTGCGCGGCGGTTGCACGACCACAGCATCACCGACGCGATGGACGAGCTGCTCGAGGACCGCAAGGTCGTTGCGATCATGGGTGGGCACGGCATGGAGCGCGCCGACCCGATGTACGCCGCCGTCGCGCGCATCGCTCGAACGCTGACGCGCCGCGGCTACTTCATGCTTTCGGGAGGAGGTCCCGGTGCAATGGAGGCAACGCACCTCGGTGCCTACGTGGCCAACTTCGACGACGACGCGCGCCTCGACGACGCGCTCGCAATCCTCGGCCCGCGTCCCGCCGGCGCCAAGCCGGGTAAGGAGTACGCCGACGCGGACTGGCTGCATCGCGCGATGCGAGTGCGCGCCGAGCTCCCGCTGCCCGACGAGCTTCGCTATCGCAGCTTGGGCATCCCCACCTGGCACTACGGACACGAGCCACCGGCCGCGTTTGCTACCGACATCGCGAAATACTTCGCGAACAGCGTGCGGGAAGAAGGGCTGCTCGCCGTCGCCAACCACGGTGTGATCTTCTCGCCGGGCAGCGCCGGCACCACTCAGGAGATCTTCCAAGACGCGGCGCAAAACCACTACGGCTCGTACGGCGGCCGAGCGCCGATGCTCTTCCTGGGCGTCGAGCACTGGACCAAGGTGCGCCCCGTCTGGCCGCTGCTGCAGCACGTTGCCCGCGGCAAGGTCTACGACGAGCTCCTGTTCCTCACCGACGACGAAGACGCCATCGTCCGCCGCGTCCTCTCCTACGACCCGGCCGTCTACGCGACCTGAGCCTGTCTCGCCGTCTTTGCCCCCATCGGGGAAAAGAAAAGTCCGACCGGTCGGAGTTTTGCGGGCCGTCCCGCGTTCGACCGGAGGGTGACATTTAAATCAGCATCTGGCATACCTGTTTTTGGGAATGGACAGGTCAGGAGCGCTCCGATGCACCCGACCATGGTCGGAGCGTCTCGATCCAAGACGATGTGGCGCGCCCAATCGCGGTTGGCTGGCTGTCCTGCACGTCGTGGAGCACCGGACCGATCGACTCGACTTCGAGTCTGGCCAGGTGGTCGAGCTCGACGCCGCCACCCCAGTCGTGCCCGACGAGCACCATGTCTTCGAGCTGCAAGGCCTCGACGAAGGCATCGAAGTACTCCCGCGTGTTTGGGCGGACGACCGCCGCTCGCGCCTGATCTTATGCGTCGAGTTGGCTGAGCAGACTGTTCGGTAAATCTCCGCACGACAGGAATCAACGCATCGCCGTCCGGATCTGTGGCGGCCATCCGAGCTGGATACAGCGAAGCCGATACTGCGAGGTGCAAGGTTGAACGTGCGACTGGCATCTGACGTTGGGAATGCCATGTCCATCGATCGGCTACCTTCCTGCCAGTGATGCAGTGGTGCGTGTGCTCGTTGATGGCAATCGTCGCCGCACGTGGGCCGGTCGACGACGTGGAGTCGTCAGCCGTACCTGCACGCGAGCCAGTAGGGGCAGGGCTGTCGACGCGATGGGACGTACCGCGCTCGTGTCCCACGAGAGCCGAGTTCGAGGAGGGCGTGGAGCGTCACTCGGCTGTGGATGCTGCCACGACCTCGCTTGCGGTCAGCGTCACGGTGGAGCCGATTTCGAACGGCTGGCGTTTGCATCTCGTCCTGCAGGACCGCACGGGGGTCGAGCATCGCGAACTCGACGCAGAGGACTGTCCGACCGTCGTCGAAGCCGCGGCATTCATCACTGCGACCGCGCTGGAGCACGCTGCAGCGAGCCAGGCGACCTCCGAAGCGAAGCCCGAGCCCGAGCTCGAGCTCGAGCCCCCGCCCAACCTCACCCCTGACGCGTGTCCAGAGCGCCCGGTACCACCCTCAGCGCCGATCGCTCCAGAACCGCGCCAGCCCTCGCCCGACGCCGACCCTCCTTCGGAAACCGTGGTCCTCGGCTTCACGTCGGGAGTACAGGTTGGGGCCCTTCCGGTCGCGCATCCCTTCGGCGGTCTCAACGTGATGATCGAGGGTCGTCGTCTGTCGGGCGGTCTCGAAGCTCGCTACGGTGGAAACCAGGCGCTCCGCGGTCCACAGGGGGCCTACGCACGACTCCAGCTGTGGTCGTTGGGTGGGGTCGCCTGCGTGCGCTCCGTTGAGGCCCGCGTCCGAGCGGCGGCGTGCGGCGGCGTCGAGGGGGGCGCGGTGCACGGGGCAGGCTTCCGCGCACCGGTGTCACTGCGAGCGCGTCTGCCATGGCTTGCCACGCATGCCGGCCCGCGCCTGCGAATTGCGATTCGACGCCGGGTTGGGCTGGTTTTTGCCAGCGCCCTCGTCGTGCCTCTGGTTCGCCCGCGGTTTGGCTTCGTTCCCGGTCCGACGTTTGCGGCAGGACCCGTCGGCGCTCGGGTCTCGGTGGGCCTGATGTTTTTTCCGTGACGGATGGAGCGGGCCCGTCTCACTACACGACCCAGAACTCGTCCATGCCCGCGTCGGCGACCGCAGCCCGGGTGCAATCCGCGCCACAACCCATCGAGCTTTCCGAGATTTTTCGGGAGCACTACGGGTCGGTATGGTCGGTCGTCCGCCGCAGTGGCGTCCGATCCGCGGACGTCGACGACGTCGTGCAAGAGGTCTTCCTCGTCATCCAGCGTCGGCTCCCGGGATTCGAGGGGCGGTCCTCGATAAGAACCTGGGTGCTCGCGGTCGCGTATCGCGTGACGATTGCACACCTTCGCAAGCACCGGAGTCGTGCAACCCATGGTGTGCCCGAGCTGCCCGTGTCGGTGCCGCAGCAGCCCGACGAGGCCACGGCGCAACGAGAGGCCGTTCTGCTCTTGGACACGCTCCTCGGAAAGCTCGACGCGAAGAAGCGCATCGTCTTCACGCTCATCGAGATCGAGGAGCTGAGCGCTCCTGAGGTGGCCGAGGCGCTGGGGGTCAAGCTGAACACGGTGTACTCGCGGCTGCGGCTGGCTCGACGCGACTTCGAGCGCGCGTTGGCCCGACATCAGGCCGCGGTGCGATCGCTGCCGCGAGATACAACGACTGGAGCAGCGCCGGGGCGAGGACGCCCAGAGGGGGAACGATGAGCCAAGACTTGTCCGAGGAAGCCCGGGCGCTGATTCGTGCGGGCCAAAGGGCGCGAGACGAGCACCAGAGTCGACGAGAGTCCCAGTGGGCGGCGCTTCAGAACCGCATCGCTGAAGGACCGACGGTGTCTTTCGAGGAACCCGGCCGCGCGGCGAACGGCGCTGGTGTGCTGAACAAGCTGCACTTGGGTCTGGTGCTCTCGGTTCTGGTGCTGCTTCCCTCCGTGGTTTCGGATCCCATGACTCCACGAGACACCATGCCGGCGAGTCGAGCCCCGACCGTCCATCGCGGCTCCAAGCTCTCCCTGCACCGCGTCCAGCCCGCACGACGCGCCGCGGCCCCCGAGGTGGCCGACATCGTGGATGAAAAGAAGTCGTCGAGCACGGCAGTCGTGTCCGTCTCCGGTGAAGAGTCGAAGCTGGCCCATGAATCTGGGCGGCCGTCCCCTGCGAGCCGTCGGAGGGGCGCGCGGCGTCGTGGCCCTGCGGAGGCAACGCAGGGCTCCGACGCTCGGTCCCCAGGGCTTGCCGAGGAGCTGGCCCTGCTCGGGGAGGCTCGTGCCGCAGCCAAGAAGGGGCGTTGGCGTCCCGCCTTGAAGTTTCTGGAGCAGCATCGGGCTCAGTTCCCCGACGGGGTTCTGCGGCGCGAGAGAGTTGCAGCGCAGGCGATCGTCCGTTGCTCTGCCGGGCGAGTTCGGGAGGCGAGCCCGTATATCGCGACGTTTGAAACCCACTGGCCCGGTAGCGTTCTGTCGCGTCGTATCGAAGACGCGTGCGCCGCTGTGGCGGACGATTCCGTCGATTCGGATGCACCGTAAGTTCGAAGACGGATCGACGCCGAGTACCTCACTACGAATACAGTGACTCGTTTCTTCTCCGTCGAATTGGTGGCAGCGATGACGCTGCTTGCGATGCAACCGGGCTGCGTGCTCGACTCCGAGCCACTCGGAGGCGGGTTCGAACCCGATGGGCGCCCGCCGGCGGAGTCGGTCGGCGCGGATGATGAAGATCCCGCAGACTCGGCTGGAGCCATCAGGCTCGACCTGCCGGTTCCCGTAGAGACGGCGTGCAAAAAACTCGACGTTCTCTTCGTTCTCGACAACTCGGGAAGCCAAGCCGACGTCAACGATGAGCTGCAGGAGTTCGTGTTCCCGACGCTCTCTGCACGCCTGCTGGAGATTGGTGGCGGCGTCGAAGACTTTCACGTTGCCGTGATCGATGCGTGTCCTTATCCCGCCGTCTTCCACGACGCAGGAGGCCTCGGCGACGAACCAGACTATCAATCGTGCGAGTTCTCCACGGGGCGCAACTGGATGAGCTCGGAGTCGGACGACTTCCTACGTGAGCTCGAGTGCGTCACCGAGCTCCTGCCGATCAACGCCGAGATCAATGACGACGAATGCATGGATGAGGTTGCCGACGAGGACGAGCGGCCGATGCTGACGGCCGCGACCGCGCTCACGGAGCCGCTGGTGAGCGGCGCGAACGCGGGGTTCCTTCGCGACGATGCTCTGCTGCTCCTCGTCGTGATCGCCGACGAAGACGAAGACGACAACAGGGGCGAGATCCTCCCCGCGGACGTGCTCGAACCTTTGATCCGTGCCAAGGGCGGGGTCGAGAACATCGTCGTCCTCGCGATCGGAGGCATGCAGCAGTGCCGAATCGAAGGCGACCCCTACTTCCCTGCGGAGTATCCCGCGAGTGATGCTCGTCGCCTGCGGGGTCTCGTGGAACCGTTCGAACTCGTCGGTCGAGGGATCTTCTGGGACATGTGCGCGGGCGATATCCCCTCCGCGTTCGATGCGGCGATCGACATTGCCGACCTCGCCTGCCTCGAGTGGACCCCGGAGGGTTGAGTGATGAAGCGACACACGACGTTATTGGTGTTCATGGGGCTGCTCGGCTGCTCGCCAGAGCAGGAGATCGGCGTCGAGCCGCTGGTGGACGCGTCCTGCCGCTGGATGCGGGACTGCTGTTCGGAGGGCGAGATCATGTTCGAATTGCTCGGAGAGGCGAGCAGCGAAGAAGCGTGTGCGGAGCGGGTTCGACGAGCTCGCCAAGACCAGGTGGATCTGGGCATCACCGGCGTGAGTCCAGGGCAATCCGGCGTGGAGGGGCTGCTTCGGGTGGCCTTGAGCGTGGACCTCGAGCGGAGTCGCATTCGAGAGGACGCACTGATTGCGTGCATCGAGACCGCAGACCAGAGTAGTTGCCAGCCTCCTTCGCTAAGCTTGGAGCGCTGTACCCCAGAGGACGCGCGCCCGTGGGAGCACTGCGGCATCGACGAACTTCTGGAAGGAACGCAGGGAGCCGATGCATCGTGTCGTGCAGACCATGAGTGCAAGCCGAGTCTCTTCTGCGCGGAAGAGGGCCGGTGTCGCGCCCGGGCGGAGCACGGTCAGCCCTGCTTCTCGCCGTTCGGATGCGCGCCTGAAGATGTCTGCAGCCCGGCGACGGGAACGTGCGTCACGGGCAAGACGCTCTCAGAGCCGTGTTCTCCGGAGTCCGATCCATGCGCTGGGGGGTTGCGTTGCGATGATACGACGCAGACGTGTGTGGGTACCTATTGTGCGATGGGGGCGGCGTGCAGCGACGTCGTCCACGACACCGATTGCCCGGCCGGACTGCTGTGCCACGAAGGCTTGACCTGCGGTCCGCCCAAGGCGGCGGGAGAGCCATGTACACGTGACGTGGCGTGTGAGAGCGGGGTCTGCGACGCAGAGAGCCTGACGTGCGTAGCGATGAAGTCGGTCGGTGATCTATGCACGACTGGGGTGGAGTGCGCATCGGGATTCTGCAACGGTGCGCGCTGCGACGTGACCGTCGAAAACGGCTCGGTCTGCGCATCGCACGGGCAGGATGAGTGCGCGAATGGGTACTGCGACGTCAGCGGAGCGACTCCGGTGTGTCGTGCATTCCGGGCATCGGGTGAGTCCTGCACCCTGAACGTCGAGTGTGAACGGTCGCCGGTCTCTGCGTGCGTCCAAGGCGTGTGCGCAACGGCGCCATTCGAAGAGGGGGTCGACTGCGAAGAGGATGTGGATTGCGAGTCCAACCTTTGCTTCCTCGGGGAGTGTACGGCGATGCGCGAGCCAACGGAGTCGTGCTCTTCCTCGACGCCCTCGGTGCCGTGCGTTCCATCGGCACGGTGCCAAGTCGAGTCGGGCGCGGTGGACGGGGTCTGCGTGGAACTCGGGTCGACGGGCACGCCGTGTACGAACGCCGATGAGTGTGCCGGGGAGTGCGTGCCGCGAGGCGCTCGAATGCTGTGCGCTCCGGCTTCGACCGCAGAGCCTTGGTGTGACGCGGACTAAGAAACGTCTCGCGCCTTCGGTGTTGCGCGTGGCCGTCGATCCTCGGCTTGCTCTCGCGCTCGAAGGCGCGAGGGCCATCGTGGACCCACGACCACGACAACCGCCGCGACGAGCACGGACTTCACGGCCGCGCCGACCAAGAACGGCGCAACGCCGCCCGACCACGCTCGAGCAGCGCCGAGCTTCGGCACCAGCAGCGCAGCGCCGAGCATCAGCAAGACGCCGTGCGCGACCAGAGGCACAGTGACCGAATGCCACCGGGGCGCTCGCAGACGGTCGCGGTCGGCGGCAGTACCGACGATGACGGCGGCTGCAACGAAGCCGAGCAGATAGCCCGCGGAGGGTCCGAGAACGGTCTCCATGCCGGCGTTTCCGTCGGCGAAGACCGGCAGGCCGAGCGCACCTACGGCGATGTAGGTCAGTACGGCAAGACCACCGAGACGGGCTCCAAGGGCGGCACCGGCGAGCATGACGGCGACGGTTTGTGCGGTCTGGGGCAGGCCGAGCCCGGGCAGCGCGAAGCTCAGGCGGGCGCCGAGTGCGATGGCTGCGGCGCCGAGCAGCACGCCGAGCCCGTCGCGCCCGGCGTTCACGAGCTGCGGGCCGCCAGGGCGTCGTTGATCCGGCCGGGCAGTCCCGGTCCTTCGAAGACCAGGCCAGTATACAGCTGCACCGCGACGCAGCCGAGGTCGAGGGTCGCCCCCGCGAAGGACGACGAGTGGCTCACCCAGTGGAAAGAGGCGATGCTCGACCTCGCCTGGAAGAACCTCGAGACCCAAGAGAAGAGCCACCTCGGCACCTTCCCGTACTCGCTCCTGAAGCTGCGGATCGAGCATCCGGACTGGGAGAGCCTGGACCTCACCGGCGGACGCGAGAAGAC
>CAYSPB010000117.1:0-17906 GCA_964432695.1 uncultured Nannocystaceae bacterium
GGCGGCGAGCGGCTGGATTCGGCGCGCCCGGCGCTTGGCCTGCGTGCTCCGAGACCCCCAGATCGCGGCGATCGGGGTGCCGATCTAGAGACAACTGAACAGGCCGAGGAAGAAGCCGACGAAACCGCCACCGATACCGATACCCAATCCGGTCGCGACCGTGATCACGGTTGCGTACGTGGTCATGAACGTCATCGGCGCATCGGAACCGGGAGGGACGAGCGAGACCGGCTCGGCCAGTGCCGTGAGCTTCGCCGGCGGGGGCACGGCGATGGCGGTTTCACTGTCGAGCGGCTCTTCGGCGGCGGCGACTCGGTAGCCGCCCCCGTCGAGCAGGTGCATGCGCGGGAACAGCTGGCGCAGCACGTCGCGCAGCTGTCCCGGCTCATCGGACTCGAGGCGCTCGTGAAACTCGTCCTGCAGGTGCGGTAGACGCTCTGCAGCGACCGCCAGTGCGATGATGTAGAGCATCGGGTAGAGGCCGCCGAGCCCGGTTGAGACGAGGTTGCGCCAGGCAGCCGCGAGTTCGCCGTCGTCGGGTTCGCTCGCCCGCTCGAGGACCCGAAGCATGCTCAGCAGTGCGAGCCCGTGCGGACCCGCGTTCATCTCATCAAAGGCGTCGCTGCCCGCGACCCCCTCCTCGACGAAGCTTCCCGGAGACAGCCACGAGAGGATCGAGCGGAGCAGTTCTCCGCGAAGGCCGGCGGTCCAGTTGCGACGCCGACGGGCGTTCTTGGCGTCGGGTTCATGAATGGTCAGCGCATCGATCGCGCCGCGAATGTCGGCGTGTCCGAGTCGAGCCTCGGCAAGATCGGTGGCCGCCTCGATTCGGAACTCCGGCAGCGCTTTGGAGTGCGCGACGTTGCGGAGCGCCTCGATGCCGCGGCTCGGATCGCGCGCGTACAGCCCTCGCGCGTTGGCCAACGCGGCCTCCCCGTAGACAGACAATCGCTTGTGCGCGATGTAGACCGCGACCGGGGCAGAGAAGCCCCCGAGCGTCACCGCTGCCAGCGCGCCCCCACCGAGTACGGCAACCGCCGTGGCGACCGTGAGCGCCGTGGCGACCGGTGCGGCGCCGAGCACGATCGCGAGCGCGGCGTCAGGATGTCCTTCGGGGTAGAAGGTGGGCGCGCGGCGAAGGCCGTCCGGGCTTCGCCTTGCGAGTGCCGTCGTTGGAGCACCGCCTGCGGGGCCGTTCTGCACCGGCCGAGCATACCCCGGGGCTGCAACCAACGAAAAAGGGCCCCGGAGTAGGGGCCCTCTTCAACCGTGCGATGCAGCGACGACTAGGCGTTCGCGTTGTACTGCGCATCTCCGAAGCCGAGGATCGGCCAGAAGATGAAGCTCAGGAAGATCATCCCGATGCCGAAGCCGGTGCCTTTGCCGAACTTCTCCGCGATGGCGATGTTGACGATGAACGCCGCGACGATGTTTGCGATCGGGATGAAGAACAGCACCATCCACCATGCGGGCTTCCCAGCGATCTGGGTCATTACGTAGACGTTGTAGAAGGGAACGATGGCGGCCCACCCCGGCTGTCCCGCTTTGGCGAAGACTTTCCAGAAGCCGGCGACGACGACGACGGAGATGACGAGCTGGATGAGGAGTGGGAGAAGTTCGTCCATTGCGGACCGAGGCTAACACCATCGGCGTTTGCAGCGACGCGTGGTTTACCCCGGCCTCTTGGCCGTATGTGGACCTAGCTGCGACCCTTGGGGACAGGGTGTTCGACAGACCCTTGCGAAGGGTCGACAACGCCGAAAAGTGACGCGAACGGTCGAATGGTGACGATCTGCGGAGGGCGATTTCGTCCATGAAGAAAATCGTCGTTGTGGGTGCAACCTCGGGCGCGTCGTTGCGTCGCCCCTCGAGTCGACGCGGACCCGCCGGGGGCTGAGCCGAAACGCGCCTCCGAATACGCGGCCGGATCGCGAACTCAGGCGGCGTTTCGACGGTAGGACAAGCCCACCGCGGCGCGCACGTGGCTGTTGCGCTCGACCGCACCGAGCATGTGTTGCGCGACGTCCGCTCGGCTGATCTTCCACGTCAATCCGCCGATGTCGTCGCCGAAGTCGAACGCGTAGTCACCGGTTGCCGGCCCGTCGGTGAGGTACGGAGGCCGCAGCAGCGTCCAGTCGACGGCGCTGCGTTCGATGGCGGCCTCTTGCGTGACGTGGTCGGCGATGACCCGGCGAAGGTACAGCGGGAAGACGAATGCGCGGGTGAAGAAGGGGAGGTGGGGGCGCGTGTTGCCGATGCCATACACCGAAACGGCAACCAGGCGCCGAACGCCGGTACGCTGCATCGCCGCAAGCGTTGCCCGGGCCGCCAGGGTGCGCGCTGGGGTGGGGGCGCGTGGCGGTGTTCCGATCGCGCTGAGCACGGCCTGGGTTCCTTGCAAGAGCGTCGAGACGTCGTCGGCCACGGTCGCGTCGCCGGGGACGATGGTGAGATTGGGGTGTTCGACATCGAGGTTGCTACCCGCCCGGACGAGGGCGCGCACGTCATGTCCGCGTTCGAGAGCGCGTTCGAGAGCGATGCGACCGATGCCACGGGTGGCGCCGATCATGGCGAGGGAGGTGGGTGCGGGGACCATGCGCTCAGCGTGCGGGCCGACGAATCATGAATCCAATGGAGTATGATCTTGGTGGTATGAGAATGATTCATGATGACGTCGAGACGCTCCGAGGGGTGGATCTGAACCTCCTGGTGACGTTCGATGCGGTTGCGAGGGCGGGCAACGTCACCGCCGCAGCCCGAACCGCCGGCGTGACGCAGTCCGCCATGAGCCACGCACTGCGTCGGCTTCGTGCGCTGTTCGACGACCCGCTGTTCGTCCGGAGTCCGACCGGGGTCTCGCTCACGCCGCGGGCGGAGGCGCTCGTCATTCCCGTGCGCGCCGGACTCGTCGCGTTGTCTCGCGTGGTTCGCGAGCCTCCCGCATTCGAACCCGCGACATCGACCCGGATCTTCACGATCGCGTCGGTCGACCTCTTCACGTGGGTCGGAGCACCCGCCATCGTGCAGTCGTTGGCCGATCAGGCGCCGGACGTCGTCGTTGCGGTGCGGAACCTCGACGTTTCGTTGGGCGACGACCTCGAGAGTGGGCAGGTCGACCTGGGCGTCGTTCCGGTCCTGGAGGATCCGGAACCGTTCGACCGCGGACTGCAGCTGCCACCGTCGTTGCGGCAGGCCGTGGCGCTGCGCGATGGGTACCGCTGCTTCGTGCGCGAGGACCATCCGGTGCTCGCGCGAGCGCGTCGCATCGGTCGCCGGGCGTTTGCCGAGATGCACCACGTGCTCGTCTCTCCACGCGGGCGAGGTGGGGGCATCGTAGACCGTGCACTCGCGGATGCAGGACTGGAGCGGCACGTGCGGTTGCGGGTGCCGAGCTTTCCGGCGGCGCTTCGGGCCGTCACCTACAGCGACTTGGTGCTGACGGGACCAACTGCCTTGGAAGGCTTGGTCGACGGCGTTCGGTCGTTGCCCGTACCGGTGGCGCTGCCCAAGCACGCGATCACGCTCGTTTGGCATCCGCGGGTCGACGCGGACCCGGGCCATCGATGGTTCCGCACGCTGGTGCGTGAAGCACTGCGCGGCGTGCCTGCTACTGTGCGCGGATGAAGTGGGAAGCAGCGATTGCCGTCATGCTTGGCCTAGGGGCGTGCGGAGGAGACGACGCATCGGAAACGCCAGCGGGAGATGGAAGCTCGGGCGTTGCCGGCTCAACCTCCGGAACCACGTCGAACCCGAGCACGGGCGCTGCAGGAGAGGCGAGCGCCGGCGGTGGTTCGACCGTCGCCGACGAGTCGTCGACGTCAAGCACGACGGGTCCGGTTGCCGGGTGCTGGGATGACCTCGCGGTGGGGGAGGTCGAGGTCGTGTATGACGGATTCGCCGGCGGAAGCGAGGGCATTTCCTTCGGCGCAGAGGGTCAGCTGATCGCGACGACCATCGAGAATGGCGAAGGTACGCTGTGGGCCCTGTCGGGTGGCGAGGCTACCGCGTTCGCGCAGGTCCCCTACGCGCTCGGACTCGCCCCCCGGGCGAACGGCGGCTTCGTGGTCGCCAGCATCGGGGAACTGATGGAGCCCGATGGCGGGGTGTACGAGGTGTCCGCAGGCGGTGAGGCGACGCTGCTCGTCGATGGTATCGACAGCCCGAACTTCATCACGCTCGCGCCGGATGGATCGACGCTCGTCTCCGACGACTTCGACACCCGAGTCTTCCACATCGCCGCCGATGGCACCGTCACCACGGTCATCGAAAACGTGCCGTCGCCCAACGGCATGGCGTATTCGCCCGATGCCTCGGCGTTCTACGTTGCGAGCACGTTCGATTCGGCCGGGCAGCTCACCCGGTACGACGTGGGCGACGATGGGCTGCCAGTCGAGGCGACCGGCGTCGAGATCATGCACGCGGGTGCTGGCCAGTTTCCCGACGGCATCGCGGTGGATGCCGACGGCTTCGTGTACGTGCTTGCGAATTTGAGCGGATCGATCTGGCGCGTGGACGGAGCCGCGACCGACCTGCAGCCGGGCGAGGTCGTGGTCGAAGGGCTCGACTCCCCCGCGAGCATGGCCTTTGGACGCGGAGACGACTTCGATCCCTGTTCGGCGTACATCACCGAGCTGCGCGGCACCCGAGTCGTCCGGGTGCCGCTCGGGGTCGCGGGCGCCCCGCTTCAGGGCTGACTCAGCGCTTCAGCCGGGCCGCGCGGTCCGTGGCCCGGAAGCGGAACGTCTGCGAGGCCTTGCCGCGACGGACCTGGACGCGGTTGATCTGCGCGGGGGCGATGTCGAAGAACACGCCGCTGCGCACGGTCACTGCCGCGGGCTTGGCGGGCAGGGAGAACTGGAAGTACAGGTGCGCCGCGTCGGACTCGACCTCAGAGCCGACCCAGGTCATGGGCAGCGCTCCTTTGGGGCCGGCGACGACGAAGTGCTTGCGCATGTAGGCCTGCGCCAGCGCATCCACCGCGGGATCGTCGTCGATGTGCACCGGGCGGTCCGCGGCGCGACGCAGCGCCTCCTGGAGGTCCTCGGGCGTCACGGTGAGCGTGACTTCCAGCGTCTGCCCGCGCAGGTCGGCGACCGCGGACGAGCCGTGCACCGGATGGGCGGCCACGGTGGGCGCGACCGCTGCCACGCCCAGTCCGCCTGCGAGCTGCAGCAGAACGGTACGACGGTTCATTCCGCGCCCTCCGGCATCTCGGGCTCCACCCCTGCCTTCTTCGGGTCGCCATGTCCTGCGTCCTGCATCGGGTTGCTCTTCTTGCGCGCCTTGTAGAGCTGGAAGCGCGTCTTTTGAATCTTGGGCGGCCAGTGGTTGTTCGAGAGGTCGGTGTCGGCGGTCTCGAGGTGCGGGTCGACGGTGATCGACACGATCGGTTCGTCGACCACGAGCAGCTTGCTGACCTGCTTGGCGTTGCGGCGCCAAACCTCGGCCCGGATGCGCAGTTCTTGGTGCTTACCGCTTTCGAACTCGACGTCGAGGATCAGCGGCATCACGAGCCCGCCGCGGTTCTCGAAGTCCACCGAATAAAACAGCTTCTTCGACTCGAGCAGTGCGCGCTCGTCATCTTCGAGGCGCTTCTTCTTTCGTTCCCAGCGCTTGGTGTCTTGGGACGTGACGTCGAGCTCGTCGTAGCTGTTGTAGAAGTCCTCGAGGTCCTTGTCGGCGTCTGCGAGCTTGGGCAAGGCGGCGTCGCGCTGCTTGGACAGCGAAGTCGGCTGGCTGTCGCGCTCTTCCTTGAGACGAGGCTTGTCCACGGCCGGGTCTCCGGTCTGCAGGATGGCTTCGTTCACGCCAGTGATTGCGATGTCGACGTGGTCGGTCGTGTAGAACCACCCGCGCCAGAACCAGTCGAGGTCGATCGCCGAGGCGTCCTCCATCGTCCGGAAGAAGTCCGCAGGCATGGGGCGGCGGAACTTCCAGCGCTGGGCGTACTCACGGAATGCGTGGTCGAAAAGCTCGCGGCCCATGACCGTCTCGCGCAGGACGTTGAGCGCCGTTGCGGTCTTGGCGTACGCGTTGTTGCCGAACTGCAGCAGCGACTCCGAGTTGGTCATGATCGGGACCTGGTAGTCGCTGCGCATGAAGTCGACGATCTTGCTCGGCTCGCCGCGGCGCGAGGGGTAGTCGGTCTCCCATTCCTGCTCGGCGCGATACTGCAGGAAGGTGTTGAGGCCCTCGTCCATCCACGTCCACTGCCGCTCGTCGCTGTTGACGATCATCGGGAAGAAGTTGTGGCCGACCTCGTGAATGATGACCGAGATCAGCCCGTACTTGGTGCGTGCGGAGTACGTGCCGTCCTTCTCGGGCCGGGGGCCGTTGAAGCAGATCATCGGATACTCCATGCCGCCGACCGGTCCGTTGACGGAGATCGCGACAGGGTAGGGGTACTCGAACGCGTAGCGTCCGTAGACGTCGAGCGTGTGAATGATCGATTTGGTGGAGTACTTGCTCCACAGCGGCTCGCCCTCGTTGGGGTAGTAGGACATCGCCCAGACGTCCTCACCGGCCACCTCCACGCGTTGCGCGTCCCAGATGAACTTGCGCGAGCTGGCGAAGGCGAAGTCGCGCACGTTCTCGGCCTTGAACCGCCAGGTCTTGGTGCTCTTCGTCTTGCCTTTCTCGGCCTCTTTGGCTTCGTCGGGCGTGACGATGAAGACCGGGCTCTTGGCGTCTTCGGCCTTCTCGAGGCGGTCGCGCTGCTCGGCGGTCAGCACGTCGCGGGCGTTGGCGAGCTCGCCGGTCGAGGCGACGACATGGTCGGCGGGGACGGTGATCTCCACGTCATAGTCGCCGAACTCGAGCGTGAACTCGCCGCGGCCGAGGAACTGCTTGTTCTGCCAGCCGTTGACGTCTTCATACGCGGCCAGGCGCGGGAACCACTGCGCGATCTCGTAGATGATCGTGCCGTCGTCGAACCGCTCGAACCCGGTGCGCCCGGGGACGGTGCTGCTGTCGTTGATGGCGTATGACCAGTCGATGTCGAAGACGAACGCTTTGCCGGACTTCAAGGGTTTGGGCAGGTCGATGCGCATCATCGTGCCCACGACCGTGTAGTCGAGGTCACGGCCTCGCTTGTCGGTGACCTTGCCCAGCTTGACGCTGCCGTCGAACGTGAGCCCCTCGAGCAGCATCCGGAAGCTTCGGTATGACACGCGGTCGAAGCTCGGGGCGCTGGCGGTCAGCGCTCGATCCGAGGTTGGACTGTAGATGTTGGCATCGAGCTGCAGCCACAGGTACTTCAGCTCGTCGGGCGAGTTGTTCTCGTACCGAATGCGCTCGTGTCCGTTGAGGGTCTGCGTTTCGTCGTCGATGCTGACTTCGATGTCGTAGTCGACGTCCTGCTGCCAATACTCGTGGCCGGGCGCGCCCGACCCGGTGCGGGTCGTGGTGGGCGTGGGCAGGAGCTCTTCGAGCTGGCGGAACGGGTCGGCCGTGATGGGGTATGGGCCCCCGCCGGCAGCGTGTGCGGGAGCGGACGCGAGCAGAGCGGCGCCGAACGCCCAGAGGGTCACGCGGGACATGCGGCGGAGGATACTGCTGCGCGCGCGAAATGACGCGAAAATTGGGTGCCATACCTGACGAAACCCACCGGAGGGTGACTGCCGAAACTCACCAGGCGGCGTGAAACCTCTGACCGTCCGGTCCAAGTCACTGCTACGGTCCGCGCCCATGAAGCCCTGGGAAACGCTGGACACCACCACGGCGCCCGACGGGGAGGTGCTCGATCTGCGACGCCGGGGCCACGAGTTCCTGATCCGCGCGGGTGGGTACGACCTGATGTCGAACGAGGATGATGGGTCGTCCAAGGCACTGTCGTCGTTGGGGCTCGCCGAGCTGGGACGCGCTGCGAAGCACGTACTCGTTGGGGGCCTCGGCATGGGCTTCACGCTTCGCGAGGCGCTCGACCATGTTGGCCCCGATGCGACCGTCGAAGTGGCCGAGCTGGTGGAGGCGGTTGTTCGATGGAACCGCGGCCCGCTCGCCGAGGTCGCCGGCAACCCGCTGGGCGATCCACGCGCGCGCGTGTTTCAAGGCGACGTCGGCGCCCGCATTCGTAAACCACCACAAGCGTTCGACGCGATCTTGCTCGACGTCGACAACGGACCCGATGCCCTCGCGCACGATGGCAACGAAGCGATCTACTCCGCCCACGGTCTGCAGGCGGCCCATGCCGCGCTGACGCCCGGGGGCGTACTCGGCGTGTGGTCCTTCAGCGACGACAACCGCTTCACGGCGCGCTGCAAGAAGGCCGGCTTCCGGACCCGGGTCGAGCGGGTGCAGGCGTCCCGCAAGGGCCGCGGCCGGTACCACTACATCTGGATCGCAAAGCGACGCTAGCGGTTCAGCTTGGCGCGCCGGACTCGATCCACGCCCGCACCAGCCGCACGAGGGCCGGGTCGAGAAGCGTCGGTGCGCCCGCCGGCATGTGACGGGCTTCGAAGCCGTCGACTTCGGGCTCGCACTTCGACAGCAGTTGGTACAGGTAGCTGTTCTCGGGGTCACCCGCCGACACGCGTGGCATGTCGACGAAGGACGAGGGAACGCCGACGAGGTCGTCGGCGCGCTCGAGCATCAAGCCGCCGGCACCGCCATCGCCGTGGCACGACGAGAAGCTGCACCAGGGCCGGAATACGCGCTCCTGGACCTCGGTGAAGGTCGGCGTCGAGCCGTCGCCGATGACGTCCACGTCGACACAGCCGGGGACTTCGGGGGGCGACTCGTCTGCGTTCGGCAGGATGAGGGGTCCTTCGATCTCGTCTCGGAACGGCCGTTGGTACGCGTTGCTTCTCTCGACGAGCGTACTTCGACAGTCCCCGGCGGCGCGGAACGTGCCGTCTACATCGACCCACCCTCGCTGCGCGGCCACGTAGTATGCGCCCTCGCCCGCAGGTCCCTGCACGGAGGCGCCCATGCCGAGCAGGTCGAGCCGGCCATGACCATGCACGCCGTCGCGATCGGGTTTGGTGGGGTGGAGGACGACGAGCCCGCCGGTCGCATCCCCATAGCGGGCCCCAAAGTTGCTCGGCACGAACTCCATGCGGTCGATTGCGGCGGCCGGGACCACACTTGCCAGCGCCAGCGAGTGGAATGCGCGCGGTAGCGCATGCCCGCCGAGGAACACGCGCGACTGGTTGGGCGACGAGCCCCGAAGGATCAGCAGGCCGAAGCCGCCGGGCGTTCGCGCGACGCCGGGCAGGTTTTGCAGCGCGCGAAGCGGGTCGCCTTGCGTACCGGGGGCCGTACGGATCTCCTCGCTCTCCATCACGGTGCTGCTGACCTGCTCGGGCAGCGCCGGCGTTTTCGTCTGCACGATGGTGCGCATCGCAGTGGCGTCATCGGGCGGCACGAAGACGACGAGTGCGCGAGCCTCCGAACGGGAGACGTCGACGATCTGCTCGACTCGGGCAAAACCCGGCGCGATGATGATGAGCCGCAGCCGCGTCGCGGCGGGGTGGTCGAGTACGAAGCGTCCTTCGTCGTCGGTCTCGGCGCGCTCGACCCACGCCGGCGGTGCAGCCGAGGCATCGAGGTGCTCTGCGGGGTCGAGGGGGCCCACCGGAGCATCTGGTGCTGCGGGCACCGCGAGAATGCGGGCAGCCGCAACGGGTGTGCGGCGACCCGCGGCACGGAGGCGCCCACGGGTCACATTCCGCGCAGACACAGTCGGAGGCGTCTCGACCGTGGACCCCGATGGGCTCGCACCGATCAGGTACAGGGCGAGGAGGGCGGCGGTCACGGGCCCGCGACCTCGAAGCGGAACGTGGCCCAGGCTGCTCCGCCGAGGCGGTCGGAGAAGACCGTGTGAACCGAGAAGCTCGTCGGCTCCGAGGGCGTCCAGATTTGCCAGCCGCGGCTGATGGAGAACGCGAGGATGTCGGGCGTTGCCGTGTACGCGACGCGCGTTGGCTGCGACAGTCTCGAGTTCAAGACCCCATCCGGTTCGAGTTCGACAACCGTCTGGGTGTCCTTGGGGTCGCGAAAGCTCGCGGTCAGGTAGACGGCGTCGGGTTCGAGGACGGCCGTCCCGCCCGGCTCGACGCGGACGGCCCTCGACAGGTCCGGGGGAAGGGTTCCGTAGTAGGGGGCGACGACGAGCGGTGGGACCTCCGGGTTGAACGTTGGCACGACCGGCGTTTGGGGCGGATCGGGCCAAACCTCGTCGGGGAGTTCGATGCCGCGCTGCGCGGCATGGGTGGCCAGTCGTGCGAACGGACCGAGGATGATGTTGCGGTATCCCACGATGCATCCTGTCCAGTCCGGACCCGCGGGGTCCGAGATGATCTCGATGCAGCGTTCGGTGCCCAGGGACGGATCGACGGCTCCGACCATCGCAAGACGAAGAAAGACCTGGTCCTCGAGCGGCCGCGTCACGTCGAGAGGCGGGATGGTGAACTGCGGCCGCGCACCGGCGCCCACGCGACAGGCGACGCGTTCGGGCACTGCGTCTTCGCAGGCCCGTGAGGCTTGCGGCGCATGCAGCGACTCGATGCAGCTGCCCGTTCGTGGGCACAGGTGCCACACGGGCTCGACGTCTTCGGTTGCGATCTCGCCAGCCGCGTTGGCAATCCACGCCGAGAGCTCGACCGTGTCCCCGGGGAGGGGTTGGCTCCGGACGCGGTCGGCTGGGATGGGCAGCAGCCCTGCGGAGACGGGACCTGCTCTGGTGACCTCGACGCGAAACGCCAGGATCCGGGGCGTATCCCCCAGCAGCCACGCGGGGTCGGGAACGTCCCCGCAGCCACATGCGAGCAGGAGCGCAGTGGCCCAGCCTGGACGCGTTGGCATCGGTGGAGTATCGGAGAACGTCCTCCAGATGCCAACCTGGACCATGGGCGCCCTTCTCATTGACGCAGGCGGTCCAAGCCATGACTGCGACCGAGCACGAAAAAGCCCTACATGCTGTGCATGCAGGGCCGGATCCGGGTGTGACTCAGACGGTTCGATCAGCCCTCGACGTAGTTCCAGGTGCAGATGTTGTCGATGCAGGCGAAGCCGTCGGTCTCCGGGCAGTCGCAGGTGCTGCCCCACATGGCCCAGTCGCACTCGGCATCGACCCCCGCGTCGGCGGCCTCGGTGAGCACGGAGACGTCCGCATCGAGGCGCCCCACCCAGTCACGCGTGCAGCCGCAGGAGAACCCGGGGATGACGGTGCCGCAGTCCGAGGCGTCCTCGCAGCTTCGCACTGCGGTGAAGGCCTCGTCGAAGGTGGCTTCGAGGCCGTCGCACACCGCCGCACTTGGAGCCGTGAGGTCGACGAGAAGGTCGGCGCGAACGCACTCGAGGTCGCAGGTCATACTGACCTCGTAGTCGGGCTGCCAGGTCTCGTCGTGGACGATCTCGTCGTCGCGAGTGATCACGACGCGCAGCGCTTGGTCGACGCTGAGCTCGTACATCTCCATGAAGAGCGTGCCGGTCTCGTCGTTGAGAATGGAGACGTTACAGCCGGGTACGTTGCTCGGGTTCTTCTGTGGAACCTCGAACGCGCACTCCCGGATCTCGGCGTCGTCGGCCGCGTTGCGAAGCCAGACCGTGTAGGTACCGGCGGGAACGGGTGACCCGTTGAAATCCAGCCCGAAGCCGCCCACGCATTGGTCCCCGATGTCTGTGCAGTTGACCGAGTCGGAGCCACCGTCGGTGTCGGTGTCGGTGTCGGTGTCGGCGTCTGAGCCGCCTTCGGAGTCTGAGCCACCGTCGGTGTCCGAGTCGGTGGCGGAGCTCCCCGACGCGGTGTCACTGGCGGAGCTCCCCGACGCGGTGTCACTGGCGGAGCTCCCAGACGCGCTACCGGTGCCGTTTTCGGTCTCTGCGGTGTCGCTGCCCGACGCACCGGAGTCGTCGAGGGACTCGTCGTCAGGGTCGCACGCGGTGAGCAGAGAGAGGGCTGCGAACATCAAGCCAAGGCGTTTCATCGCCCGGTTCATGTCCGGGCCCGCCGGGTCTCGTTCACCCTTCTGCGGATTTTTCTTCGGGGGTCGGAGTCGAGCCTTTGCCACAGGCCCGTTCGACCTGGGCGCGGAACATCGAGCCGGGATGACGCCGGCCGAAGGCCACGCTCGCGGACGGGTCGGCGCCGTCGCGGGTGCAGCGTGCCATCGTGCGCAGGGCCTGGGCTTCCTCGGCCAACCGAGGCGCGGTATAGGTGGCGTCGTAGGTCTTCAAGGATGCGAGCGCACCCGCAGCATCTCGCCGCGAAAGAAAGGCGCGGACCCGTCCCAGATGCGCGGCTTCGGCTGCAAGGGTGTCCGCAGGGGCGCGGTCTGGTGGTGGTGCCTCGACAGCCTCGGGTGAGGTAGGTCGGCGCACGCCCGTCTCTCGGCGCACCGGTGGTGCGAGCGCGGTTGCGGGCGCCGGCGGGTCCGCAGGGGCCAGTGCTTCGATGGGGGGCAGTGGCGCGGGTGCAGGGCGAGACTGCGCCGGGATGTGCGTCTGGGCTTCGCCGGACACCGGTGGATGCGTGGCCGCATCGGAAGCCATGGACTGCGTGGTGTCCCGGGCCTGCTGGGCCTGTCGCGGAACCATGAACCACGCCAGCGCGACCGCGGCCGCGAGCGCGGCAGCACCGAACAACCACGGCCCCATCGCCACGCGCTTGGGTGCTGTTGAACCGCCCGGCTCGCCGAGTGCGGCCAACCGGCCCATCAACCGAGCCCGTGCGTCCGCGTCTGGACCTTCGTCCTCTCGGTACGCACCGAGCAGGTCGTCAGGCGTCACGCCGACTCCTCCTGCAGGCCGCGGACGAACGTCTCGAATGCGAGACGAGCACGACGGAGGCGGGTGGACATGGTATTGGCGTTCTCCCCGACGCAAGCGCCGGCCTCTTTGGCCGAGAGCCCTTCGATCGCGCACAGGCGAAACGCCTCGCGCTTGGCTGGGTCGAGCGTGTCGAGAAACTCGCGGAGCAGCCGGGCCGCATCGGCACGAGCGAGGTGCCGGTCGGGGCGAGAGAACCGGCCCGACTCACTCGGCGGCTCAGCATGCGCGGCGCGAAGCTTCCGGTCGGCGCGCCCGTGCTGGCGCCGCGTGTTGCGAGCGACGCCGCGCGCGATTCCGTAGAGCCAGGTGGTGATCTTTGCCCGGCCGTCCCAATCGTCCCACCGCCGATGAAGCACGACGAAGACCTCGTGCGTGGCGTCCTCGACCGCCGACTCCGGGACGCCCATCGACCGCAGCGTGCGCCACACGAAGCCCAAATGAGCTCGGTAGATCTGGTCGAAGGTCGGCGCATCGTCACTCGCGGCTCGCGTGGCCTCGGTCACGCTCACGAGGGGTGGATGTCCGGACGTCACGGGACTCGTTCAGCCTTCATCCGGAATTCCGAGGCAGGCGCAGAGCACGCGAGGCTCGAGGCCACATTCGGTCGCGATGGCAAAGCTCTCCTCGTCGGAGGTCACGCGAAGTTGCTGGCCGAAAACGCCGTCACTCGCCGTCGTCCAGTTCTCACAGCTTGGGCCCAAAGGCTCATCCGCGCGTGGGCCAATCCAGTAGTCGAGGAACGCGTCGTTTTGCTGGCCGTAGGGCAGCAGGAGATCCGGTAGGAAGCCGGGGTTGATCGCTCCCGTGGCGAGGTCGTCCCATCCCGCGACGATCGGCAGTCCCGTCGAGGCGGCAACGAACGGGCCGTCGTCGAGAAGAAAGGCTGCGTCTGGAGCGAACGCTGGGATGTCGTCGAAGTCGCCAAGGCTCGAGCCGAGCAGGGCCACCGGTGCCGACGCGCACCCCGCGAGCGGAAGCGAGTCGGTGAGGGCGTCTTCGCAGAGGAGCGAACCTTGTGCGAGATGGTCGCCCCCACCGTCAAGGTCCCCTTGCACGTTCTCGGTCAGCCACAGCATCTTCATGGGTCGGACCGGTCGGGTCGGATCGCCATCGTCAATCTCGGTCGTGCTGCTGCCCCGCCCCGAGGTCGTGGTCTGACCGCCCGAGGTCTTTGCTGGACCCGAATCGGCGGCGGTGTCGTCCCGGCCGGCGGAGTTGCTCGAGGGCGCCGTGTTGCCGTCCCCCATGCTGCCGGCGTTGGTGGACACGCCGCTGGCCACATCGCCGGCGCCTGCCGAACCGCTGGCCGAGTTGCTCGCGGTTGCGCTTGCGGCCGCGTCGACGTCGAAGGCGTCGTTGAGCGCCACGCACCCGGTGAGCCCGAGCGCCAGCCAACCCGCTGTCCAACGCCTCCCCATCAATCGATGGTGGAGAGCATACCGCGTCAGCGTCCGCCCCACGCGGCGGAGATGCCCGCCCGCACGCCTCCGTGGCCGCGGGTGCAGCATACGCGGCCTTGGCCCTCGACCACGAAGTCCGGTCGAGCGACCCACACACCGCCGTCCCCGCGAAGGGTGAGGGCGAGGCGGGGCCGAAGCACGACGTCGATACCCATTTCTGCATCGAGGCTCCAGTACGGCGACGAGGCGCGTCGGCTGGGGTTCGTCGTGCCTCGTCCGCGGGCGAGCACGATGCCGCCGGACGTGCCACCGCATCCCACGAGCCGCACGCGATTCGGGTTGCTCAGCCCACACAGGAGCGCCTGCCCGCCAGCGAGGCCGAACACGCCACCGGCCGGGCCGTTGGGCGCGTTGCCGAAGCTTGGGCCGGCCCCCTCGGCGCGGAGCAGGACGCGAAGGTTGACGCGCTCCACTCCCAGGCCGAGCCGCAGGGAAGGGTGTGGCGCGGGGACGGCGAGGCGGCCGAACGTCACGCCGAGATCCGCCACGACCAGGCCCGTCCACGGCGGGGCAGGCTTTGACTGCGGTTGGGGGACAGGGACGGGCTTTGGCCGCGGTGCGGGGACCGGCTGTGGCTGTGGCTGTGGCTGTGGCTGTGGCTGCGGTTCGGGGACGGGGACGGGGACGTCTGGCTGCGGTTCGGGGACGGGGACGGGCTGTGGCTGTGGCTGCGGTTCTGGCTCTGGCTCTGGTTTTGGCTCTGGCTCTGGGCTGGGCGTGAGCTCCGGGTCGATGGCGATCGCGGCGATGAGCACCGCGGCCGTGACGACGTCAGAACAGGTCGCGCCGTGCAGCTCGCGTCTGCCGACCGGTCGACCGTTGGGGCCGGTGGCATCCACCTGAAGCTCGAACCCATCCACAGAAGTGGTGACGACCATGGTGAGCGTCACCGGCTCCCGCCGCCCCGAGCCGTCGCGCGCGAGCATCTCGTCGACGCGCGTTCGCACAGCCTCCGCGGAGGGACAGTCCGGGGGGGCCTTCCACGAGACCGCGCTGGCCTCGGTAGATGGCGCGCCAGCGAGACCGAGCCCGAGCGCGAGCGTGCTCAGCCAACCCATGAAGGGGGAGCGTGCCGCCGCCGGGGCCTCACGTCAAAGACGTTCACGCCTCATAGAGCACGTCGAGGTATGCCGCGAGCAGGTCGCCCACCGCCGAGCGAACCGGCATGTTGTTTGCCAGGCCGTAGACCGGAGCCATGCCGCCTTCGTTCGTCGGCTGACTCCGCGCGTGCTCCACGGCCTGCTCGAGGTCGGAGAGGAATCGCTGGGCGACGCCGGGCTGAGCGTGCCGCAGCGTGACGCACAGGTGCACGCTCGCGGGCTTGTGCAACCCGTTGAGGTTCCACTTGCGGTGAGACATGAAGTCGAGCACCCGGTAGATGTCGACCTCGTCGGAGGCGAAAGCGAGCACCCACAGCGGGTCGCCGAGCAAATGAATGCCTCGCATGCGCCGAATGCCGTGCTTGATCGCCGCGGCGGTCTCGAGGATTTGTCGGGTGGCGTCGAGGTAGCCCTTTTCGCCGGTTGCAACCATGGCCGCCCAGCATGCAGCACTGAGCGCCCCGGACCGGCTGCCTGCGAACGTCGGCGACGCGTACAGACCCCCGGGCCAGTCGGTCGCGCGGAAGAACTGGTACCGCCGCAGCGCACGGCTTCGGTACAACACCACCGAGGTGCCTTTGGCCGCGTAGCCGTACTTGTGCGTGTCGGCGGACATCGAGGTCACGCCGCGAAGGCGGAAGTCGAAGGGGGGAACGGGGTAGCCGAGCTTTTCGGCGAAAGGCAGCACGAACCCGCCGAGGCAGCAGTCGGTGTGAAAGCCGACGCCACGGTCGTAGGCGAGCTCGCTCAGCTCGGCGATCGGGTCGATGCAGCCGTGGGGAAACGCGGGCGCCGAGCCGACGACGGCCACCGTGTTGCGGTTGACGGCCTTGCGCGCCTCGTCGACGAGCGCGCGGGTGTCCTCGCCAAAGGGGATCTTGATCGGCTTGATGCGGAACGACTCGCACGCCTTGTCGAACGCCGCGTGGGCGGTGATCGGCAGCACCATGTTCGGCGAGGTGACGCCTCGCTCGGCCTCCGCCTGGTCGCGGTAGGTCTTCATCGCGAGCATGATGCTCTCGGTGCCGCCCGAGGTGACCGTGCCGCAGACCTCGTCGGTGGCCCGCGTGACCTGGTCGCCGCCGAGCATGTGGGCGGTCATGGCTACGATCTCGCCTTCGTACTTGGCAACGCGCGGCCACAGGTCGGCATGCAGCGGGTTGGTCTGCGAGTTGAGGGCGTAGACCTCGTTGAGAAACTCGATGTGCTCGGATGCGCCGTGGTAGACCGCGCCCGAGACGAAACCGTCTTCCCAGCGGTCGTCTTCGCGTGCCTTGAGGTCGCGCATCTCGGCGAGAAGATCTTCCCGTGCTCGTCCGGCCGACGGCAAGCGTACGTGCCGAGGCACGTCGTCCTTGTAGGGACGCATCGAGCCCCGCATGTCGTCGAGGACCTTCTCGTACTCCGCTTCGATGCGGTCCCGAACGAACGGGACCCGCTTTGCGTACTTGAAGAGCGTCTCCAGGGCGCGCCCGCTCGCGCGGCGGACGGGGGAGGGGACGGCATTGCGGACTCGCTTGGGGATATCGATGGGCATGCTCAGTGGAGGGGGTTGAGCCGACGGAACAAGCTGCGGCTGCTCTTGTAGTGATCGAGGAAGGCCTCGAACAGTGCGTCGTAGCGTTCGCGGTAGACCGCGCGGGGTTCGAAGGTTCGCACCACTTCGACCCGATCGGAAATCTCGTCGGCCGACAACGCGCCAAGCGCCACCGCGCCGACGAGTCCGGCGCCCAGCGCGTTGACCTGCACGGGGTTGGAGACCTGTTGGATCGGCCGCCCGAGCACGTCGGCGTGGATCTGGCACCACAGCTCGGAACGGCCGCCGCCGCCCACGACGCGAAGCTGCGGTAGCGGATTGCCTACGAAAGACTCGACGGCGCGAAGCAACCAGCGGGTGTTGTAGGCGACGCCCTCGAGCACGGCGCGGGCCAGATGCGCCCGTGACGTCGAGAGAGTGAGGTTCAGAAACGAACCGCGAACGCGTTCGTCAGCGACAGGGCAGCGTTCGCCAATGAGCCAGGGCGTGAAGACGACGCTGTCGCTGCCCGGGGGGGCCTCGGCGGCAAGAGCATCGAGCTTGGGGAAGAAATCCTCGGGGGCCGCAGCGCCGAGCACGTCGTCGCCGAACAGGACCCCGTCGCGAAACCACGAGAGGCACGCGCCGGCCGTTTCTTGCGAGTTCCCAACGAAGTACTGCCCCGGCAAAGCCGAGGGCAGGCTGGCGATGTTGCGAAAGAGGTCGGTCTTTTTGAAGGGGACGTGCGCGCTGATCCACGACGACGTGCCCAGGTAGAGATGGGCTTGTGCCGGCCCGACCGCGCCCGCACCCACGCCGGCCGACTGTACGTCCGGCGTTCCCATCACGACTCGCGTCGATGGAGACAGTCCAAGCGCCTCGGCGGCCGAGGCCTGCAGGGTCCCGAGGATATCGGTGGCTGCCTTGAGCGGCGGGAGCTTCTCGCGCGGCAGCCCCGTGATCGCGAGCAGGCCTTCGTCGTAGGCGATGGCATCGATGTCGCGGTTGTCGGTGACCCAGTGCATCGCGATCGAGTCGAACGACGCAGCAAACTCCCCG
>CAYSPB010000118.1:0-17781 GCA_964432695.1 uncultured Nannocystaceae bacterium
CGGTCGGCGCGGACGGAGAAGCTCTCGCAGTCGCAGGTGAGGAGCCCGCTCGAGCAGGTGCCGTCCTCGCACACGTCGTCGGGACTCTGTTCTTCGAGGAACGTCAGCCCGACGACGCCGTCGCACGTTTCGTTGTCGTCGGGGCATTCGCCCCAGGCCGCGCCGCTGGCACGGGTGCCCCACATGATGGCCGTGTAGTCACCGGGCCCGAGCGTGTTGCCCTCGATCGCCGCTCGGCCGTTGCGGAAGGCTTCGGGGAAGCAGGGGCGATCGATCTCGTCGACGATGTTGCCGAGGCTGTCCATGATGGCCACCTCGATCAGCGACACACCGTTGCGGGTGCACGCGACCGGGTTGGTCATGACTTCGTCCTGCGGCTGGGCCGTCGGTGCGGCGTCGATGCCGGGTCGATCGGCGACGCGCCAGCGCACCGAGTAGCTGGGGGTCTCCTGGCAGCCCGCCACCAGCGAAGCGCAGGCCAAAAGGCCGCAGACGGTCGAACGACGCACGATGCGGCGTTTTAGCCGTCGCACGGCAGGTTGGCAAGGTCGATGACGCCCTCGCCGCCGCGCTGCCCGGCAGTGAGGTCCACGTCACACGCCGTGCCGTCGACCTCCACCGTGAGCACGTACGCGCCCGGATCGAGCTCTTCGAGCACGTGGTCCGCCACGAGGTCCGCGCAGGGGGTTTGCACGCCTGCCATCGAAAGCCCTTCATTCGTGACGAAGGCCTCGCGGTACAGAAGAGGCATCACGCTGCCGTCGACCTCCCGCGGAGGTTCCGCCAGCGCGTCTTCAGCGTCGGCGTACCGGAGCGAAAACGCCGCCTCGTCACAGCTCTGCGCACCCTCGAGGGTCAGGGCGTAGGCGACCGGCTCCAGACCGAAGTCGAAGTCCTGCAGCGTGATCGAGCGCCGGAGGACGTCGACGCTGAGCGTCCGGACGCGACGGATCTCGAGTTCGCCGTTGCCTCCAGGGATCTCCCCGACGAGGTCGACGATCACGTCGTACTTGCGTGGGCGAAGTTCGACGAACGCGTCGGAGGACTCGGTCGAGAACTCCGAGGGCGTCTGGTAGCCCAGACCGCAGTCGTAGCGAAACGTCTCGCTTCGAGAGACATCACCCGCGTCGGTGATCCAAAAGACGAGCTCGTCCACGAAGCCGCCGGGGCACGAACGCAGCCGCTGGGCTTCTTCTCCATCGAGACTGTTGACCTCTTGCAGACGCCACGACAGCTCCAGTCCCGTGGGCTCGTCCGCTGGAAGCACGCACGCGGTGAGAAGAGACGCGAAGAACGCGACGGGGGCGAAGTTACGAACAGCCACAAGCCTCCAAATCGAGTGCGCCCGAGCCCGAGGACGGGCCGCCTTGATCGACGCCGACGATCAGCTGAAACACCTGCAGGTCGGTGACCAAGCCTGGCGCCACTACGCGCTCGCGGGGTCCGGGTGCCGAGATGCACGCGCCCATGTCCCGGCATTCCTCGCCGCCAGGCAGGGAGATGACCGGGCTGATCGTGAACTGATACGGCGCGTCGGACGAGGGCACCGACGGGTTGCTGCCACGCGACCGGTCGCAGCCGAACTCGAGAGGCGCCACGATCTGGCAGTCGGGGTCTTCGCAACCTTCGGTGCAGGTCGGGTCGCAGATCGCCAGCTCCACGCCCAGGTCGTAGGCGACGTTGGCATCGGCCGTACGACCCGGCAGTCCGCAGGCGGACGTGCGCCGTAGGTCGAACACGCCCGAGGGGTAGATCGCGTCGCCGTTTTCGTCGACGAACGCCCACGCCCACTCGACGACACCCGTGTCGACGGAGCAGCCGGAGCCGACGGTCAGGAGGCCGACGACCGCGATGGCGAGCGCGCGGTGCACCGGGGCAGTCTGAAGGACCCGGCGCGAACGAGCAATGATCAGGTACACCGTTCGCTGGGAAGCAGGGACCAGAACAGCGAGGTTGCAGAACTCAGGCTTCGGTCCGCCGAGCGCACCGCGTGGACGCTCCGCGTAAGGCCGGGCTGGACGAACGGACGGGCGCGGTCGCCCCGGCGTCCGACCGAAAACTCAGGGATCAGCGTGAGCCCGACCCCCGCGTCGACCAAGGACTCGACCCAGGGCTCGAGGCTGGAGCGAAACACCGGCGTCAGCTCCACGCCGTGCGCTTGACAGGTGCGGACGAGCTCCGAGCGTCGCTCGCACGAGAGTCGGTCGAGGTAGGGCTGCGCATGCAGATCGGCCAAGGCCACTTCAGAGCGCTGCAGCAGCGGGTGTTCGGGTGGCAAGAGTACGACGTAGCGCTCTTCGTAGAGGGTGCGTGTCACGGCCCATCCCGGCAAGGCTCCGGTGGTGGATCCGATCGCGAGGTCCACATCTGCGTCGGCGACGCGCTGCAGCAGGACCGCCGCACGTTCGAGGGAGAGCTCCAGCTCCACGCCGGGGGCACGCGCGTTGAACTCCCGAATCAGCGGCGCGATGCGAGCGGGGCCCACGGTCTCGAGCACGCCAATGCGGAGCGTCGCAGCTTCGAGCGACCGAAAGTTGCGCGCCATCTCGTCGACCGCCGCGTGCTCTCGGGCGATCCGCTGCAGTCGCGGACGCACCAACTCGCCCAGCGCCGTCAGCTTGGCGCCGCTTCGCCCGCGGGTGAACAGCTCTCCGCCGAACTCGGACTCGAGGCGCTTGATCGAGGCCGTCAGTGCTGGCTGTGAAACGCCGCAGGACTTCGCTGCCCCGGTGAAGCTGCCGACCTCCGTGATCGCGAGGAAGTAGCGCACCTGCTGGAATTCCATGGGCTTTCGAATCTACATCACCGACGCTGATGGACGCATAACCACGCGATATGGGCGCTGTGATGCGGGGGTGCGCACGGTACGAAGCATGACGCAACGCAAGGCCACGCTCCTGTCTTTGACCGCCTCGTCCTCCGAGCTCGCGCCGGTTCTGTCCGATGCGGCGTCGACCGTCGAGCAAACCGAACCTGGGACGCTCGATTGGCTTGCCGTCGACGCCGGTGATGCGAACCAATACGCGGTCTTTGACGTCTTCGCGTCACAGGCTGCTCGTGTCGCGCACTTCGACGGCGCGGTTGCGGCCACACTCACCGCTCGGGGCGACGAGTTGCTCGCCGCCAACCGCGAGCCGGGCACGCTGGGGACGGTGAACCACTACGACGTGCTCGCCGAAGTGCCGGCCCGGTCGGGTACGCCGACGCTGTTCACTTCCATCGAGCTGCGCGCCGCGCCAGGTCAGGCGGAAGCTCTGGCTGCGTTCTTGACCGGGGGCGCTTCGCTCGTGGCAGAGTCGGAGCCAGGCACGCTGCGGTGGTTCGCCCTGCGGCATGAGGGGGACGCGGCGCGATTCGCCATCGTGGACTGGTTTGCGGACGAGGCGGGCCGGGCGGCGCATTTCGAGGGTCGCGTTGCGGCAGCCTTGAAGGATGCCGCGGCGACGCTGGTCGACGGAGGATGGGAGGCTGTGCTCGCGGCGGTTCGACACGCGAGTGTGCTCAGCTCGTTCTCTCGGGTGAATGCAGCGGGTTGAGGCGCTGCGCGTTGGCTGCGCTGGCCGGCCGGCGACCGACGCCCGGCCGGCCCCAGACCGCACTCGAGGGCGCTGGAACCCCCCGCTGACGCCGTTTGACGCCCGCGCGCTGGCCCGGGTAGCCTCACGGCGAAGTGCCCGCGTCTCTGTCCGCCCTCTTCGCCGCTTCGGTCCCGCCTGCGCTTGTCGCCGAGATGGACCTCATCAAGCTTCTGACGTCGTCGAGGGGCATCGTGCTCGGCGTCGTGATCCTGCTGCTGTTGCTGGTCGCGCTGTGCATCTTCGTGATCATCTTCAAGTTCATCCAGATCACGATGGCGCAGTCGCAGTCGGTCGGCTTCCTCGACAAGTTCTGGCAGAGCAAGCGGCTCGACGACATCTATCGCGTCGCCGAAGGCGCCAAGAGCAGCCCGATCGCCGCGATGTTCCGCGCGGGGTACATCGAGCTCTCGAAGGTCAAGAAGCAGCAGGCCGCCGATGGCGACAACTCGAGCATGCACGACAAGATGGGCGACTCAGACAACGTCGAACGTGCCCTCGCGCGCGCCAAGTTGGCCGAGACCACCAAGCTCGAGAACCTGCTTCCCTTCCTTGCGACCACCGGTTCTGCCGCGCCCTTCATCGGACTGTTCGGCACGGTGTTCGGCATCATGGAGGCGTTCCTCAACATCGCGGCGGCCGGTCAGGCTGAGCTTTCGGAGGTCTCGCAGCCCATTGCAGAAGCGCTCGTCACCACGGCGCTCGCACTCGCCTCGGCGGTCCCGGCCGTCGTCGCTTACAACTACTTCCAGCGCCGCCTCAAGGTTCTCGGCTCCGAGATGACCAACTTCGGCAGCGACTTCATGAACATCGTCAAGCGCCACTTCTTCTAGGCCGAACGAAGGTCGGGAGTACCGATGGCGCGCAAGGTCATTCAGGAAGGGGCGTCCGACGGCAACGAGCCGATGGGCGCCATCAACGTCACGTCGCTGGTCGACGTGATGTTCTGCCTCCTGATCATGTTCATGGTGGCGACCCCGCTGATGTCGCCCGAAGGGATGGATGTCGACATTCCCCCGGGCCGCGGCGAGGAGATCACCGAAGAAGAGTTCTTCTACTCGATCATCTCGGTCGACAAGGCCGGCAAGGTCTTCCTAGGTACACTGCCGCTCTCCGCCGACAAGGACAAAATGGCGTCCGAGCTGGCCGCGAACGTCAAAATCAAGGAAGACGGCAAGGTTTTCATCCAGGGCGACCAAAATGTGCCCTACGAGAGGATCGTCGACGTCCTCGTTGCGTTGAAGGAAGCAGAGGTCTCTTCCGTCGGGTTCGTAGCGGACCCGAACATGAAGAAGGTCCGAGGTCAGTAACCTCGAGGAGTTTGCCGTCATGCCCACTGCACTCGATGCCGCACCCAAGGTCTACGCAGGCGATTTTCGGGAGCTTTTCCGGAACCCGCTGGCGCTGATCGGCGCCATCGTCGGCTGCGGACTCACGATTGGCCTGTTGGTCTTCGTGGCCTTCCAGCTCAGCCGCGACTGCGTGCTCACGTTCGAAAAAGCGTGGGTTGCCGGAGACCACGAGCTCTACAACGAGGCGTTCCAGGACGCGGTGCTCGCCGAGTGCGACACGCTCGACGACGAAACCTGCCTGCTGCAGATCAAGACGCGCTGGCGCAACGACGACATGGACGTCCATACGCTGACGTTCAACCTCGCGGTCACCGAGGCCTGCCCGGCGGAAACCGAAGAGGACGATGAGTTCGAAATCGACTTCGAACCCGGCACGCTCGTGAAGCTCGGGGTCGAGGTCGAAGACAAGGAACTCCCCGAGAAGATCATCATCGAGGAGACCCGGGCCGAAGAAGAAGTCGCGGCCGAGACCGTGACCGAGGACGAGGAGGCGAAGCCCGCCGAGGAGCCGCCCCCCGAGCCCGAAGAGAAGCCCAAGAAGAAGCCCACGAAGAAGCCGGTCGAGAAAAAGGACAAGAAGCTCCCAACCTCGAAGCTTCCCACCAAGAAGAACAATCCCTACGACGACCTGCCCACCACCACGGTGCAAAAAGGCGACCCGTTCGGGGATCCCGGTGGCTGGAGCGACCTCAAGAAGGATGGCGATCCCTGGGCGACGCAGGTCATGAAGGCGCTCAACAACATGCCGGTTGGCGCCTTCGGGGCGAAGATGGGCAAGGGCACCTCCAAGTTCCAAATCACCCTTTGCAAAGATGGCAAGGTGAAGAAGGTGGCCAAGAAGGGCGGGACGCTGGACGCCGCCGACCAGGCTCGCGTGGCCAATGCGGTCCGTTCGCTCAAGCTGCCCAAGCCCCCGGCAAAGGTCGCCTCGAAGATGAAGAGCAGCTGCGCGAAGATCAAGTACACCTTCGTGTGGAGTAGCGGCAAAGTGAAGTAGCCGCTTCTGGCACCTGCCAAACCCATCAGCGCCCGCACTGGCCCCCGAGGTCACTGCGGGCGCGAGGCGTTTTGCCCCAAGCCACGGCGTCAAATACCGGTAATGACGGGGTAAAGGTCGCTTCCCCCCCTCGGCGCAGACCGCTATGCTCCCCCCGAGCGAGGTCCAACCTGACTATGAAGCGAACTCTCATCGGTACCACCGCTCTCGCCGGCATGCTCCTCGGCGGGGCCTACTGGGCGGGTCAAAACGACACCGCTCTGATCAACGAGGCGACGGCAGCCGAGCCCGAGCAGGGCGTCGGCGGCACCGTGGTGCTGCTCAAGCTCGCCGTCCCTGCGGGCGACGAAGTCGGCGACGTGGTCCGTAAGGACGCCAAACTCTCCGCAGGCTTCGACGTCGTCGACCGCCGGTCGCTGCCCGCAGCGCTCATCAAGGAGAAGGGCTTCAGCAAGAAGGCGTGGGTCGAGACCGGCGCGCAGGCGGTCATCAAGAACGCCGAGCTCAACGGACAGATCAAGTTCCAGCTCTACGACCTGGCCAAGGGCAACAAGCCCGTGCTGTCGAAGGGCTACCCCGCGGGCGACAAGCGCAAGGCTGCGCACCGCTTCATGAACGAGGTCATCAAGTACTACACGGGCACGCTCGGCGTGTTCGGCTCGCGCATCGCGTTCGTCCGGACGCGCCGGAGCCCAACCGTCTCGAAGAACATCTTCACGATGGAGATGGACGGCGGCAACGTGGCGGGCATCACCTCGAACCGCTCGCTGAACATCCTGCCCTCGCTGGGCCCCGGTGGTCAGGTGCTGTTCACCAGTTACGCCAAGCGGAACCCCGACCTGTGGATGAGCACCGGTGGTGCACCCACGCGCGTCAGCAAGTTCCCCGGCCTCAACCTCGGTGGTGCCATGAGCCCGCAGGGCGGCACCATTGCGTTGACGCTCTCGAAGGACGGCAACTCCGAGATCTACACGGTCGGCACCAGCGGCTCGGTGAAGGCACGCCTGACCAAGAACTCCGCCATCGACGGTTCGCCCACCTGGAGCCCCGGCGGCAATCAGATCGCCTTCGTCTCGAACCGTGCGGGTGGCCCGCAGGTCTTCCGCATGAGCAGCGGCGGCGGCGGTGCGGCTCGCGTCACCAAGAAGGGCAGCTACAACCAGACGCCCGACTGGAGCCCCGGTGAGGGTGAGTACGGCCAGTGGATCGCCTACGCGGGTCGCGACGGCAGCCGGTTCGACATCTTTGCGGTGAACGTGAAGACCGGAAAGCTCAAGCGGATGACGCAGGGCTCGGGCCGCAACACGGACCCGACCTGGGCACCCGACGGTCGCCTGATCGCGTTCTCGTCCTCGCGCGGCGGCATCACGATCGCCAACGAAGACGGCAACAACCAGATTCAGGTCATGCGCGCCGGCACCACCCCCGACTGGGGTCCTCGCGCGCTGAAGTAAGCCGGAGCCCTCTGCGCTTCGAAGCCCCGCAGGCCCTTGGCCGCGGGGCTTTTTGCGTTTGGCGGCGTGTGCAGCAGCTGTCCACCAACGAAGTCTTGGCGTGACGCGATCGAGCGTTCAGACTCCGCGTCATGCGAGGACTGGTGGGGTCTTTAGTGGTGCTTGGCTTGGTGGCCTGCGGGGACGACGGTGGCTCGACGAGCGACGCCGACGGAGGAACCGGGGGCGATGCATCGACCTCGTCCGGTGAGGTCGCGGACGCGAGCAGCAGCGGCGCGGGCAGCAGCACCGACACGGCCGAAAGCAGCTCTGGCTCCTCGAGCGGTGGGGGGTCGGGCGCCGACGGATTGTTCGAGCGTGGTCCGTACGAGGTCGGCTTTCAGACGCTCGACATCTCGCATCAGCCCCGCTGGCTCGAGGAGCCCCGGGTGCTGTCGACGCGCGTTTGGTACCCCGCAGCCGCAGACTCCGGCGCCGAAGATGCAAACTACGCCGTTGCGGGCATCGTCGAGGTGCCCGCGATCGACGTGCTCGACGCACCGCCGGTCAACGGCGACGGACCGTTTCCCGTGGTCGTGTACTCCCACGGCTCTGGCGGGGTCGGTCTGCTCGCGTATCCGTACGCCGAGCTCTTCGCGTCGCACGGCTGGATCGTCGTGGCGCCCAACCACGTCGGAAACACGGCGCTGGATGCCGTCGGCGAAACCTCCGATCCGTTCGCGCGCATCATGGTCAATCGTCCCGCCGACATCATTGCCAGCCTCGACTGGCTCGAGGAGGACGCGCCCGGCGACCTGCTCGGCGCGGGCGACCTGAGCAACGTGTTTCTCTTTGGGCACAGCTTCGGCGGCTACACCACGTTTGCGGTGGGTGGGGGAGCGCTCGACGTCGACGCGCTCATTGCCGGGTGTGCGGGCGAGGACTGTGACATCTACGCCGAGGAAGCCGTCGAGACCGCGCTGCGCGATGGCTTCGCCGACCCGCGCATCGACGCCATCGCCCCGCAGGCGCCCGCGCTGATCCCCGCGTTCACCCCCGAGAGCCTGGGCTCGCTGCCCGTCCCGACCATGCTGCAGAGCGGTCGTCTCGACATGACGACCACCCAAACGGAGCAGGCCGAGCCGGCCTGGGCAGCGCTTCAGGGCGCCGACGATGTGTGGGTCGAGATGCCGCAGGGCGCTCACTTCACCTTCATCACGATCTGCGACGACCTCGACGAATCCCTCATTGCGCTCTTCCAGCCCGATGCGCCGATGGACGGCTGCGGTCCCGAGTTCTTGCCCTCGGCCGAAGCCGTACCCGTGCTGGCCGCGTACACGCTGGCCTACGCCACCACGCACGTGCTCGGCGACGACACGTGGGCGGAGTTCATCTCGGAGACCCCGCTCGCCGAGGGGTTTGAGATCACGCTCAAGCCGTAGTCGTGCGCGCCAGCTCGGCGTGCGCCTTGGCTGCGGCTTCGGGCGTGAAGAAGGTGTCGATCATCATCGGCATCGTGACCGCGAGGAAGCGGGCGTCGAACTCGGGCTCGAGGTCCGGGCTGCGCTGGCAGTACTCCTCGCGGCGCTCCCAGTAGCCCGAGATGGTCGCGTCGATCACCATCTGTGCCAGCCACGTCGGGACGTCGGCGCGCAGGATTCCGTGCCGCTGCGCGGCCTCGAACCGCGCCGTCACCGTAGCGCCGAGATCGATCATCGCCTTCGTCGGCTGAATGCGTCCCTCGAGCCGCGCCCATCGCAGCAAGCGGGTTCGCTGCGGGTCCGCGCCCATCCAGGCGAACAGGACGGCCAGGCCTTCGGTGAAGAACGCGATGTCGTCGGTGTCTCGTGACCACTGAGCCGACTGCGCTTCGATGTACTCGTCGATGTAGCGCTCCATGACCGCGTCGAAGAGGCCCTGCTTGCTGCCGTAGTAGTGGAGCACGAGCGGCTGGGTGACCTCGGCGCGGGTCGCAATGGCGCGGGTCGTCGTGCCTTCGAAGCCGCGATCGGCAAAGCACGCGGTGGCTGCGTGGAGGATCCGGCGCGCGGTGGCATCGGCCCGGGGCGAGCGGACGGGCATGGACCGTGAGCCTACGCCGGAACCGCGCTCAGAGATTTTATCGCAAGATAAATGATTTCGATTTTCAACTTCCGTATAGTTGCAAAACGATGGCAACACGCGCTGATGACCCTCGCTCGGCCGGCCTTCGGGTCGAATCGCTGAGCAAGACGTACGCCAACGGGGTCCGGGCCCTCGATGGGGTGTCCCTGACCGTGCAGAGCGGCATGCACGGGCTGCTCGGGCCCAACGGCGCCGGCAAGAGCACGCTCATGCGCACCCTGGCCACGCTGCAACAGCCCGACGCGGGGACGTTTTCTCTCGACGGGCGCAGCGGACTGGACGACCCCGACGGGCTGCGCCGACGCCTCGGCTACCTGCCGCAGCAGGTCGGTGCCTACCCCGGGGTGTCGGCGCGCTCGCTCCTCACCCGCTTCGCGTGGCTCAAGGGGCGCACCGAGAAGACGCTGCGAACGCGCGAGGTCGATGCGTTGCTCGACCGCGTCAACCTGCTCGCCGACGCGAACCGGGAGGTCGCAGGCTTCTCCGGCGGCATGCTCCGTCGCTTTGGGATCGCGCTCGCGCTCTTGGGTCAGCCACGGCTGTTGATCGTCGATGAGCCCACCGCCGGCCTGGACCCTGCCGAGCGCAATCGCTTCCACCGCGTGCTCGCCGACGTTGCCGCCGATGCCGTAGTCCTGCTGTCCACGCACATCGTCGAGGACGTCGAGAACCTCTGCGAGCGCGTCTCGATCCTCGCCGGCGGGCGCATCGTTGCCGAAGGCACGCCTGAGTCGCTCCGCGAGAAACTTCGCGGGCGCGTGTGGAGCCGCGTCGTGCCCCGTGACGAGCCGCTTCCCGCCAACCCGCTTCACGTCGTCGCGGCGCCCGGTGGCGAGCGCGTCTTCTTGGTCGAAGACGCCAAGCCCGAGGGCGGCTACGAGGGCTGGGATCCCCGGCTCGAAGACGTCTACCACCACGCGCTGTCCGAGGCGTCATGAACGCTCGCGTCATGCTCGGAGAAGCCATCCACGAAGCGCGGGAAGCCCTGCGCGGACCGATGGTGCCGCTGATGGGAGCTGGGCTGACCGGCTACCTGCTGCTCGTGCTCAACACCGCCGAGTACCTGCAGGAGATGGGAGCGACGGACATTCCGCGCAACAGCCCCCACCTCATCTACCTGATGACGGCGGGCCAAGCGTTCTGGCTCGTCTTCGCGTGGGCCTGGATGTTCTCCCGCGTCGTCGTTCGCGACAAAGACGCGAACCTGCACGAGATGGTGCTGGCGTCGCCCGCCTCGCTGTCGGCGATCTACGTTGGGCGCTGGCTTGGGGCGAGCGCGGTGGCATCGCTGCTCGGGGCCGCGAGCATGGCCGGCTTCGTCCTGATCGAGCCGCTCGGCGCTGCTGGTCTCATCCCGCCGAGCGCCTCGGGCCCGACGCCGTGGCTCATCCTTTTCGAGTCGTGGCTGCTGCTTTGCGTGCCGATCGCGATGGGGTTGGGCGCGCTCTTCGTGCTCGCCGCGCTCAAGACGAGGAGCGCCGTCGGCTCGTTCGCCATCGCCGGAATCGTGATGGCGCTGTGGATGGCTTCGATGATCATCCTGCGCGGTGGCGACATCGCGGTCGACCTCGCAATCCTGCTCGATCCCACTTGCTTCGCCGAGATCGAGTCGCAGTCGATGGTCTGGACGCCGGCCGAAAAGCGCGCGGGCGCCTTGGCGTGGACGGCTCCGCTGGTCCTCAACCGCGTCCTGTGGGCTGCCGTTCCCGTGGCGGCCTTCGTCGTGGGCATCGCGCGGATGCATCGTGAAAAGCTGGTGGTGGGCTCGAACGCGAAGCCGCGCGAGGCCGTGGACGCTGTCGAGGTGCGGGTCGAGCAGGTCCGTCCTGGGCCCGTGGAAGCGCCGCAGTGGCTGGCTGCCGCGTGGAGCGAGAGCCGCTGGCAGCTGCAGCGGGTCACGGGCTCGTTCGGCCTGCGCTTCATCGCGGTCTTGCTGCTGGCGATGTGCAGCGCGAGCCAATACGTACACGTGGTCGCGCACGCTCAAGGGCCGCTGGTTCCACGGACCGAGCTGGTTACGGGTCTGCTCGGCGAGTTCTTCTATCTCATCGTGATCTTCATCGTCGCGGGCTTCGTCGGGACGATGATGCGCCGCGATGACCAGCGCGGTGTCGAAGAGTTGATCGCCTGCACGCCCGCTCCGCTCTTGGTGCGCGTGACGGGCAAGTGGATCGCGGCGCTGGTGCTCACCGTTGCCGTGACCTGCATTCCGATGGCCGCCGGCTACCTCGTCGTCGCTCTGGCCGCACCCAGCAGCCTATCGCTGAGCACGCCGCCCATCTTCTGGATTGTCGCGTACGTCCCTGCGCTGCTGGAGCTGGCCGGCATCACCATCGCGCTTCACGCCTGCATCCGTCGCCCCGGGCCCGCGCACGCACTGAGCATGGTGGCTGCGTTCGCGTTCGTGCTGTCCAACGAGCTGCAGCTGACGACGTATGCGCCCGCCAAGCTCGGGATCCCAGCCGCGCTGACGATGAGCGAGCTGGTCGGACTTTCGCCCTTTCTCGGGTGGCTGACGGCGGCGGCGGTCTTCAAGCTGATGCTCTTCACGTTGGCCGGCGTGGTGGCCTGGATCGCCTGGCGCCGCGACGTGGAGTCCACGCTCGCGCTGCGTGTTCGCGTTGCCGCAGCGCGACTTCGAGGCCCCGCCGGCGTGGTCGCTACGGTCGTCGTCGCAGGCATCGTTGGGATGCTCGCCTTGTTCGAGCGGCAACTCGTGGACAGCGGTCAGTACGAGCCCGCGACTGCGACCCGGGCAGCGGCGGCGTCGTGGGAACGAGCCTGGGCTGCGCAAGGGGGTCCGGTCGAGCTCCGCGGTGGAGCGGTGTCCGTGACCGTGGAGCCCCAAGAACAGACGGCCTCGGTGGTGTGGACGCTGCACCAGGTCCAAGTGCCCGAGGGCGTGCTGCATCTCGAGCTGCCCTTCGGGTTCGGCTCGCTCGAGGCGACGTCTGGCGGCGAGCCGCTCTCGCTCGAACGCTCCGACGACCACGTCGCGGTCACGCTGGGTGCGTGTGCATCCGGTCCCGGGTGCGACGTGCAGCTCGCGTTCGACGTCGCGTGGGTCGGTTGGCGTCCCGTGGAAGGCGAGACGCCTTGGGTTCACGCGTCCGGCGTTTGGGCGACGTCGGCGGAGCTCCTGCCTCGCATCGGCCTCGACCCCGATCGGATGCTTCGGGTTCCTGCGCATCGACGTGATGCGGGGCTGCCAGAGTCCCCTGCGCTGATCCGCCACGGTGCCGGGGTGTACGAGCGAGGTGTTTCGCAGGGGGGCTCGTGGACCGTCGAAGTCCAGCTTCCTTTGGGCTGGAGCCTGAAGCCGCCCGCGGCCTTCGAGGGTCCGCTGGAGTTCGTCGTGGCGTGGCGTCCCGAAGCACCTCTGGCGGTCGAACGCGACGGCACGCGTGCGTGGCACGGCCCTGCACACGAGCGCACCGCTGCGGACATTCTCGAGGACGTCGGAGCGGTCCAAGCGTGCGTCGACACGATGCTCGGTGGCGCGCCGCGTCCAACGGCCGTTCTCCAGGCGCCGCGCCATGGCTCGCCGGCCATCGTGGGCGACGTTCTCTGGCTGCCCGAAGATCCGCTGTGGGACGTGGAGGGCGAAGGGCACGGCCGGTGGCACCGCCGCCTGGTGCTGGGCCGGTTGATGGCGCGCGACGTCGTCACGCGACGGGCACGGCTGCAGCGGCACCCCGGTTCGCGCTGGCTTTCCGAGGGCGTACCTGGATGGGTGGCGCTGCACTGCAGCCGATCTCTGGACGGCGCCGAAGCGTGGCACGCCATGCTCGCTCGCAGCTCCGAGGAGGTCGCACAGAACCTCAGCGCATCGGTTGGCCCGGTCGAAGACGTGCATGCCGGAGGTGCAGAGGCGTGGGTGCGTTCCTACGCTGGCGTTGCGACGGCGTCGTGGGCCGATGCCATCGGCGACGTCGAGGCGCGCGCCGTCTTGGATGAGGTTCTGGCCGCCGTCCACGGTGGCGCTACGGTCGAGCGCGCGCTGCTCTCTGCCGTGGGCCCCGAAACGACCGATGCGTTGCTCGGCCGCCCGCGCGCAACCGACGTGCAGCTTGCCGCCGCACCGAACGGCACCGTCGTTGCCCGCGGGGCCCGAGCGACGTGGCGCGACGGTGGCTGGCACGAAGACGGTGAGGCGACCGAGGTCACCGTCCATCGGGCTGCAGCGGCGCCGTCGGTGGTCGACGTCGACCGTCCACTCGACGACACGACCATGACGGTGCTCGATGCCTGGCCATCGTTCGAGCGCTCGATCGACGACAACGTCTGGCCACGAATGGGAGAAGGATGACCCCAAACGAATCGGTCGCGGTCGAACTCGGCGCCGTACAAGAGACCCTGTTGATCCCACTGCTCGGTCGTGCCCGGGAGACCGCCAAGAAGGAGCGTGGTGTCCTGGCGGATCCCCGCGCCCTCGAGATCGTCGAGTCCCTCGACTACGACTTCTCCAAGTGGGAGGACATCCCGTCGCTGTTGGGCTGCTGCATTCGCACGAAGATGTACGACCGCTACGTCGAGGATTTTCTCGCCAAGCACCCCGAGGGCACCGTCATCGAGCTGGGCTCGGGGCTCAACACCCGCTTCGAGCGGATGGACAACGGAACCGTGCATTGGTTCGATCTGGACCTGCCCGACGTCATCACGCTGCGGCGGAAGTTCTTCCAGGACACCTCACGCCGAACCATGGTCTCCGCCTCGGTTCTCGACGACGCGTGGGTCGACCAGGTCAAGGCAAGCCCCGGCCCCTACCTGTTCCTCAGTGAGGCTGCGCTCATCTATCTCGAGGAGGCGAAGGTCAAGGAAGCCGTGGGCCTCATCGCGAGGAACTTTCCCGGGGCGACACTCGTCCTCGACACGACCGGTGCCAACAGTGTGGACGGGCAGAAGAACCACGACGCCATGCGCCATCTTTCCCCCGACAGCTGGTTCCGCTGGAAGTGTGATGACCCGAAGCAACTCGAGGACTGGGGCCTCGGGCTCGAACTGACGTCGTCGAAGACGTTTCTCGACGCGGACGATTCGATCATCGCGAAGCTGCCGTTCATGTGGCGCACGCTGGTCAAGTTCACCCCGTGGCTGCTCCGGATTCGCATGGGCAAGTACCGCCTCAACGCGTTTTCGGTGACGCAGAGCGCCGGTGACGACTTTGCGACCGTGAAGGATTGAGTCTTCGCTCGGTCGGTGGTTCGCTGAGGCCCATGAAGGCCGTCATCGACATCGGGACCAACTCGGTTCTCTTGCTGCTCGCCGCGCGCGCGTCCGACGGTTCGCTGCAGGTCGACCGCGACGAGGCGCGTGTGGCTCGACTCGGGGAGGGGGTGGCCACCCGCGGCACGTTGCTGCCGGAGGCCATCGCACGTACGGTGGCCATCCTTGCGGACTATCGCGTCTTGGCCGACGAGGCGGGCGCGCCGATCGAGGCGGTCGCGACCGAAGGCCTTCGCCTCGCTTCCGATCGCGACGTCTTTCTCGAGCGCGCCCGAGCTGCGCTCGGTGTCCCAGTGCGCATGATCTCGGGTGAGGAGGAGGCTCGGCTTTCGTATCTGTCGGTGGCGCGCGAATGCCCCGACGTCGACTCGATGCGGGTCATCGACATCGGTGGGGCATCCACCGAGCTCGTCGCGGGCGCCGGCGAGCGTATCGATTCGGTGATGTCGCACAAGATCGGCTCCGTACGTCTCACCGAAGCGCTCGTGCACGACGATCCGATCACACGCGAGCAGATTGCGGCGGTGGAGGCGGCGGTACGCTCGGCGCTGCAGGCCCAGCGCTTGGCCCCGGCCAACGATCTGTACGGTCTCGCGGGGACGGTCACCACGGCCGCGGCATTGCTGCTCGGGCTCGAGGCCTACGACCGGGACCGCGTCGACGGCACGGCGTGGACCCACGCTCAACTGGCCGAGCTTCGGCGCGAGCTGGCGGCCGAGCCGCTGTCGGTTCGGCAAGCGCGCCCGTGCCTCCCACAGGGACGCGCGGACGTGGTCGTCGCGGGCTTGACGATTCTGCTCGTCGCCCTCGAACACTGTGGTGCGAGGCGGCTCGTCGTGCGCGACCGCGGCCTGCGGTATGCGCTCATCTAGCGGACGGCGTATGCTCCGTTCGGCGTGAAGGTCGAGCTGCACTGCCACTCCAACTGCTCCGACGGCTCGCTCCCCGCCGAGGAGGTGGCCCGGCGTGCGCATGGGGATGGCGTCGAGCTGTTCTGCCTGACCGACCACGACACGTTCGTCGGCTACGAGCCCACCGCGGCGGCGCTGGCCGACGTCGACGTGAAGGTCCTGCGCGGCATGGAACTCAGCTGCAAGGACGGCGGTCGTACGGTTCACCTCCTGCTGTACGGGCTCCAGGAAGGCCTCGGCCTGGACGCGCTGCGCACGAGAACGGACGCGATCTTCGTGGCCCGGACGGCGCGGCTGCGCGAGATCTGTGGACGGCTCGAAGCGCTCGGCCATCACCTCGACCCCGATGCAATCCTGGCGCAGACCCACGGTGTGCCGGGGCGACCCGCCGTAGCCAAGGCGCTGGTCCAGGCGGGGATCTGCACCAGCATCAAGGAGGCGTTCACCCGCTTCCTTCGTGACGGTGGTCCCGCGGATGTTCCGGTCGACCGCGTCACCCTGCGCGAGGGCTTGGAGCTGGGGCTCGCCGCGGGCGCGAAGGCCTCGCTCGCGCATCCGCATGCGTTCGGAGCGTTCGCGCTGGTCGAGTCGCTGTGCCGTCGCCATCGCGACCACGGCCTGACCGGACTCGAGGCGTTCTACGGAAAGTACGGCAAGGCGGAGCGCATCGGCTGGCTCCGCCTCGCGGACGGCCTCGAGATGGTCGCCACCGGCGGCTCCGACTTCCACGGCGAAGCCGTGCCCGACGTGACGCGCTTCGGCGTCACGCTGGAGCCCGCGCGCGCCGAGGCACTCACCACCTGGCTGGCCTGAGCACCTGGGGCGTTGGCTCGGCTTCTGGGGTCAGCCGCTGGTGACCGGTGCGACGCGATCGAGCTCGTCGCGCTCCTCGTCCGTGAGGACCTTCGAACGCGTCAAGAAGCGCATGCCTTCGGGCGCCTCGAGCGAGAAGCCAGCACCCCGTCCGGGAACGGCGTCGATGATGAGCCGGGTGTGCTTCCACAGCTCCCACTGCGCGGCGCCGATGTACACGGGGCAGCCGTCGACCTCTCCCAGGTGCCGGTCGCTCTTGCCGACCTTGAACTCCCCGGCGGGGTAGCACATTGGGGCGCTGCCATCGCAGCACCCGCCCGACTGGTGGAACATCAGCGGACCATGCAGGTCGCGAAGGCGACGGATGAGCACGAGCGCAACATCCGTCGCCATGACGCGAGACGCTGCCACCTAGAAGAACCCCATCGGCTTCGGGTCGTAGCTGACCAGCAGGTTCTTCACTTGCTGGTAGTGGTTGAGCATCATCTTGTGCGTCTCGCGGCCGATACCCGACTGCTTGTAACCCCCGAACGCGGCGTGGGCGGGGTAGAGGTGGTAGCAGTTCGTCCAAACCCGGCCGGCTTGGATCGCTCGGCCGGCGCGGTACGCCTTGCCGATGTCGCGAGTCCACACGCCGGCACCCAGCCCGTAGAGCGTGTCGTTCGCGATGTTGATCGCGTCGTCGTAGTCCTTGAACGAGGTCACCGAAACGACGGGGCCGAAGATCTCCTCCTGGAAGATGCGCATGCGGTTGTTGCCCTTGAAGACCGTGGGCTGCACGTAGTAGCCGCCTTCGAGGTCACCGCCCAGCTCGGCCCGGCTTCCGCCCAGCAGCACCTCGGCGCTCTCCTGCTTGCCGATGTCGAGGTAGCTGAGGATCTTCTCGAACTGGTCGTTCGAAGCCTGCGCGCCGATCGTAGTGGCGGGGTCCAGCGGGTTGCCGGGCACGTGGGCCTTGGCCCGCTCGACCGCCAGCTCCATGAACGAGCCGAAGATCTCCTCCTGCACGAGCGCGCGTGACGGGCACGTGCAGACCTCGCCCTGATTGAGCGCGAACATGCCGAAGCCTTCGAGGCACTTCTGCAGGAAGTCGTCCTTCTCCTGCATCACGTCGGCAAAGAACACGTTAGGGCTCTTGCCGCCGAGCTCGAGCGTGACCGGGATGATGTTCTCGGTCGCGTACTGCATGATCAGGCGGCCGGTGGTGGTCTCGCCCGTGAACGCGACCTTGGCGATGCGGCTGCTCTGCGCGAGAGGCTTGCCCGCTTCGACGCCGAACCCGTTGACCACGTTCACCACGCCCGGCGGCAGCAGGTCGGCCGCCAGCTCCATCAGCATCATCAGCGAGAC
>CAYSPB010000119.1:0-17739 GCA_964432695.1 uncultured Nannocystaceae bacterium
CCACGATCCTCACCTCGAACACCCCGGTCACGCTCGTCGGCTTCGGCGGCACCGACCAAGACACGTTCGGAGTGAAGTTCAAGGTCGACACGGTCCTCCACTACGTCGACGACTGGGGGGTCGCGGTCATTGGCGGCGGCGGGCAGAGCCCTTGCGCGGGCGACTCAGGTGGCCCTGCATTCGTCCAGCTTCCCGACGGAAGCTGGCGCGCCTTCGGCATCGTCAGCGGGCCGAACGTCGGCAATTGCGGTGACGCGATGTGGTTCCCCACCATTCACGCCGCGCTTCCCGACATCGCTTGCGCCCGAACCGCCGCATCGTCTCCTGGAACGGCCGCGGCGTTCCGCTCGAGCCCCACAACGGGGTCGGGAAATCGGGGGCCGACGGCTGCGCGGGCGGACCTGTCGCGGCATGGAGTTCCACGTGTGGCCCAGCCTTTGACGAAGCCGAGGACCTCGCGGCACCGCTCGGCGCCATCGTTCAGCCCGAGGACCGCGCCCGCATCGACCTTCCCGAGGGCAGCCCGACCGCTCCGGCGCTGATCGTGGCGGAAGCCGACGATGCTCCCAGCGGCGTGTCGTGGGTCGAGCTGGTCGTGAACGGCCAAACGGTGCCACAGTCCCGCCGGGTCGGCGCCCCCTGGGAATGGCAGGTCGATCTGCCGCCGGGCGTCTTGGAGGTCCAAGCGCGCATGGGAGATTGGGCCGACAACGAGGGCCTCAGCAAGGTCATCGTGATCGGCGTCGACGTCGATCCACCGCCTGCGCCCGAAGCGGGCTCGTCCTCATCAGATGGTACGGACTCGGGAGCCGCCGACGAGGGCAGCACGAGCGAGGCGAGCTCCGGCACCACCGCCAGCGACGACGGCACGACCTCGCGCACGGACGACACCGACGCCGAGCCTGGCCAGGACGAGGCGAGCGATGGCTGCGGATGCACGACGCGCGGCGATGGAAACGCATCGTTCTTGCTGTTGCTCGGCTTCGTCGGCCTGGCGCGCCGGCGGCGAGCCGCAACCGCCCTGCTGAGCGCCGGCGTCTTGTTGGGCTGCGGAGATGATGGCAGCGCAGCCCCCACTGCGGACGACGGCACCACCTCCACGACGGCCAATGCGACCTCGACGTCCAGTGGCGCTGCGACGACCGAAGCCGGCGGCGATTCGGATGGAAGCTCGGGCGCGGCAACGTCCTCGGACTCGTCGGGGACGTCGGGGCTCGCGTGCGAGGTCGGCACCCTGGACTGTGCGTGTACGGAGACCTTCACCTGCAACGAGGGATTGGCGTGCTCGCTGAATACGTGCGTCACCTGCGAGAGCGGTGCCATCACGTGCCCGTGCCGGGACGAGGACGAGGACGATGCGGACGGCCCGTGTGATGAAGGCTTGTTCTGCTTCGGTGGCGTGTGCTCGTCACCGCAGCCATGTCCGTTCGAGGAGAACCTCGTGTGTGACGAACCTGAAGGAACGGGCGCCTGCCTCGAGGGCACCGACGCCTTCGACTGCTGCCCGACCCGCCCGGGGGTGTGCGAGGAAAGAAGCCGGGGTGGCCAGTGCCCCAATGGTTCCGACCCCGACGACTGCGGCGCCGACACCGACACCGACACCGACACCGACACCGACACCGACACCGACACCGGAATGACGAGCTCGACCGGCGCCGCGACCGAGTAGCGCATCTCCGCCGCCTTAGGCCCCGCGCACCCGGAGGTAGGCGCGCTCCCGGCCAAGCCTGCCGTGGCCGTTGGACACCCTCTCGCCCTAGGGCTCCACGCCGAGCTTGGCGCTGATGGCCTCAGCCTCGTCGAGCCACTTCGCGAGGCTGCCTTCGATGCCGTCGCGCCAGAAGGACGCGTTGCGAGGGTCGAGGCCGAACGGCTCCATCAGCTGCACGGCGTTCTTGCTGCCACCAGCGCGAAGCAGGTCCAGGTACATGCCCTCGAACTCGTCGCCAAAGCGGTCCTGTACGGCGAAGAGCGACTGCGTGAACAGCTCTCCGAACGCGTAGGCGTAGACGTAGAACGGCCGCAGGAAATGGCTGACGTAGCACCACAGGTTGCCGGTGCTCTCGTACGTGAACAGGTCGCCCTCTTCGCCGTAGAACTCGCGCGTGACCGCCATCCAGTGCTCACCGTACTCCTCGACGGTGAGCTTGCCGTGCTTGCGCGCCTCGTGAATGCGGCGCTCGAAGTTCGAAAACGAGATCTGCCGGACCACGGTGTTGATGTGATCGGAGCACTTGTCCATGAGCATGACCATGCGCTGCTCGTCGGTCTCGGCGCGGTCGAGCAGGTACTTGAAGGTGGTCATCTCACCGAAGATCGACGCGGTCTCGGCGTAGGCCATGGGCGCGCGGAACATCAGCGGGCCCTGGGCGTTGGCGGCGAGCATGCCGTGCACGCCGTGCCCGGCCTCGTGTGCCACCGTCATCACGTCGCGCGTGCTGCCGAGGTAGTTGAGGAAGTTGTAGGCGCGCGCCTCTTGGCCGGGCAGGCACACGGCGAAGTTGAACGCGCCGCCGGTCTTGCCTTCGCTGGGCGGTGCGTCGACCCACTTGCGCTCGACCATGGTGTTGACCAGGTCCTTGAGCGTGGGGCTGAACGAGCCGTAGGCCGAGAGGACGGTGTCCATGCACTCGCCCCACGGCACGACGCGGTTGTCGGCGAAGGGCAGCTTGGCGTTACGGTCGCTCCAGCGCAGCGTGTCGCGGCCCAGGTGCTTGCGCAGCAGGTTGTAGTAGCGGCGCGCGTGCTTGGCCCCGGTCTGCGCGACCACGTCGTGCAGCGCCTCGACGGTGGCGTCGCCGATCTTGTTGCCGAGGTTGCGGGCCGACATCGGGCTCGCGTAGCCACGCTCCGCGTCCTCGACCGCCTTGGCACCGATGACGACGTTGAGCGTCCGCCCCATGAGCCGATCGAACTTCTGCGCCGTGAGCCCGTCGCTGAACGTCTTCAGCGCCTCGGCCCGCACGTCACCGTCGGGGTGGTTGCTGACCACGTGCAGGATCTCGGGCAGGCTCATCTCCTGCTCGCCCAGGGTGAAGCGAAGCTCCGCCTCCCACTCGTCGATGTAGTCGGACCACTCGGAGGGACCGAACGGTCCGCGCAGCGTCAGGGCCCGCTCGACGTTCTCCTCGAGCAGGTACTTCCCGTTCAGCCGCATGTTGTCGAGCATCGACTGGTGGCGCTTGACGACCTCGTCGCTCTCGAGCAGCGCCTGGTAGTCGTCCTCGGGCATGGCGACCAGCTCGTGGTCGAAGAAGTTGAGGTGGTTGGCCTCGGTTCGGCTCCAGGTCTCCTGGACGATGCCGAGCTTCTGCTGGATCTTGGGGTTGGTCGCGTCCGTGCTGCGGCGTAGGAACAGGTAGACCATCAGCTTCTCGGCCAGGCACGTCATCGCGGCCTGGGCCTCGAGCGAGGGTCCCAGCTTGGTGGCGAGCTGCCCCTTGTATTCGGCCGAGAACGACTCGGCCATCTTCACCAGCTCGGCGAGGTCCGCATCGAGCTGCGGATCGTCGAGCTCCGCGTACAGGTCGGAGAGGTCCCAACGCACCTCTTCGGCGCCGGTGGAGGGGGTCTGCTCGGTCGCTGCGGTCGTGTCGCTCATGGAGTTCGCTTCGATTCCTAGCACGAGCGAGGCCGCGCTCGACCCTAGGTCCGCTGACCCCAGCGTGCGACATTTTGTCGCACACTCATGGTTCGCGGGAGCAGGGGGTCACGAACCCGGTGTTGGAGCCTGGCATGCACTTGAACTCTTTGATTCGCCCCGCCCTCGTCCTCCTCACGTCCCTCAGCCTCGGCGCCTGCGTCCTCCTGGAGCCCGACGACGGCAACGACGAGGAGAGCCTGCGCCTCGCCTGCGACGCCGACGTTTCGGTGCAACTGCAGGCCGAGGCCGAGCTCCTCGTCGAGGCGTTTCGAACCAGCCTCTCGGAGATGATCGGCTGCGGCCGCCTGACCTCCGACCTCGCCGGCGGCGTTCAGGACGGGATCATCACCGCGATCATCGAGAACCGCGGCGACGCGACGCCCGCCGCGTGGACCTACGAAGGCGACGGCGTGTTCACGACGCAGGGCGGCCAGGCTGACATGCGGACGCAGTTCTACCTCGGGGCCGACTTCGAGTTCGGAGAAGAAGGCGACCCGGTCGCGCACAACGTGTTCCGCGTCGACAGCTACCTCGTCGGCGCCCGCGTGGCGGTGCCCAACCCGCTCTCGTTCGAGGCCGAGCTTCGCTACGACGAGCTGGGCCCGCTCGCCGAGATGCTCGGCTACGGCGCCGAGCCCCCCAACCCGATCATCGTCGACCTCAACGCGCTGAGCACCATCGGCAACCGGCTGGCGGCGCTGCACTTCGAGTCCGACATCAGCGTGGTGGAGGCCGCCGGTGACGAGACGATCCGCTACGACTTGCACACGGAGCGGATGCGGTCCAATGCGTTGCTCAGCGGGGCTCCGCTTCGCTACCAGCTCGACTCGCTCGTGGCGCGTACCGACGAGACAGAGATCGAGGTGACCGACTGGGCCGCCGCGTTCTTCTCGTCCGGCAACGTCGAGGGCAGCACGTCGTTCGAAGTCATGGTCGACGTCGAGTGGACCTGCGACGGCACGATCCAGTTCCCCGACCTGCCCCGTCCAAGCGGCGACTGAGCGCGAGTATACTCCGGGTCGTGAAGGAGGCGTCGCGTCCAGACCCAGCCGACGTCCCCACGGTGGTCCCCGGCCCCGAAGACGCCGACACCGCCTTGCCCAGCGCCGTATCGTCGCGCCCGGCCGCTGTCGACGCGAAAGACGGCGAATCGCTCGAACACGACGGCCCAAGATACGACCGCCGCGCGCTCCTGGGGCGCGGCGGCATGGGCGAGGTCTTCCTCTGCGCCGACCAGCGCATCGGTCGAAGCGTCGCGATGAAGCAGATCCGCGCGGGCGTCGACCAGGACCCCGCCGCGCGCCGTCGCTTTCTTCGCGAGGCGCGGGTGCAGGGACAGCTCGAACACCCCGCCATCGTGCCGGTCTACGAGGTCGCCCACGGTGCGGACGGCCGAACCTACTTCACGATGAAGCGGGTCAAGGGCGAGTCTCTACACGAGTGGATCGCCCGGGTTCGGGGCGATGACGAAGCCGCTTCGGAGTCCCGCAGTCGCCTGCTCAACGCGTTCGCGCAGAGCTCGTCGCCCGCCGCAGCGACGACGACGATGAGAGAAAGCCTGCGCCACACAAGGGGGCGCCGCTGCGAGGCGGACCTCGCAGCGGCGTTGGGATTTGGGGGGCTACGACGAACGTGCCTCGTCGCGGCCGCGGATGATTCACAGGGTGGTGGGTTCCTCCTTTCGGTCCATGCCTGCTGGGTGTGCAAGCGGCCTGCCAACCGCCTCTCGGTGGGCTCGCAGCGCTGCGGTGGATCGCGGTGAGACGCCGGCGCCTCGGGATCGCTATGCGGCGTCTCGGTCCGGCACGAGGGCCGGCACGCGAGCGTTCGACTCGGCCGTGGCGCGACGAAGCTGCGGCGCGGGCGGAAGCAGGAGTCGATGTCCGCGGCGGTAGGTGAAGTACGACCACGCCCAACTCAAGAACACGGCGACGCGGTTGCGGAACCCGATCAGCGAGGCCAGGTGGACGCCCAGCCACGCCATCCAGGCGACGCGTCCGCCCAGCTCGAAGCCGCCGCGCTGCACGACGGCGCGCGATCGACCGATGGTGGCCATGGTGCCCCGATCGACGTAGGTGAAGCGCGTAGCGGGGCGCCCGGCTTCGAGATCGCGAATCCGGTCGGCGACGAACTCGCCCTGCTGAATGGCAACGGGTGCAAGGCCGGGCAGTGGTCGCGCCTCCCCTTCGGGAGTGAACGCGGCGATGTCTCCGATCGCGAACACGGTGGGCGCATCCGGAAGGCTGCAGTCGTCGGTGACGACCACTCGACCATCCCGGGTCGTCTCGCCGAGCTTGGCGGCCAAGGGCACCGCCTTCACGCCGGCCGCCCAGGCGAGCGCGCCCACTTCGATGACTTCACCATCGAGCAGCACCGTTCGCGGCCCCGTGACGTCGAGCGCCGCGTTGGTGCGAACTTCGACGCCGAGCTCCTCGAGCTGCGTCTTGGCGGTCGCCGACAGTTCATCTGAGAACTGGGGCAGAACCCGCGGCCCGCGTTCGACCAGCAGAACGCGAACGTCGTCAGCCTGCACCCGCTGGCGCCGCCCGACCGAGCTCGAACGCGCCAGCTCCCGCAACGCGCCAGCCAGCTCCACGCCGGTAGGCCCTGCGCCGACGACGACGAAGGTCGTCAGCGCGGCCCGAGCTCGAGCATCCGGTTCGTGCTCCGCGAGCTCCAAGCACGCGAGCACGCGCTGCCGAATCACGCGCGCGTCCTCGAGGGTCTTGAGGCCCAGTCCGTGCGTCTGGGCAGCCTCGACCCCGTGAAAGTTGGTCTTGGCGCCGGCGGCAACCACGAGGTAGTCGAACGGAAGCGCCTCGGCGTCCTTGAGGTGGACCATCTTCGCGTCGGTATCGACGTCAGTGACCTCCGCCAACAGCACGCGAGTGTTCGGCGCGTCACCGATCGCGTCGCGCACCGGCGTCGCGATGTCGGTCACCGCAAGGCCTGCGGTCGCGACTTGATACAGCAGTGGCTGGAAGACGTGATGATTGCGGCGGTCCACCACCGTCACGTCGAACCCGCTCGAGCCCAGAGCGCGCGCCGTCTTGAGTCCGCCGAATCCGGCGCCGACGATCACCACGCGGGGCAGCTCGTTGTTCATGACTTAGTTCTGGACCCTCTACGACCTGCGACAACCCCTGGACCCGCGCCGGATTTGCGCGCCGAGCTCGCCCGCGCGGCCCCACCCCACGATTTTTGCGCGCCGGCCGTTCGTAACCGGCGCCCCGCGCCGGGACGACGCAGAGGATTCCCCGCGAGGACGGCGCTCAGTCCTTCTTGACCGCTGGCACGCCCGAGGGACCGGACTCACGGTACTCGGCGAGCCGGTACTGAATCTTGCGCGGCGAGATGCCCAGGATCTCTGCGGCCTTGCGCGTCGAGCCGCGGACCAGCTCCAGCGTGCTGAGGATGGCGTATTTCTCGATCTCGGCCATCGACGCACCTGGGATGCGCGGCGCGTCCCCGCTGTCGTCTTGGCTGTGGTGCAAGACGTCGCGCGGCAGATGCTTGGGCGCGATCTCTCGCTCGTTGCACAACACCACCGCCCGCTCCACGGCGTGTTCGAGCTGTCGGACGTTGTCCGACCAATCGAAGTGCTGCAGCACGTGCAGCGCCCGGTCGGTGAAACCGGCGATGTGCTTGCCCTGGTCGCGCGCATGCACCTGCAAGAAATGCATTGCGAGCGCAGGAAGGTCTTCCCAGCGCTGCCGCAGCGTCGGCACCCGCAGCGTCACCACGTTGAGGCGGTAGTAGAGGTCGTCGAGAAAGCCGCCGGTGCCGACGAGGTCGTGCAGGTCCACTTCCGAGGAGGCCACCACGCGCACGTCGGCGCGCTCGGTCTGCGTGCCCCCCAGGCGCTCGTAGGACCCTTCTTCCTGCAGGAACCGTAGCAACTTGTTCTGGACCGACGGAGGCAGGTGAGAGACCTCGTCGAGCAGCAGCGTACCGCCGTTGGCGCGAACGACTGCGCCGTCGCGCGGGGACGTCGTCCCAGGCAGCGCACCCGCGACGTGGCCGAACAGCTCCGCCTCGACCATGGATTCTTCGAGTCCAGCGCAGTGCAGCGTGATGAAAGGGCCATCGACTCGCGCGCCCCAGTCGTGCAGCGCCCGCGCGACGAGCTGCTTGCCCGTGCCGCGCTCCCCCAGGACCAGCGCGGGCGCATCGGAATGCGCAACCTGCTTGATCAAGGCGACGAGGTCGCGCGACGCCTTCGAGGTGCCGATCCAACGCACGCCATCTCCACCGCCGTCGCGATCGAGCTCGGACTTGAGCTTGTTGTTCTCGTGGCGCAGCCGGTGGTGCTCCAGCACCTTGCGCACGACCACGAGCAGCTCCGGAAAATGCACCGGCTTGGTGAGGTAGTCATCGGCGCCCTGCTGCATCGCCTCGACGGCATTCTCGACCGAGCCGAAGGCGGTCATGACGACGATGCCGACCGCATCGCCACGCTCGCGCAGCTTCTTCATGAGCGCGAGCCCGTCCATGCCGGGCATCTTCACGTCGGTGATGATGAGGTGCGGTGACCAAGCGTCGACCTGGCCGAGTGCCTTGAAGCCGTCGGCCGCGGAGTGGACGTTGAAGCCCTCGTCTCGCAGCAACTCGACCAACGCGTTGCGCGCAGCGGCCTCGTCGTCTACGACCAGAATCCGAGTCTCTTCGGTGGGCGGTGCGCTGAGCGACATGCGAGCCCCCTCGGAATATCCCGCGGTTCCCGCCACCGCAACGCAGATTTTGCGTCAGCGTGGCCGCAGCGCGACACCATGGCGAAGGGTTCACGCTTGGCGGCGGCCCAGCGTTGTACGAGGGTGCCCGCGACGCCGATGACGGACACGACCCGATGGGCCCACCTTTCCTGGCCGACGCTCGAGGCGACCGCGTTGCCCTCGGACGCATCCGCGGTTCGGGACGCGGCACAGCGACGCGCATCGAGCTACGTTGCGGCGGTCTGGCCCCGCGGCGGCGAGGAAGCCGAGGCATGGGCCGAGGGATACGTCGCGTGGTTCACAGACCTGGTCGCCTCGCCGAACGACGACGACATGCCCGCGCGCCGGTCCGCACTGGCCGAGGCCATGCTGCTCGCAGCGGACCTGGTCACCGTGCACGCCGCGGGGCAATCGATCGCCGCGCAGGAGCGCCAGCACGAAGGGCTCGTGCGCCTCGGCGAGGCCGAGCAGGCGCTCACGGTCGCGGTCTCCCAGACCCAGCGTGAAGGCGCCGAGTCCCGCGTGGGACGACTTGCAGCGCTCGGAAAGGTCGCGGGCACGATCGGACACGAACTCCGCAATCCCTTGGGCGTGATCGAGAGCTCGGTCTACCTGCTTCGCCGCAAGATGGCCGCCGACCCCGCCGCGCAGCGACACGTCGACAAGATCGATCGCCAGGCCCGGGCGTGCCATCGCATCATCGACGACCTGCTTCATCTCGCCCGCGACCAAGCACCGCGGCTCGAGTCGCTCGACCTAACGTCCGCCTTCGCCCAAGCGATCGAAGACGCGATGCTGCCCGAGGCGGTCACGGTGGCGGTTGACGCCCCGGCTCCACTGCGCATCGACGCCGATGCGGGCCTGCTCAACCGGGCGTTGGTCAACCTGCTGCGCAATGCTTCGCAAGCGATGCAGAGCGAGGGGCCGATCGAACTCTCTGCGCGGGACGACGGTGGTGCAGTCGTGCTGGAGGTCCGCGACGGTGGGCCAGGCTTCGACGCCAGCATCCTCGCCTGCGCCTTCGAGCCGCTCGTGACCACGCGGGAGACCGGCGTCGGGCTGGGCCTCGCACTCGTGCACAGCATCACGCGTCGCCACGGCGGGCATGCCCGCGCCCTCAATCGCCCCGAAGGCGGGGCCCACATCACGCTTTCGTTTCCCAAAGCCGCAGCGACATCGCACACTGAAGCCGAATGAGGCTCAGGGACGCGCGCATCCTGGTCATCGACGACCACCCCGACCTCGTCGAAAACCTGCAGGAGATCCTCGAAGACGAGGGTGCGGTGGTCATGACGGCCACCAGCGCGGAGAAAGGCCTCGAGCTTGCGGCGTCTCGCTTCGACGTCGCGCTCGTCGACGTGCGGCTGCCCGACGCCCGCGGTCCTCAAATCGTCCAGCGCCTCAAGACCGGCGACGCCCTGCAGGAGGTTCTCCTGGTCACCGGGAACGCCTCGATTCACGACGCGGCCGAGGCGGTCAAATCCGACGCATTCGCGTACATCCTCAAGCCCTTTGACCCCGAGGACCTGGTCGCCAACGTCGAGCGAGCGTGTCGCCAGGTCGACCTGCGCCGCCGCGCGGCTTCGTTGCAAAGTCGACTCGGCCGCAGTGAGGAAGCACTGCGCACCCTGGTCGACACGGTGCAGGCGCTCCTGCTCGTGCTCGACGGGGACCTACGGGTGGTCCAGGCCAACCCCGCCGTCTCCGCGGCGACCGGCCTCGATCTGCACGCGATCGTCGGCGCCGACTGGCTCGAAACCTGCGTCCCCCCGCGGGTTCGAGCCGAGATGCGCGTGGCGTTCAACTCCCTGCGCGAGCACCCGGGCGCGGTGAGTATCGATGGTTTGATCACCCACCAGCGCAGCGGCGGCGGCGTGCAGGAGCGCAGCATCAGTTGGCAGCTCGCCGCGCAGGGCGAGGGCTCGTCGTTTCGCATCTACGCCTCCGGGCTCGACGTCACCGACATCGCCGAGCTCGAACGACGCACGCGTATGGCCGAGAAGCTCGCCGCAGTGGGAACCGTGTCCGCCGGCTTGGCGCACGAGATTCGCAACCCCCTGAACGCCGCCAACCTTCAGCTGCAGCTGCTCGAGCGACGCTTGCTCAAGATTACCGACGACCCCAAGCTCCGCGGCCCGCTGGACACGGTGCGCGAGGAAATCCTGCGACTGGGTGCGCTCGTCTCCGACTTCCTCACGTTCGCCCGACCCACCGCCATCGACGCGCGCCCGACCAACCTGTGCGAGCTGGTCGAGCACGTGGCTAGCCTCGAGCGGCCCGAAGCCGCCGAGGCCGGCATCGAGCTCGTCTCCAGCTGCGAAGCAGCTGAGATCCCCGTCGCGGTCGACCGGCAGCGCATCGAGCAGGTTCTCCTCAACCTGGTTCGCAACGCGCTCGAAGCCGTTCGTGATCAGCCCGGTGGTCGCGTGAGCATTCATGTCGGGCACGATGGCGCCGGCGCACGCATCATCGTTCGCGACAACGGCCCAGGCATTCCGGACGCCGTCGTCTCGCGGATCTACGAGCCGTTCTTCACCACCAAAGAGGCAGGAACCGGGCTCGGAATGGCGATCGCCCACAAGATCATCGACATGCACGGCGGCCATCTCGAGATCGACGGAAGCGGTGGTGCGTCCATTGCCATCGTGTTGCCCCCATCCCCGCCCCACCCCGCACCTGCGCGGCTATCGTGAATCGAAAGTGCATGACTACGCAGCGGCGGCGTCTGACCCTGAAGCCGATGCGACGACTGACCTCTTGGTGCGTGGCGGTCGCGATGAGCGGACCCGTGGTGGCCTGCTCGCGACCGCGCGGACCCAGCCCTCGTAACCCATCGGCGACCGACGCTCTGGGTGGCGAAGCGATGTGCGCGGAGGATCCGGCGTCGCGCCCCCTGCTGGTCGAATGGCCTGCGGCCGATCGAGCATCGCTCGAAGCCGCCGCCAGCAGTGGCGTCGTCGCGGTGCAATACGACGGCTGTCAGATGCGTGTGATTTCGCGGTGCGAAGTGACGGGTGCGTACGACGACCAAGGCACCACTCGCAAGCACGACGAGGTCCGCATTCGCGACCGCGACGCGCCGTACGCAAAAAGCCACGCACTTCGTCAGCACCATGTGCGTCGGCGCCTTCGCCCTCTACACGGGCAGCTCGCTCGATGCATCCGCCAAAGCCTCCCTGGCCAAAACCGACATCGAAGCGGGAGGCGAGCTGCGGCGCAGCCACGAGGTGCTCCGGACCGATGGTGACCTCGAGGCGTGCCGGGATGCCGTGAACGGCGCGGCGTCACCACCGGAGCAATGTGGTGCCCTCCTTCGCGTCGAGCTCACGCCCATCGATCGGCGTGGCAACAGCACCACGGCCTCGTCGGCGTCCAACGATCAGCAGCGCGCCGAGCTCGAGAGCGCCGCCCACCGCTGGCAAGCCGCACAGCAGGGCACGCGCATCGCTCTCCGCCGACGCGCCCGCTTGCTCTCCGTCCAGCCAGTCCTCACTCCCTCCTTCGGCGGTGTCTCCCTGACCGGCCGGTTCTGAGGGGTTTAGCCGCCAACGCCTCTACGCGGTGGGGTTCGGCACGCGCCTCGGGTTTCGAGGACCTCGATCAAGGCACGGCGCCGTGGCCCATCAGCCTCACGACCGAGAAAGAAGCTCGTCTCGAGTTTCGCCACGCGCTCGAGCGCCTCTGCCCCGAACCCCGGCGGCCGTGAGTCAGATCGCGAAGTCGTGATCGCACCGTGCAAGCGGGGGCGCAGTGGCTGTGAACGAAACGTTGCGCGCAACATCGCGTTACCCTCCGCGCCATGCGAAAGGTCCGCCGTCGCGACGCGCTCGACTACCACAGCACCGGGCGCCCCGGAAAAGTGGAGGTCGTCCCCACCAAGGCTCTCAACAGTCAGCTCGACCTCTCGCTGGCCTACTCGCCGGGGGTTGCGGAGCCGTGCCTCGCCATCAAGGACGATCCCGCCGACGCGTTCAAATACACCGCACGCGGCAACCTCGTCGCGGTGATCACCAACGGAACCGCCGTACTCGGCCTGGGCAACATCGGCCCGCTCGCGGCCAAGCCGGTGATGGAGGGCAAAGGCGTGCTCTTCAAGAAGTTCGCCGACATCGACGTCTTCGACCTCGAGCTCGACGCCGAAGACCCGGACCGCTTCATCGAGTGCGTGGCGGCGCTCGAGCCCACGTTCGGCGGCATCAACCTCGAGGACATCAAGGCGCCGGAGAGCTTCTACATCGAAGAGAAGCTGCGCGAGCGCATGAAGATCCCGGTCTTTCACGACGACCAGCACGGCACGGCGATCATCTCGGGCGCAGGCCTGATCAACGCCGCGCACCTGCAGGAGAAGAAGCTCGAAGACCTCAAGGTCGCAGTGAGCGGAGCCGGAGCCTCGGCGGTCGCCTGTGCCCGCTTCTTCATCAGCCTCGGCGTGAAGAAGAACAACGTGATCATGTGTGACTCGACCGGCGTCATCTACAAGGGCCGGACGGAGCGCATGAACGCGGTCAAGGAGACGCTCGCGGTCGAAACCGATGCCCGAACGATCGCAGATGCGGTCAACGGAGCCGACGTGTTCTTGGGGCTGTCCAAGGGCGACCTGCTCACTGTGGAGATGGTCAAAACGATGGCCGAGCGCCCCATCATCTTCGCGCTCGCCAATCCCGACCCTGAGATCCCCTACGACGTCGCCAAGGAAGCGCGTCCCGATGCGATCGTGGCCACGGGCCGCAGCGATACGAACAACCAGGTCAACAACGTCCTGGGCTTCCCGTTCATCTTTCGTGGCGCGCTGGACGTATCGGCGACGACGATCAATGAGGACATGAAGATCGCCGCTGCCAAGTCGCTGGCGGAGCTCGCCCGGCGCGACGTGCCGCAGGTGGTTTCGCTCGCCTACGGACGCGACTATGAGTTCGGGCCCGACTACATCATTCCCAAGCCCTTCGACCCCCGCGTGCTGCACTGGGTCGCGCCCGCAGTGGCCGAGGCCGCCGTCGCCAGCGGCGTCGCCACGCGCCCCTACGACGGTGACGCATACCGCGAGCACCTCAAGGGGCTGCTCGGGCAATCGACCGCGATCGTGCGTCGCTTCCTGCGGCAGGCCGCGACCAGCCCCAAGCGCATCGTGTTCCCCGAGGCAACGAACGTGCGCGTGCTGCAGGCGGTACGCGTCATCGTCAACGAGGGCATCGCACAGCCGGTGCTGATCGGGGAGCGAAAGGTCATCGCGAAGGTGGTCGCCGAGCACGACATCCACCTCGACCTCGACGCGATCGAGATCATCGACCCCTGCACCGACGACAAGCGTGACGCCTACCACGCAGCGCTGTATGCCAAGCGACAGCGCCGGGGTGAGGGCCGCCGTGCGACCAGCAAGCGGCTGGACGCGCCGCTGGACTATGGGCTGATGATGGTCGACGAAGGCCGCGCCGATGGCATCGTCGCCGGTCACGACATGCACTACCCTGACGCGCTGCGCCCAGCGCTGCAGATCTTGGGGACCGCACCGGGCTTCAAGCGTGCCGCGGGCATGTACATGATCTTGCACAAGCGTGGCACGCTGTTCTTCGCGGACACCACGGTGAACATCGGACCCGACGCGGAGACGCTGGTCGACGTGGCCGAGATGGTTGCCGATGCCGCCGCAACGTTCGAGGAAAACCCGCGGGTCGCCATGCTGAGCATGTCGAACTTCGGCTCGGTCGACCACCCGGCAGCTCGCAAGATCGCACACGCCACCGCAATGCTTCGGGCACGCCGTCCCGACCTCAACGTCGAGGGGGAGATCCAAGCCAACTTCGCGGTGAACTACGAGGCCCAGAAGCGCTCGTTTCCGTTCTCGTCCCTGGACGGCCCGGCCAACGTGCTCATCTTCCCGAACCTCGAGGCGGGCAACGCCGCCTACAAGCTCATGCGCGAGCTCGGTGGCGTGACGGCAGTGGGACCCATCCTGCTCGGCATGGCGCACCCCGTCACGATTCTCGAGCGCGACTGCGACGTAGACAACATCGTCCTCATGACCGCGCTCACCGTCGTGCAGGCCCAAGAGGCCGCACGCCGCGAAGCCTGAGTAAACGCGCGTCGCGGCCCGAGCATCCGGGCCGCCGCGTTCGCGCCTAGTCGCAGAAGTCGACGGCGAACGAGAACGCGCCCTCGCACTCGCCGACGAGCTCGCGGACACAGCCGCGGATCGCGGTCTCCGTGCGCGCCTCGATCACCAACACCCCTTCTTGCTGGATCCCGGGCAGGCCGAGGTTGCTGGATCCCGAGCAGATATCGGGAGAGTACGAGCATTCCCAGCACTCCAAACCCTGTCGGCGCTCGGGGACCTGAACGCCGGCCAGGTCATGAACACCGACGCCGAGGGTCTCAGGCAGCTCGAGCGAGCGGATGGGCCAGGTCGGGCATGCGTCCGCTCGCTGAGAGAGGCACAGCTGGTCAGATCCCGGGCCATGCTGCGTCTGGCACGAAACCGGCGTCCGCGTCGACATGACACGAACGCCAGTCTCCGTCCGCCACGCGACGACATTGACCAACGGGTCGATGGGGATGTCTCGACAGTCCGGACCGAAGTCCGCCGCGCTCGGCTCGCCCTCCTGCGCCGCGCCGTCGCTCGAGGCGAGCGCCTCGCCAACCGAGTCCTCCGCGGCACAACCGCCAACGCTGAGGACACCCGCGACGACAACCGCCCGGACCCCGTGCGACCGCGCCAGCACGTCCCCGCCCCTCACAAACCGACCACGAGCCATCGAAACAGGCTACCAACCACTGCCGGCCCCGCAACCGGGGAGCGGCATCCTCGTGCGCACTGGTCTCCGGCGTCCGCAGAGGCCGGGACCATGCGACACGAGCGAACGGCAGCGCCCAAACGCTCGGGGCCGCCGACGCCGTGGCTACCGACCCAGGCCCCAGCAGTTGCCGTTGCAGCTCGTCACGTCGGTCACGTCGCCGCCGTCGCTGAGCGCCGCGCTCCGGATCATCGATGCGAAAGGCGCTGCCCAGTAAATGCGGTCCGCTTCGGGGTCAATCGTCAAGCCTTGCACCACCGTCTGCCCCGTCAGGAACACAGCGGGGTTGGAACCGTCGAGCTCCGCAACGAAGAGGTCGTTGGCGCGCGTCGAGTAGTAGACCAGCCCAGCAGCAGGATCGACCGCAACGCCGACGCCCTGGCCACCGAGGTTCGGCACGATGACTTCTTGCCCGGTCCCGTCGTAGTTGACGCGATACAGCTGCGTGTTGTTGTACGTGATGAAGTAGACGCGCTGCGCGACGGGGTCGACCGCCATGCCCGACGGGCTGAGCGCATTGCCGACCGTCAGCGCATTGCCGCCGTCGAGGTCGGTTCGGACGACCTGGTCGGCGTTGAAGTCGGAGCGAAACAGGAACCCGGCCTCCGGGTCGACCGCCAAGCCGAACGGTGCGTTGGCATTCGTCACGACGTCGACCGGGTTGCTGCCGTCGGCGTCGACGCGCGTGATCGTGGTGCTCGTCCGGTCGTAGTAGACGTGGCCTGTCTCTCGGTTCACGGCGACGACGAATCCGCTGGTCGCGTCGTTCACGACTTGCAGAGGGTCACTACCGTCGGGTGAAACGCTCCAGACCGAGTCCGCAGTCACCGCCCAATACAGGCGCGGTTCGGCGACGCCGAATCCGTTGAGGTTCACGCACCACGTGTCCAGCGTGCCCGCATTCTCGGCGGCCCCGTCGGTGACCGACAGCGTCCAGCTGCCGCCGATGTCTTCGCCCGCAAGCCCCGAAAGCTCGGCCACCGGACGATATCGGCCGTCGATGGCCGGGGTCTGGGAAACGTCACACGCGGTCTGGACCGCAGCGTCCGCGTCGTCATCGAACGCGACCGTCATGTCCTGCCCCGTGCACGGCGTGCCCAAGCCCGCCTCGGTGGAAAGCATGTCCGCCAACGCGACGTTCTTTCCGTCGCGGTCGACCCCGATCGCCAGGTCGCTCAGCTGACCGTGCGACAGCTCGACGACCACGTCCACATCCGTGGCGACGTACGGGAACGGGATCTCGAGCGTCGACTCCACCGTCGCGTCATCGAGAATGTCGACCGGCAGACCACCCGCGCAGACCTGCATCGGCTGCGCCTGGCATGCGTCACAGCCGTCCTCGGGGTCGTCATTTCCGTCGTCGCACGTCTCCCCCAGGAATGTATCGAGGTAGAGGTTCCCGCAGGTTTCGTCCGACTGGCAGTTGCTGCTGCAGCCGTCACCATCCTCGGTCGCCCCGTCGTCGCAGACCTCTCCTGCGGTGGCGTTCACGAGCGAGTCGCCACAGACCGCCTCGGTGCAGTCGACGTTGCACTCCACCGACTCTCCACCGCCATCGCACGCCTCTCCAGCGCTCGCGTTGGGAACCCCATCACCGCAGGCCGAGACCGTGCAGTCGGCGTTGCACTCCGCCGACTCGCCAGCGTCGTCACAGGCCTCTCCGTCGTCCACGATACCGTCACCACAGAACGATGCGGTACCGGTCGACCCGGTCGAGTCGTCTCCGCCCGTCGACGTCTCGTCTCTCGACGACGTGGTCTCATCAGCGCCACTGGATGAGCCGCTTCCGGACGTCACCTCTGCGCTGCCCGTCATCGGGTCCTCACCGCCCGTCGTCGCAGAACCCCCAGTCGTGAGAGTCTCGGCCGGCTCCGTGGTGCTTCCCGAGCTCGTCCCGCACGCGCCATCCGTATCGTCATCGCACGTGGCCGCGGGGTCATTCACACAAGCAGCGGCACCGAGCGCGAGGATGAGGACAGCTCCCAACTTTGATGAAGTCACGGCATCGAGCGTAAGGAGACCACCCCAGCAAAGCTACGCACTGGCCGGTTTCAGGACGGCAAAATCGAACGTGTCCGACGAATGTCCAAAGGGGACATCCTCCGTCCCGAGCGGTTCCGCCCCGATCCGTCGCTGCAGGTACACGATCGGACGCGAGGCCCACACACGGCGGCACAGTCGCGCACGAGCCTTCCGCAAGCTGGTCAGACGGCGCTGGGTCGGCTGGTCTCGAACAGGTCGACCTGCGCCTGCTCGAGCCGTGCCTCGAGAGCATCGATGCCTGCGCGAGCGAGCAGTGCGTACTCGGGCTCGGTGAGTGGAACAGCCATCAGCACGTCGACCGAAGGGTCGCCGACCACGCTCGAGAACAGGGGCGGCAGCGCCTGGGCCGGCACGAACATCATCGCGGACTTGCCCGTCGCTTCGGTGAACGCAGGGGCGTAGGGCTGCAGCTCGCGTGCCGCGACGCCGGCGCGGAGGGGACGTCCGTGCTCACGCAATGCGAGCGCAGTGGCGACGAGGAGGTGTGGCAGCTCATCGCCTGGCCACGTCGCCGCGAGGAAGAGCTCGTGCGGAGCGTCGGCGAAAGAGTGTA
>CAYSPB010000120.1:0-6420 GCA_964432695.1 uncultured Nannocystaceae bacterium
TGCAGGTGATACGTGGCCGTGCCCTCGACCCAGCTGCGCTTGCGCGCTACGTGGGTGTCGTTGCGGCGCGTCGACCCGCCGTCCAGCACGACGATCGACACGTCGACCGACGACACGCGAGCCTCTGCGGCGTGGGCCTGCGAACTCCACAGGCACGTCAGCGCCAGCGTCAGCGCGACCAGGGATAGCGCTGCGGCGTCGAGCCAAGAGCGGCGACGCGATTGAGGGAACGAGCAAGCCAACGTACGTCGCCTTCATCTTGCACCAACGCTGTGGCGCCGGCGTCACTGCACGCATGACGAGACAAGAGTCCGAGGCATTCGCCAGATCCGTGAAAGAAATTTTCAGCAATCGTGATCGATCGGATCGATGCCCCAAAGGGCGCACGTTAGGTTTGACAGCCCCCCCGGAGCACGGGACTCTCAAGGCATGCCGCGAGGCGTCTCTGCGTTGTCCCTGGCTGGTCTGATGGTGCTCGTGCCCGTGACGGCATGGGCTGGGCCTCCTCCGCTTCCCGCGGGTGACCCGGCACCAGCCGATCCCGCGCCCGATCCTGCACCCGAAGCCGCACCCGATGCTGCGCCGGACGCTGGCGCGGACGTCGGGGGCGAAGCGTCCTTCGATGCGTCGGTTTCCGGTTCGGTCGAAGCCGACGACCCCGACGTGGACGCGATGTTCGGACCCGCGTTCGACGAGGACGACGCCACGCTCGATGGATTCGAGGCGGCCGGCGAAGACGACGACGCCGACGAGGGCTCGGCGATGTCGGACGACGACGATCCGGGCAACGTCCAGGGTCGCCGCGAAGGCCTGATGCCCACGACGCGGGCGGGTATCGGCTTGTTCCACACCTCTCTGCCCGACGTTGGCGGCAAATACACGGTTCGCTTTCGGCTACACACCAACTTCTTCCGTGACGAGGCTTTCATGTACGAGGGCCCCAACGGGCCCGACGAACACGCGCGGGTTCAAGGCGGGGTCACGATGGGCTTCACCCCCGCGAAGTGGGGCGAAATCTTCTTCAGCGTCAACTCGGCGGCCAACCGCAACAGCCGCATCCAGCAGGACCGTCAAGATGCCGAAGCGATCTTCGCCTTGGGCGACATCGACTTCGGTTTCAAGGGCGCGTGGCGGTTCGAGAACGGCATCGGCGTCGGTGGTCAGGCGGGGATCGGCCTGCTCTCGGGAAGCGATCGCCTGCTGACGTCGAACGTCAACGCGTTCTTCGACGGCATGTTCGCGGTCGACGTTCGCTACCTGACCGAGAACCAGTTCCCGTTTCGCTTCACGACCAACATCGGCTGGATGCTCGACAACTCGCTGCGCATCGGCAACTACGCGGACCTCGACGATCCGGTCAGCCGCGAGGTCACCCGCTTCTCGCTCGGCGCGAACCAGAGCCGCCTGCGCATGCGCTACGCGGTCGACTTCCCGATCCGCCTCGGCAAGGAGCGCAAGTTCGGACTGGACCCCATCCTCGAATGGGCCTGGGACGTGACCACCACCGAAGAGCCCGCCTTTGCCCGAGACCAGGAGGCCCCGTCTCCCCTACCCCGGTCGAGCCAGTGGCTCACGGTCGGTCTGCGCGCGAACGTCATCTCGGGGCTTCACCTCGACGCCGCCGCGGACATCGGTCTCGTGTCGCCGAACTTCGAGTTCGGTCCTCGCATCGCCCCCTGGCAGATCCTGCTGGGTCTCGGCTGGTCGTTCGACCCCACGCCGATCGTCAAAGAGGTCGAGGTGCCGGTCGAAGTCGAGGCACCCCCGCCCGCGCCCGAGCCCATCCTCGACGGCCGCATCGTCGGCGTCGTGCTCGACACGAACGGTTCGCCCGTGCCCAACGCGACCATCATGTTCCCCGGCCTGGCCTCGAACGGCCTGCTCACGGACGCGTCGGGCAACTTCACCAGCTTCCGCTTCCCCGCCGGCACTGTTGCCTTCCAGGTGATGATGGAAGGCCAGGTGGTGCACGAGGGCTCGGCCGACGTCGTGTCGGGCGAGGACACCTCGGTCCAGGTTCAGCTCGAGACCGGCCCCGCGCCGGTGACGGGCGTGATTCGCGGGGCGTTCATCGATAGCACCGGCAAGCCGGTGCCCGTGACGCTCCAGGTCACCGGCCAAGGCGTGGACGAACCCTTCAACTCGATGCCCGACGGAAACATCGCGCTCGAGCTCGATGAGGGCGAGTACCGCGGTACCGCCACGGCGGAGGGATACAAGACCAAGTCGTTCAGCTTCACCGTGCAGCCCGGCGGCGATACCAGCTTCTCCCAAACGATGGAGCTCGACGCCCCGCCAGAGACGCCGCTGGTCTCGCTCAACGGCAAGGCCCTGCGCCTCAAGCAGCGCATCCGTTACGACCGCAAGAACCAGGTCGCACCGGCCAGCTACGAGGTTCTCGACCAGCTCGCCACGTTCTTGAAGTACCACCCCGAGGTCGAGGTGGTCGAAGTCGGGACCCATACCGACGACAACGGCGCGGCCAAGAAGCGCACCGACGAGCGCGCCGAGTCGGTCAAGAGCTACCTGACAGGCAAGGGTGTCGCGGGCAGCCGCATCAAGACCCGCAGCTACGGCGCGTCGAAGCCCGTCGCGGTCAACCTGACCAGCACCGGCCGTGCGAAGAACAACCGCACGACGTTCCGCGTGACGAGCATGAAGTAGCGCGCCGACGCGCAGCGAGCCCCGCCACTGCCTTTCGGGCGCAGTCGCGGGGCTTCTTCATGCCCCCAGACGTCCCCCAGCTGTCCCCAGCGTGGGACGCGACGACTCAACGCTGGCCGTACGCGTCGGCGAGCTCCGCCACCGTGCTGATCAGCTCGGTCGTGACGCTCTCGTCCCCGTCGCGCTGCATCTTCCGCAGCGTCCGCTCGTACTCGAGAATGCCCCGTCCAGGTACCCGAGGAATGCGGTCGAGCGCGGTGCGAATCCGATCGAGCACGGCCTCGTCCAGCACCCAGGCCTGAGACTGGTACAGGGTGAACACCCGATCGATCCACACCCCCGACGAGGTGTGCTCCGCGATCCCCAGCAGGCACTGGATGCAGGCCCCGGCCGCCGGATGCGATGGGTCGACGTTCGTCCCCGACAGCTGGTTGAGCAGCGCCGTCGCATAGCGTTCGGCTTCTTTGACCTTGCCGACGCGCAGGCTCTTCTCGACGAGCTGGCCGATCAACGAGGGAAAGCGCGTGTCTTCGCCTGGAGCCAACGTCCGGCGCAGGTCCTCTTCTTCATCGTCCTCAGCAACCGACGTGTCGGATCGGAGCACGACCATGATCTCGCGACCGACGCGAATCTTGTCTCCATCACGAAGCTTCTGGCGACCGTCGATCCGCTTGCCGTTGACGAACGTGCCGTTCCGACTCCCGAGATCGACCAGGACCGCAGTCGGACCCGCGACGTGAAACCGCGCATGCTGGCGCGACGCGAGGTCATCATCGACCGTGAGCCAGCACTCGGACAGCCGGCCGATGTCGTGCTCCCCGTCGGGCAGCACCATCATCTTCCGTCCGATTCTGACTTTGAACCGCGGCACGCGCTCCCACACTGTACCGCAAAGCGCTCGGGGGCGCGCGCGGAGCTAGACCCCGCACGCGGCGTCAGCGGACCAGGAAGCCGGTGTCGACGAACGCGCCTTCGGCGTTGATCGAGGACGCGAAGACCCGAATCACCTGGCCGCGGACCCCTGCCGGTCCACCCCGGCCGCCAGCGTCCACGATGTACGCGGTGTTGGCGAAGGCCCCGTTGACCACCCGAACCGGGAAGACCATGACCGTGTTCGACACCACGGCGGGCTCCGAGATTGGGATGTAGCCGGCCCCTGCGGTGAACGCCTCAGCGTAGTTCCGCGGGATGCGGGCCCGGTTGAAGGCCGCAAAGCTGGTCGGATACCGCGACGTGTACGTTTGACCGTTGGCATCGATGATGTCTACGTTCGACGCCAGAGACAGCAGGTCGACGAGGTCGACGACCAAGCTCACGTTCGGGTTCGAGAACCGAATCGCCGGCACGGTGGTGCCTTCGTACTGCATCTGGTGGAAACGACGGGTTTCCCCCTCGGCACGGATCGGCACGATGCGACACGGGTTTGGATCCCCGGGGCCCGCCTCGTCGGCGTTCGGGCAGTCCGGAATGCCGACGGTCGGGTCGGTGAACACCGAAGCCTCGTCGTCCGCCAGCCGAAGGCGCGACGTGAGCAACGCGCTCGCGTTGTCATCCTCGCGACACTCGCCCGTTTCGGGGTCGACGAACATCCGGTCGGTGATGAAGCCCGGGGCGGGGTCGCCGACGACGGTGAAGCTGTTGCGGCTTCGAACCACGTAGTCGACGAACTCCGAGAAGCACCGCGGGCCAGGCAGCAGTGCCTGCACGCAGTCCCGCTGGCCCGACTCGCACGGCCGCTGACACTGGAAGTCGACGCACAGGGCGCCCTCGCCGAAGTGATCGCAGTCCACGTCAGCTTCGCACTCGCGACACTCCGGATCTCCACCAGGGCAGGGCCCTCTGCAGAAGCCATCGCCGCCGCAAACGAACGGCTGCTCATCGTCGTTGCCGTTGAGCTCGGTGCACTGCTCATCGCTCATGCACCCCTGCCCGCCCGCGGGCTGGTTGACCACCCCCTGCTCAGCCGGGAGCTCGCAAGTGTACCGCGCCACGTTCTCTTGGAACCCGACGACGGGCAGTTCCTCGTCCTCGGCCGGCGCGAGGCCCGTGTCGGGGTCGACGGCGCGCAGGTGAGACTCGAACGGGCGGTCCATCGCCTGCAGGTGCAGCTCGGTTTGGAATGCCCGCGTCACGAGGTACTCGCGCCGAGGCTGCCCGCACGCTTCGGTGATGAACGGCGCACACACCTGACGAAGGACCTCGAAGTCCTGCTCATAGGCCTCGGCCGACACGCAGATGCCCGTCGCGCTCGCCGGCGCGGTCGGCTCCTGCAGGCAGCGCTGCCCTAGCCCGCAGTCGTCGTCGGCGGTGCAGCCGAGAATGACGAGCTTGTCGCCGGCGAGCACGCCGTTGTCGCAGAACGACGCGGACTCGTCGATGAGCCGCGAGGCATCACTGTCGCTGTCGTCGGTCCGAATGCAGGTGCCGTTCTCCCAACCGGGCGTGTCGCACTCGATACGACCGGTCGCGGCTCGAGTTCCGGGGATCGTTCCCTCCCATGCGAGCGTCCACCGCGTCGGGAACCAGGACTGGTAGTCCCGCGCCACCGCGCGCACGACCTCGTTTTCGTAGAACGGTCCGCCGATTTCGATGTCCGTGAAGGCGCCCAGGTCATCGGCGTTGGACGGGTCCCCCAGGCTGGCTGCGCGAGCGTTCCGCTCATCCGACACGTCGTCCGGATCCAGCGCCGCGGCGTAGGCCAAGTCGATGCGGCGCAGGGACGGCGCGAGGTCCTGCAGCGAAAACGGGTCGCCGGGCAGCGTGCGGTCGGGCTCTTCGTCGTCGACGAGCGGCAGCGCCTCCGCGGCCACGATCTCGGCGGCCGGGTCGACGGAGGGCCACAGGCTGTGCGGCGGTACCGACAGATCCATGATGCCCGCCGGGTCGGACGGGTTTCCCGCCGGCGACTGAAGCTGATTGAACGCGCCGAGCACAACGCGACCGAAGCTCGTCACCCCGACGCCGACCACACCACGGGCTACGAACGGCACGCCGCTCGTTTCCGGCGCGGGCTCGGCCTCGTCGTTTCCGTCGTCGTCCTCGCCCGTGCTGGGCGTCGGCGACACGAAGAACGCCCAGTCCGTGAATCCGGCGCCTCCGTTGACGCGGATGCCTGGACCTTCGGCGAAGGCACGACGATCCGGCGCGAGGCCCTGCCCCGATGCTGTCGGGTCGATCGGGTTGCAGGACGGGAACGGCAGCGCTTGAGTGCTTGGGTCGATCTGGGTATCGCACTCGATACCCAGCGCGTCATCGTCGATGTCGCGGTCGACGACGTGCGTCGTTCCGTCGCCCGCGATGACGTACAGGAACTGGTGTTCGTCGTTCGCACCGCCGTTCATCAGCAGCGGCGGCGTGGCGCGGATGCGGGAGACGCCCTGCGGGTTCTCGAGCGTGAGGCTCAGCGACGTCTCCGCCCACGCGGCGGACCCACCATCGTCGACCTCGAAGGGCAGCTCCACGATGGTGTCGCTGCCGCTGCCCCCGATGAACAGCGCGCTGTAGTTCGCCGTCTCGCTCACGCCGAACGCATCCCGGTCCTCGGGATCGAGCTGTTCGACGAGTTCCATGGCGATCGGGAAGTACCCATCGACGTCGACCCCCGGCCGACAGTTGGCGGGGTCCTCGTCGCCGCCGGTACATGTCGGCGGTGCGCCGTCGTCGAACTGAATCGGGCAGTCCACCGGGCAGTCGGGGCTGGTGCCGGCGTCTTCGACGAGCACGGTGCCGTCGGCTTGCTCGCTGAACCGGCGACTC
>CAYSPB010000120.1:6430-17599 GCA_964432695.1 uncultured Nannocystaceae bacterium
ACCGTCGAGGATCTGAGCCTGGAGCAAGACCGCCGTCGTCAGGTCGATCTCGCCGACGAGCTGACACGTGGGGAACGTGACCCACGCCGATTCGCGGTCGTTGTCCGAACAGGTTCGGCCGTCCACGAAGTCGTCTGGATTCGTTTCACCGACCACGCCAGCACCCACGCCGCTGAGGTCGTCGGGCGCCGCGATGATCGTTCCGGGACGAGCGCCGAGCGGGGTTCCGTCGGACCGCAGCGGGACCAGTCGCGACACCCAGGACGACGGCGCGGCATCGTCGCGCTCGGTGCCGACCTCGAGCGCGCGCCCAGCGAAGTTCAGCGCGTCGAGTATCGTGAGGTCGCAGCTTCCCGCGTTCGCGGACACCACACGACACCCATCGACAGTGCTCGTCAGCGACGTCGGGAGCTGTCCTGCGGGGACCAGCTGGTAGCCCGGCGCGTCCTGGTCGAGGTCGACGACCGAGGCGGTGGTGTCGCAGAGGCGGAACACCGCAACCTCGTTGCGCTCACTGTTCGCGACGTAGCCGATGAGCTGAGGGCCGTCGTCGGTGCAGGTCGGCTTCTGGTTGCGAGGATCATCGCCGCCACACGAGCTCAGGTCGACCGGAAACGCCTGCCCCTCCTCGACGGTCACGCACGTCAGGACGACGTCGAGGGGTCGGTCGAGGACCCGGTTGGGCACGATCACCCGCGACTGGTTGTTGCAGCCCCCGAGCAGTGAAAGGGCAGTCACGGCCGCGGTTGCAGCCAGAGCGCGAAGAGAACGCAGACGAAAGCTCATCGGCTGAACGGCTCCTGGAGACCGATACGAGCGATCTCTTTGAAGCGGGTACGACGGTCGAGGCCCACGTCGATGACGCTGACCGACCCCTCGAGCAGATTGGTCACGTAGAGCATCTCGCGAACCTCGTCGAGGGCGACGTCGTGGGGACCGGTTCCGGTGATGACGGTATCGATGACCTGCTCGGCGGCGAGGTCGACGACGTAGAGGTAGGCTCCCTGAAAGCAGCTGACGAAGGCTAGGCTGCGCTCCGGCCAGATCTCGAAGCGCGAAGGCTGGTCGCAGACCTCGATCGGGCGTCCGGCAGGGATGTCGTTGGGCTCGCCCGCATCAAGCGACGTATCCAGCCGCAGGAGCGCGCCAGGGCTGGTCTGCAGGGTGTACAGCTCGTTGCCGCAGGCATCCCCGAACCGAACGTCGCCCAACGCCGCGCCGACGCTCTGGTTGAGCGGGTCGATGCCCCCCACGGGGAAGCGGAGCTGGCTTCGAACCTGTGGTTCGCAGACGAGCGCGCAGGCCTGACCGACTTCGTCGGGCGAGGCGCAGTAGGGACCGACGTAGTTGCCGGCGTCGTCTTCACACGAGGTGCGCTCCGCAGCGCCCTCGGGAAGCTCGGCCTCGTCGATGCCCGACGCGGTGAAGCTGGTCGCGAGCAGCTGGAACCGAAGCGTCCCGTAGACCAGGGGGCGGGTGCAGTCCTGCGTGATGGAAGGAACGTTGAACCCGGCCTCACCGTCGTCTTCGTCGCCGCACGGGCCGCATGGGCGCGTTGCGAGGCCAAAGCCCCCCGTCCGCACCACGTTCGAGGTCGGCAAGAAAATCCGCTGAGAATCGACGATGGCGGGCCGATCGTCGCCGCCCTGGAGGCCATCGAGGTCGATGACGGTCAGCTGGGGCCCCGAGCTGTGCGCCACGAAACCGTAGCGGAAGCCGTCTCCCTCGGAGATGTGCACGTTGAAGGGCTCGCGCTCGAGCTCGTCGAGGCTGCCGTCGTTGCGCAGGTGGGTGAGCTTGTGGTCGCTCGCGCACCGAGCCTCGTCCAGCGCCTCGCCGTCGACCTGGACCTGACCACAATCGAGGTCGGGCGGGTCGGGCCAGCTGTTCTGCACGTCGATGAACGTGATGCTCGGGTCCCCCCGCACGGGAACCCACAGCCGCGGCGTCCCCGAGGGCTCTTGCGACGCGGAAATGAGGGTGGAGAAGTCGCCCAAACGGACGCCATCGACCACGAACGGAGCTTCATCGCACTCGACGACCTGCGGAAGCAGGCCGAGGCGGCGGCAGGGGAAGTCGTCGGTGGTGGGCGCGCCGACGTCGAGCACGCAGCGCTCCCCCGGCCCGTCGCAGAACGGGTAAATTTCGTAGCTGTCCGTCGGGGTGCCGTCCGCACCGATCGGTCCATCGGCGGTCCACGCGTCGAAGAACGCTTCGAGGTCGATGACCGAAATACTGCCGCCGTTGAACGACAGGTCGTTGTTGCCGTTGGAGACGAACAGATAGCGCGCCGCGCGGTCCTCGGGCGTACGCGGGTCGAGCTGCAAACCTTCGGGGAAGAACAGGTTGCCGACCGGCGGATCGACGCCGGTGTTCGGGTCTCCGCATCCGAGGGCCAGCAGGGCTCCGAGCGCGGCGGTGCAGCTCGCGATCGTGCGCACCGACGCGCGAGGACGCGACGCTGCGCGGGAGGCCGAGAATCCTGTGCCTGCGCCGGTCTCGGCGTCGTTTCGGCACGTTGTGATGCGGTGCAACACGGCCGGGAAACCTACCACAGCGCACCCCGCTGCAACCCGGCGTTTGGGACCGGCCACGATCCGGATCACGGTGCGTCCAGGTCGTCCGCGTCGGATGCGTCCGGACCTGCACCATGGGATGGACGCGGGCTTCGCCCCTGGACCTGGGCCATGAACGCCAGGGAACGGAGGGGGCGCCGTAAATGGGGCCGGAGCACCGTCAGCACGAGATCCCGAAGCGCGCGCCGGACCCCCGGTTCCGCCTGCGTGGCGGCATCCCACGGCTCGTGCGGATCCTCGGCGCGATGCAGGGAGACCGCCAGCGCGATCGCCTCCGCGGGGACCCGCTTGCTGCCGACCCCGTGGGTCGTGCACAGCGCCCCACCCCGGCCGGGGTCGAACGCGATCGCATCGCCGAGGACCTCCGTTCCACACACGCAGCACGCCTCAAGCGCGGGGAGCAGGCCCAAGCTTTCGAGCAAACGCAGCTCGTAGCGTCGCAGCACCGCAGGACGCGGGCCAGCGCGAAGGATCTCGGTGACGGCCTCGGCCAGCGCGGCAAAGCGCCGCCCGTCCGGCTCGGGTTCGACGACGAGCACGTCGGTGAGCTCGCACAGGTACGCGACGTAGGCGAATCGCTCGAGGTCCCGGCCGAGACTGCTGACTTCGGCAACCGACCGAAACCCGTCGAGCCGCCACAGCGCGCCTTCGCGGCGTCGCGTCAGCGAGGCTTCGCCCAGCGCGCCGCCGGGCAGACCACCGGCAAAGCGGCGCTTGGACTTTCGGGCATTCCGCGCCGCCGCGCGCACCTTGCCCAGGTCGGGCGTCAGAAGCACCACCAGCAGGTCGGCCTCTCCCAGCGCAGAGGCTTGCAGCACGACCGCCGGAGTTCGGACGGCGCTCACCCGGCCAGCCCGAGCAGGCGCGAGGCGAGCCAGAAGTAGAAGAGCAGCCCAGCGATGTCGACCGAGGTCGTGACGAAGGGACCCGTCGCCACGGCGGGGTCGATGTCGAGCCGGTCGAGCAAGAGCGGCGTACTCGTCCCGACCGCCGCGGCGATCGTCATCGAGCCTGCAGTTCCCAGCGCAACCACGACGCCGAGGCGCACAGGGTCGGTGCCCGCCTCGGCGACGCCCATCGAGACCGAGCCGATCAGCGTCCCGAACAGCAGGCCCATCACCACGCCCAGCCCGACCTCGCGGACGACCAGGCGACGTACGCGATCGGCCTCGATGTACCCCACCGCCAAACCCCGCACGACGATCGTGGAGCTCTGAATCCCGATGTTTCCGCCCATGGCGGCCACGACGGGCATGAAGAACGCCAGCGCCGGTACGGTCGCCAGCAGCGCGTCGAAACCACTGAGGCTCAGGGCAGCCGCCGTCCCCCCGACCGCGGCCGCCATGAGCCAGCGCCAGCGTACCCGAAGCGCGCCGAGAAACGAGCGCGCATCGGCGAGGTCTTCGCCGGCGCCCGCCATCTTGAGGATGTCCTCCGTGGCCTCTTCACGGATGACGTCGACCACGTCGTCGACGTCGATCACACCGATCAGGCGCCTCTGGGTGTCGACCACCGGGACGGCGACGAGGTCGTACCGGCTGACCATCTCGGCAACATCCTCTTGGTCGGTGTCGGCTGGAACCGCGGTGACCTCGGTGAGCATGATGTCCGCCAAGGGCTGGTTGGGCCGCGAGGTGACGAGCATCCGCAGGGAGCAGACGCCGACGAGCCGATCGTCGTCGTCGCAGACGTACACATAGAACGCAGCTTCGGGGAGTTCTTCAGCCGTCTGGATCGACTCCAACGCGTCCGAGACGGTGGCCGTCGGCGCGCACGAGAAGAAGTCCGGCGACATGATGCCGCCTGCGGTCTCCGCGTCGTACGCGAGAAGCTCCTCGATCTCGTCGGCGTCGTCGCGGTCGAGCCGCTTGAGGATCGCCGACAGGGCGCCCTCGGGCAGACGCCCGAGAATGTCCACCGCGTCATCAGGGTCGAGGTCGTCGACGAGGCTGGCCGCCTCTTCGGGCGCGAGCGCGGCGACCAGCCCGGCCGCGCTCTCATAGCGCATGGCCCCGACGATCTCGCCGCGTCGTGACGACGGCATCAGCCGCAGCGCCGCCAGCTGGTCCGCGGTCTCGAGGTTGTCGAGCTGACGAGCGACCTGCACGTCGTCGAGCCGTTCCAGGGTGCGACGCAAGCGACGCTTGTCCCCAGCCCGCAGCAGCGTGTGCAGGATCTGAATCTTGCGGGTGCGGGTCGTGACCATAGGCCGACGCCGCATCATATAGACCGGCCCGGGCCGCCGTGACAAACCAACGCGATCCCGAGACTCCCGAGAAGCCAGCCGGCGCTCAAACCGATCTCAGCCGGGCCGTAGGTCGCACCCTAGGTCGGCCCAAGCGGCGTCTGTCCCAGAGCGTTCCACGCCGCCATCATCACCATCGCAACGAAGACCGCGACGGCGAACCACAGCATGAACGAGACCCCCGAGCGACCCAGCCGCTTGGTGATCGCTCCGAGATCGAACAACGGCTGGGGCGCAGCGCCTTCGGGCCCGGCTTCAGCCGGCGGCGCATCGGCCTCGGCCGATGGCGTCTTCGGCTCGCGAGGAGCTTCGGTCTTCGCGACCTTGCTGGACGCCTTCGTGGACGACGGGTCGCTCGGCGCTGGCGCGGACAAAGCTGCGTCCGGCGCCACGGGACGCTCCCGGCGTCGGGCAACCAGCATCTCCCGCTCCCGTTCGTACACCAGCTCCATCACGGTTTCGGCTTCGACCCCCAGCGCGCGGGCACAGCAGCGCAGAAAGCCTTTGACGAAGACGGGGCCCGGCAGCGCGTCGTGCTGGTCGGCCTCGAGGAACTCGATGCTGGAGCGCGGAATCTTCGTTGCGGCGGCAAGCTGGTCGATGCTCATGCCCTGCCGCTTGCGCTGCTCCATGATGTAGCGGCCCGGTGAGGGTAGGCCTGCGTCGACGCTGCCCCCGGCGACGGCCTCGTCCGAAGCGTCGTCCTTGCGGGCCTCCGAAGGGGCCACCACGCGCAGGCTTCTCGTCTCGGCGTGCTGCATCGCGGCGAAGTGTTGCCCGGCGAGCGGGGCGGCCGCAAGCGCAACGCGTGCAAAGACGGGCTGCGGAGTTACCGCCTACTGCGCGTTTTGCAATGCCACCTGGGAATCCCCTGCAGTTGCGGGGCCCAAGAGCGCACGACAGTCCTCGGCCTCGCAGCTTCTCGGCGCGAGATCGACGCAACCCTGCAGCGATTCTTGCCCCGCCTGGTCCTCTCCGAGACGCATCTTCGCCACGCCGGCGATCCGATACGCGTCTTGGATCGGGCAGCGATCACTCTCAACCACGCGCGTCGCGTGCTCGAACGCCTGCTCGTGAAGACCCGCATCCAGATACACCTGCGCCAGTCTGTAGTGCCCGACGCAGTAGTCCGGGTTGATCAGGACGGCCTGACGCAGCGAAGCGGTGGCGCTGATCGTGTCGCCGCCAAGGTACTGCGCCCACCCGAGGTTGGACAGGGCCGAGTAGCGCGCCGTGTAGAACTGCTCGGCGAGCGCCTTCTGAGCCGAGTCGATCGCGGAGTCGGTGTCGTGGAAGAACAACGACACGACCGCCATCGAGTTGTACGCACGACCGCGTCCGGACGCGCCGTCGGGATACGCGAGCGCTGCACGCTCGAATGCGGTCGCGGCCTCGCGATGCAGCGACTCGGCCCGATCGCGCTGCTGGTCGGCAGCGTCATCGATGAGACACTGCTGGATCTCGATGGCATCCACGATCGACTTCCCCTCGTTGAGCAAGAGGACCCCCTGCAGGTAGTGGGAGTCGGCGTGCTGCGGGTCCTCGCGCAACGCCCTGTCGATCTGGATCTTCGCGTCTTCGTACATCCCGTTGTGAAACGAGCCGACCGCGACGTCGTAGTGCTTCTCGGCGCGCTTGACCGACTCGGGACTCTTCTTCGCGGGTCGCTTGGTCTCCGGCATGGACGCACAAGCCGCCGCCACCAGCGTACCCAGAGCGAGCGCCCCCCAGCGAGCCACGCGACGCACCAAGGAAAGACCACGGGACTTGACCATGGTCCCGAACCTAGCGACCTCCGGCGCGTCCGCCGAAAAACCGGCATTTTCCGGGCGCCAGCACCCCCGCGGTGGCCGCGGGCTGGCGGAAGATCCGCGGTGCGATCGCGCCGCGCCCCCTGCAGTCCATCCGCCCGATCTCCGCCTCGGCCCGGTGGTCGACCCGAGCCTCGCTGGTATTCTGCATTCGTGCTCGTCCCCACGCTCGTCGCGCTCGTCGACGTGCGCCCAGACCGCCCGTTTTGGGGGCGGCCGTGGGTGAAGTCCTCGCTGGAGGATCTCGTGCCCGGCCTCGCGCCTGCCTCGGCCACCGAGGTTCTCGAGGGGTGGTGCGTCGGCGGATGCATGGGCGCAGAGACCCTGGTGCAGTCACGGCCGATCGCGCGTCCCACCGATGACCCGGTCGATGACCTCCTCCGGGCGCCGGTGCGCTGCACCCTCGGCGCGTTCCACAGCCGACCCGCGGGTGCGCTACCGACTGCGACGCCTCCTCGCGCGGCTCGGTTCCGGCGCTGGCTCGGCGTTGCCGTGGCACCCGCGCTCCCTGAAGATACGCGCGCCGAAATGCTCGCAGCCCTGCCTCCGTTCCTCGCTCGCGACGCGCGTGGTCAGCCCGACGTCCAACTGCTGCTCCTGCGAACGCTGGCATTCTTGTTCGGCAGCGCGGGGTTTCGACAGGCCTACGCCGAACCGGCCGCCATGGCAGACGCCCTCGATGCCCTCGCCCAGGCCTACCCCTGCCCCGCCGCGCGGGCGTTGATGATGTCCGACGGCCGAACCGTGGCCGCCCTGCACCACGGGGGCACGTTGGTTCAGCGCGTGCCTCCCGAGGAGATTCGCCCCACCACCGGGATGCGGCCCGAGCCGAGCGCTTTCGTTCCGGCTTCGCTGCTGCAGTGGCGACCCGACGCCGAGCTCGCACTGCCGCAGGGTGCACGCCGCATCGACGACGGCGTCGTCACGGTGCTCGCCGGAGAGCCCGGCGAGATCTCGGTACGCTGAGGGTTCGGCGCCGCCGCGCGCTCGCTCCGGGTGCGGGCGCTTTCTGGTACCGTCCAGTGCTCGACGATGAGGGTCCACGTCCTCCATCACGCCGCGTGCTTCGACGGAGCGGCGAGTTCGGCCATCTTCACCGCCTTCTACCGCGCGTGTGTGAACGCCGACGCAACCTTCGTCTACCTCCCCAAGGCGCATCAGGCTGGCGATCCCTTCGTCGACGCCGATTTTGACGCCGACGATTCGGCAATCGTCGACTTCCGGTACAGCACGCATCCCAGGCTCGGCTGGTTCTTCGACCACCACGTGTCGGCCTTTCAGCTGGACGGCCAGCGCGCCCACTTCGACGCCGACGTCTCGGGCCGGAGATTCCACGACGCCACCGCGCCGAGCTGTACGGGCTATATCGCCAAGGTCGGCCGCGAGCGCTTCGGCTGGGATCCCGCCGCGCACAGCGAACTGCTGCACTGGGCCGAACTCATCGACACGGCGTCGTTTCCCACGCCGTCGATGCCAGTCGAGCTGCACGAGCCGGCGCTGCAGCTGATGACCTTCGTCGAGCAAAACCGTGACGCGACGCTTGCGGGGCGCTTCATCGGCGACCTGCTGCGCACCGACCTCGCGACGCTCGCGACGGAGGACTACGTGCGCGGCGTCGTCGACCCCGCCCTCGCCACCCACCGCGAAGACATCGAGTTGATGCGCGATCGACTGCAGGTCGAGCGCGGCGTCGCAACGTACGACTTCGGCGACCAGCCGCCTCGCTCGTACAACAAGTTCATCGCGTACTACCTGCAGCCGCAGATCCGGTACCTGGTTGGCATCACCCGTGGACCCGACGGAGGCCACAAGCTCTCCGTGGGGTACAACCCCTGGCTTCCGGCCGAGGACCGCGATCACGACATCGCGGCCCTGTGCGAGACGCACGGGGGTGGTGGCCACCCCTACGTCGGCGGCGCGAGCTTCGGCACCGAGGTCGACGCCCGGGCGGCCCTACACAGCACGGCGGCAGCCCTGCGAGCGGCACCGTGAGCGACGAGACGGAGGCGGCCGCAGCCGCTCTGGTTACGCTTCGGACCCGAGTCGACGCACATTTCGACCAGGCATTCGAACGGTCCGCCGGCGGCATGACCTGTGCCCCGGGCTGCGAGCAGTGCTGCCACGTCGACCTCAGCGTGTTCGAGATCGAAGCCGCCCCGATCCGCGACGCCTTGCGTGCCCTGCCCCCCTCGCTTCGCCAGCGCGTACGCGAGGCGTCCGGACAGACCGAGCGATGCGCCATGCTGGTCGACGGTCGCTGTGCCGTGTACGAGCAGCGGCCGCTGATCTGCCGCTCACACGGGGCACCCGTCCTGCTCGAGGACGGCAAGGTCGACCACTGCCCGCTGAACTTCACGAAGTCGCCGCCCCCAGCGGAAACCGTCCTGAACCTTGCGGCGCTCAACCGCCCGCTGAGCGTGATGGCCACGATGTGGGACGGACGAGGCGCGCGGGTTTCCCTGCGCAGCCTCGCCGCCACCGAAGACGACGCGTAGCTCAGTCCTTGCCCAGGCGAGAGGCGAGATCGGAGAGGTCGAGCCGGAAGCCCAGGACCTTTTCCTTCTTCTCGCCGCGACCCTTGCCACGGTCGTTGCGACCGCCTTTTCCCTTGCCCTTGGGTCGACCCTTACCGTCGCGTCGGCCTTTGCCTTCGCCACGACCGGGTCGGTCCGAGCGCGCGGGACGGTCGGGTCGCTCGGGCCTGGGCTGCAGCGCCTTGAGCGAGAGCGCGAAGCGCTTCTTGTCGGGAATGACCTCGAGGACCTTGCCTTTGACGCGCTCGCCGATGTGCACCACGTCCTGCGCCGACGCCACGTAGTCGTGGCTCAACTCGCTGAGGTGCACGAGGCCCTCCTGCGCAATCCCGACGTCGACGAACGCGCCAAAGTTGGCGATGTGCGTGACGATGCCCTCGAGCTCCATGCCGGGCTTGAGGTCATCGAACGACCCCAGGTCGGGGTGGTAGGCGGCGATCTCGAACTTTGGGCGCGGATCCCGGTCGGGTTGACGCAGTGCCGCCTGCACCTGGGACAGACCGCGCGGGCCCAGCGGCTCCCCGGAAACTCCAGGGGTGCCCAGAAACGTGTCGGCCGCGATCGCGTCGACCTTCTCGGTGTTGCCGATCAGCTCCGGTACGGTGATGTCGAGCGAGCGCGCCATCTCTGCGACCTGCCCGTATCGCTCGGGGTGCACGCCAGTCGCGTCGAGCGGCTGCTCGCCGCCTCGAATCCGAAGGAAGCCGGCCGACTGCTCGAAGGCCTTACCAACAAGCCCCGGAACTTCGAGCAGCTCGTTGCGGCTGCGGAATCCGGCGTCTCGTCCATCGCGATGGCTGACGACCGCCTTGGCCAGCGCATGCGACATGCCCGGAATGCGGGCGAGGGTCTCTGCGTCCGCGGCGTTGAGATCGAGCGAGACCTTCGCGATGCAGGTACCGATGACCTGATCGAGGGCCTGTCGCAGTGCCTCTTGGTCCACGTCGTATTGGTGCTGGCCCAGCGACAGCTTGCGCGGGTCGGCCTTGGCAAGTGCCGACAGCGGATCCTGCACCCGGCGTCCCGCAGCCAGCGCACGGCGGGAGGGAGCGTCCGCTTTGGGCAGCTCGGCCTTGAGCGCCTTCGCCCCCGCAGATGCGGTGTCGGCATCGACCGAGTGCACGGCGACGTCGAGCCCCTCAGCCTCCGCGATCGCGGTTCGGGCGAGCTTCTCGACCTCGCGGGCGGCGGTTCCCCCGACGACGACGATCAGTGCCGCTTCGTGCTCCTTGCACAGCTCGACGACGCGCGCCTGCGCTTGAGGGACCTGCAGCTTGGGCTGAAGGGGGAAGACGGTGTCTTCAGCCAGCACGGCACCGTCGGCGCCGAGCATGACCAGGCGACATCCATGTTGCGTGCCCGGGTCGATGCACAGCACCGGCTTGCGACCGAACGCCGGCGCGAGCAGCTGCACGCGCAAGGCTTCGCACAGCCCGGAGAGAATCGTGCGATCGGCCCGCTCCTTGAGCAGTTTGCGAACGCCGACAAACGTCGACTTCGCCAGACCGCCGTGCTCCCACGCCTCGAGCGTAGCCGCGCGCAGCACGTCGACCGCAGGCCCTTCGTCCTTGAACTTCAGAAACGACGCGACCTCGTTCTGGACCAGCTCGAGGTCGAGTTCGAGTTCGACCGTCAGCAGCCCATCCCGCTCCCCGCGGTGGATCGCGAGCACGTTGTTGGGCGCCATCGAGCTGCAGGCTTCCGCCCGGTCGAAGAACTTCGTGTAGCGCCCCGCCTTGCCCTTTCTCGCTTCGACGACCGCGGTCTTGAGCCTGCCGCGTTTGAGGGCGAGCCGTCGAAGCACGCGGCGCACGCCAGGGTGCTCCACGATGAAATCGGCGCAGATCGTCTGGGCGCCCGCCAGCGCCGCGGCATCGTCAGGCAGCGTGCCGCCGTCGAGCGCAGAGGCCATCGCCTCGCCCTCGAACGTGGGCAGCGCGGGCGCGGCTGTCTCCGCCGGCGCGTTCTCGGCCAGCGCTGCTTCGCCGGAGGCCGCAGCCACC
>CAYSPB010000121.1:0-17520 GCA_964432695.1 uncultured Nannocystaceae bacterium
GACGATTTCCCCGTCCGTGGGTGACGCAGATGCGCATCCCGCCAGCCAGACGGAGTTCGACGAAGCTGCCGAATCTGGAGCGTGGGGCGAGCTCTCGCGGTGACCCCGACCGAAACGAGAGGGGTTTCTGCGTCGATGAAGATGGTTTGACCTCGCGCGACAAGCACCAAACCAATGCGCGGCAGCCGGGTGACCGGCTACCGCGCAGCTTTGAGTTGTCCCCGGAGAAGGTCAGGCCCGCATGGGTTCGCATCGACAGCTGTACCGGCGAACCATCAGCCAGGTACCTGCCGGAAAAAGCACGTCTTTGACGCCTTGGCGAAGTCCCTCGAGCGCGGCCCTGTACGCAGCGAGCCACTCTTTGTTCCGCTGAGCAGCTTCGATACGCGCCCACTTGTCTCGGCTCGCGAATGTCGGATTCCGGCCGCGTCGTTTCTCCCAAGTCGTCGGGCTGTCGTACGGATTCTGGCGAAGCACGCGCTTCTCCCCCAGGAACTTTGCCCCCCCTCCCCGTACGGCATTCTCGGTCTCCTTCTCGAGCCGTCGCACCCGTGTCCGAACAAGCATGTCGCACTCGATCGGATCCATATGTGGCGGAGCCTCGAGCTGGAAGGAGTAGGATTCGGGCTGCACGCTGTTCGCGTAGTAGCCACTTTCGGGCCGCCGCGCGACCACCGTCTCCCCGAAACGCCTCCGCGCCGACGTTGACCCGGGCCATCGTCTCGCTCGGCGCACGAGTCGTGAAGACACAGGGTTCGCCCAGGTGTACGCAAGCTTCTCTACCACGGCCTTCGCGTCGAGCAACTCAACCGCTGAGTACGACCGCCCCGGCTCCCAGAAGCCATCCCACCGACCAATGAGTGCGCTGCCTGCCTTTGCCACCTCAGTATTGAGAAGCGCCATGAACCGCGGCCGCTCGCCGTACGTATCGGTTGCGACGATATGAATGTGGTTCGACATGGCGACCCACGCGTGAACTTTGACGCCCGTCATCACGACCGCCCGCGCCAACGCATATTCGAAAATCGCGTTGAGTTCCGCCGACGGCCGCAGGAAGAACCTACGCTCAGAGCAACGGCGCGTAAGCAGGTAGGTCCGTCCGGGGTGCACGTGTCGAGCCAGCACGCCTGACAAGTCGACCCCACGCGCCGATCGTTCCACAGTTTCTGCGAGACACGTCCGCCGAGTTCAGGTGTCTCCTCCGTCGCGATCGCCTCCGATTGCGCGCCTATCGTCGCTCCTACGGACGGGAGTTCGCGAGTCCGACGGGAGTTCGCGAGTCCCCTGCGCTTCCCAGCTGCGATCTGTCCGATGGTCCCAGAGCCTTTCGAAAGCGTCCACCGGAAGCGGGGCGCAACCGTCGGGTTCATCGAGCGCGACACGGCCGAACCGGCCAGGGCCGGAGCGGCGAAAGAGGTCAGCCGGGAGCTACTTCGCGAGCCGCGAGGTGTACTCCTTGAACGCCTCGTCGCCCAGCGCCTTGCTGATCTTGTCGATGACGGCGCGCTCTTCATCGGAGATCGGGTTGAAGATCTGAAAGAAGCCTCCGGCCGCTTCGGCGACGAGGATGCACAAACCCACGATGGTCTTGGCTTCGCGCGGCTTGTCCTCGAGAAACCTTTGAGCACCTCGAGCGACTCGTCGAGATACTCCTGCGACGGCCGCTTTTCGAGCAAAGAGTACAGCACGGTGAACGCTTTACCCCCGCTGACCCCACGAACGCGGAGCAGGTTCAGGATCATTGCGCTCTCGCCCTGTTGGATCTTCCCGTCGGCCCATGCAACGTGCACCAATGGCAACAAGTCGAACACGCGCTCGGCCTCCCCTTCGAAGCCGAGCTCGCGGATCCGATCGGAGAGCGTGTATTTGGATGCTCCGATCTCGCCTTTGGCCAGTGCAACGCGATCGACTCGCATGGCGACCGCCGATTCGTGCAGCGCCACCCGAAGCTCTTCGCGCGCGCTCGCGTCCTCGATGGGGACGACAGGCGCTCCGGGTTCGTTCTGATCCCTCACCGCTCCATGGTAGCCCGCGCGAGCAGGCTCGCAGCTGGAACACCGTTCACTCCGCAAAACGGGTGGAGGCCTGTGGCCCTTTGAGCGTCATTCCTCGAGGAACCCATTCGCTCCTGTTCATCAACGATGCGCAGGACGAGGAACGAGCGCTGACATCTGAACTCGACCTCTCGTCGCGCGTCTTGGTACGCCTCGCCGCCCCACCTCTTCAACCCTGCGAGCGAATCCACTCGCGGACCTCCATGCGAACCCAACCGAGCATGTTCTCGGACTCCCGCTGTGCTTCCATTTTGTTCGCCGTGGTGTACGCCACCCACGCAGGCGTGCCTGTGTTGGGTCAGCACCCACGTGTCTCGCGGCATGGGAGCATGTGGGGCGCGTCTTCGCGCCCTTCTGGCTCGCTGCGAGCCGTACTCAACATCCCCGCCTTCGGGAGCGCTGCTTCGCGCGCAGGAGCGCGACGAAGCATGCTAACATTCCTAACCCAATGCGATCGGTTTGGTTGGTGTTGGGGTGCTCAGCGAATCTGCCCGTCGGTTGTGGACCGTCGGTGCAGCTTCCAGGCGAGGCTGGAACGACCGCCGAAGGAAGCTCTGGCGCCAGTCCTTCGGGGCCCGCGATGACGAGTTCGATGCCCCAGCCCGACCCGGCGACGGGGTCTCCACCGGGCACCACCGCGAACCCATCGACCACTGGAGCCGATCCGGGCGATGAGGACTCGGCGGGCGTCGAGTCCGGGGACGACGAGTCGACCGATGGCGATGGCTTCTTCATCTCACACTTCGACGTCGACCCGCGGTCCGAGTGCTCGATCCTCGGCGGCGAGGACTGCCCGGCGGGATTCAAGTGCACGCCGTGGGCCAACGACGGTGGCATGACCTGGAACGCTCAGCGGTGCGTTCCGGTCGTCGACGATCCGCAGGGTCCCGGCGATCCCTGCACCGCCTTCAACTCGCCATGGTCGGGCGAAGACGACTGCGATGCGAACTCCATGTGCTGGGGCGTCGACCCGCGCACCCTCGAAGGCGAGTGCTTCCCCTTCTGCGAAGGAACGCTCGGAAGCCCGACCTGCGAGGGCGATGCGTGGTGCTCCGTCGGCGCCGAGGGGATCTTGCCGCTGTGCTTGCCGGTCTGCGACCCCGTCATGCAGAACTGCCCCGCAGGACAGGGCTGCTACCCTGTCGAGGGCACCTTCGTCTGCGCGCCCGATGAATCGGACGGCGGAGGGAACCCCTACGAGTCGTGCGAGTTCATCAACGGCTGTACCGTCGGCACAGCATGCGTGCCGCCAGACAACGCCTCCCAGTGCGAACTTGGGGCCTCTGGCTGCTGCGTGCCCTTCTGCGACACCGGTTCCCCCGACTGCACCGGCGGCACCATTTGCGAGCCCTGGTATGCCAGCGGCGAAGCCCCCGACAACCCCGGCGCTAGCAACATCGGCATCTGCGTCGACCCGTCGTAGGGCGGCAGCGACTGCTCGGGAATGACGGCCCCGGTGCGACCGGTCACTCCCCCGTCGAGAAGCCGCTGATGCAGACCAAGCTGCCGTGCGCCGTCGTCTCTTCGATACAGCCGCGACTCAGCTCGGAGCACTCGAGCTTCGACAAGCAGTCCGCGAGCACCACGTAGCTGTCGGAGCACTCCTGAGAGATGTCGGCCAGATATTCGATCCGCTCCTCGCAGTTTTCGATTGCCTCGTCGAGCGAAAATCCGTCCGAATAACACGCCACGTAGTTCGCCGCGTGCCGCTCACAGACCGAGCCCATCGGGAGTTCCTCGCCTTCGGACGCCTCTTCATCCGAGTCACACCCGGGCATTGCGAGCCCGGCCGTCGACAGCAAAAAGACCAGTCCTTGGATTCTTTGCCCATCCATCCGGCGTCGAGCCTAGCGCTCACTGGCGCTCAAAACGAGACACATCCACTCAAAGTGGTCGGTCGGCGCAAGAGAGCCTACGGGCCGGCGTGTCCGGGTGCCCGAAGTCCATGCACGCGACACTGACGGCCGGCCTTCGAGAGCGAGCTGTCGGCATTGCATCGAGCTCCCGGAGGCCGTCGACCGACTCACCGCACGAGCCAAGCACCCGCTTGACCTTCGAAGTCCCTCGCTCCGAAGAGACGAAGTCCGTAGGCGAGCAACTCATCGCGCAGGGGTGATACGTCCTCCAACGACGGGAGCGGCTGCTCGAACGGCTGCCATACGTGATGGTCGAGATGCATCATGGGCTCCACCGAACCGCGGTATTCAAAGATCCTTCGGCGCAGTTCGTTGTCGGGGTCGGCCAGGACACGAGCCATCCACTCCCGATGCAGCATGCCGCGTGCGGCTCGCCGAACACGGCGGCGCAGGCACGACCATGCGCCGGCCGGCGCCGGGACAGACGATGGACGCGTCGAATCTCGGCACTGTTGGCCCTGAAAATGGTAACATTGCGCACATGTGCCGTTCGCTTTGTTTGATTTTCAGTTGTTCGGCCGCCTTGATGATCGGCTGCGAACCGTCCGTCGCCGTCCCCGCGGATGGAAGTACGTCCACGGGGACCTCCGACGACGGGTCCGAGCCGGGCTCGATGACGGCCAATCCGCAGCCCAATCCCGGCACGGGACCTACGCCCACGACGGCCGGCGCCAATCCATCGACCACGTCTGCTAGCGACGGAAGCGACGCAGAAGCCAGCGACGATGGTGATGACGGGATCTTCCTGATCGACCCAGACGTCCCCGTTGCAATCGAGTGCTCGATTCTCGGCGACGAGGCCGAGTGCCCCGAAGGCTTCAAGTGCGCGCCGTGGGCAAACGACGGCAGCTCGTCCTGGAACGCGACGAGGTGTATCCCCATCGCCAAAAACCCTGCCAGCCCCGGCGACCCCTGCACGATCTCCGACACAGTCGCCTCGGGCGAGGACGACTGCGACGCGACGTCGGTGTGTTGGGACGCCGACCCCCGCACGTTGGAGGGGACCTGCTTTGCGTTCTGCATCGGAACGCCCAGCAGCCCCTCGTGCGCAGACGAGAACTCTTGGTGTTCCATTGGGGGCGACACCGTAGCCCCGCTCTGCCTGCCTCAGTGCGACCCCGTCGCGCAGGACTGCGCAGCGGGCCAAGGGTGCTATCCAGCCGACAACGTCTTTGCCTGCGCTCCCGATGCATCGGGCAGCGAAGGAAACCCGTACGATGCGTGCGAGTTCATCAACGGCTGTACGCCCGGGACAGCGTGCCTCAATGGCGGCGTCTCCGAACTCTGCGACGCCGGCCCGGGATGCTGCATCCCGTATTGCGACCTCACCAATCCCATCTGCCCCGACAAGACCATTTGCGAGCCGTGGTTCGCCGAGGGCACGGTTCCGGACAACCCGAACGCCAGCAACATCGGCGTTTGCATCGATCCACCCTAGCGGGCGCTATTCGCCGTAGACGATCGCGTTCGGGCCGCCAAGGGCCGTTTCCAACTCCTCGAGGGTCGTTGGCGCCGTTTCGAAGGACCCATCGAGAGTCAGAGAGTCTCCGCCTGTGAACGTCATCGTGAGTGCTCCGCCCGCGACCGTGACTTCGAACCCCGCTTCCGCGTTGTTGAACGCGGCTTCGAACTCCGCGCGCGTCGGGCCGGTGAACGCCTCGTTGAATCGATTGAGGAAGATGAGTGCGTCGGTACCAGGTTCGAAGTCGGTGATCGTGTCGTTTCCGCCCGAAGTCTCGTCGCTGGTCCATGTACCGGCTTCGTCGATCACCAGCAGGTAGATGAAGCTGTCGGAATCAGGCCCACCGGTGACGGTGTCATCGCCCTCGCTACCGGAGAGCAGATCATCCCCCGGCCCACCGAGCAAGACGTCGTCTCCCTGCTCCCCCACGACTTGGTCGTTGCCTTCGCCGCCATCGAGGACATCGTTGCCGGTCTCCTTGCCAGTCGCCATCGTAAACTGGTCGCCGAGGCCTCCGAAGAGCATGTCGTCGCCGGCAAGACCGTTGATCTGATCGTCGCCGTCGCCTCCCACCAGCGCGTCATTGGCCTCGGTTCCGGTAATCGTCTCGTCGGCATCGGTACCGATGTAGTCGTCGACGTCGGTGACGACAGTGGGGTCACCAGCGTCGTCGCCGGCACTGCCGCCTTCGCCACCGCAAGAGGCAGTTGAGCACGCAACAACGAGACCAATAAGCTTGAGTCGGGACATCTTGTTCACTCCGTGGAAGTTGAGGTTCCTGGTGCGGGCGAGCCCTCGCCCGTGTCATCCAGCGGCACACCTGGCCGGCCGAACGTGCGTTACTATGAAGCTCATTCTTGTTGCAGCGAAACTCATAGTTATCATAGTTAGATGCACACGATGCATACAGGCCCGAAGCTCTCCTCGATCGACCTGAACCTGCTCGTAACGTTGGACGCTCTACTGCAAGAGAGCTCGGTGACGAAGGCCGCCGTTCGCCTGGGCCGTAGCCAGTCCGCGGTCAGTCACGCGCTCGATCGCCTACGAAGCCTTTTCGGCGATCAGCTGCTTCGTCGCGACGGCTACGGCATGCGGGCTACACCGCGCGCCGAAGCGATGCGCCGACCGCTCGCGACGGTTCTCAACGACATCCGAACGTTCGTCGGAGAATTGGACGGGTTCGATCCCGCCACGTCGGAACGAGAACTCGTCATTGCCACACCCGACTTGTTCGCGCCCCTTCTGGGGCCGCTCGTGGCCACGTTGAAGAGCGAGGCGCCCAAGCTGCGGCTCGCCCTGCGCCCGGCCGTTTCCGGCGACGCTCTGTTGTCGGGCGCGGCGCATCTGGAGCTGGCCGTGGGGCGTGGGGCGCCCCCGAAGGGAATCGACCACGAGCGAATCGGTCCGTTCGATTGGGCCGTGCTTGCGCGACAGAGGCATCCCATTCGAAAGCGCCCCTCACTGGAGCAGTGGGCTCGATGGCCACACGTACAAGTTGAAACTGCCGCCACCGACAAAGGCCCGATCTCTCGGGCGGCTTCGGCCGTGGGGGTCGAGCGCCACGTCAGTGTACGCGTACCAAGCTTCGTGGCGGCCCTCGCGATGGTTTCGCAGAGCGACGCGCTCTTCACCACACTTCGCGCGCCCATTCACCGCGTGGCGCGGCTCATGCATTTAAGGGAGCTCGAATGTCCACTCGACCTACCCGATGTCACCCTCACCGTGGCGACACGAGCTGGGTGCGACGCCTCGGTACTCTGGCTACGCGACCGGGTGCTCGCGGCGTGCTCGTCGACGACTTAGCCTAAACGCTAGCCGAGTATCGGTTGCGAATCCCTACCGTCCTCGTCGAAACAGAAAGCCGCTTCCCTGCCATTCTCTGGCCGGTGTTGCCCACCGCACTTTGCGGCTTGGGCGCGATGCGTGTCCCCGCTCGAAATGACCCCTTCATGCGGTCCCACCTCGGCGACATTGGCGCCCGATCCGAATAGGACTCCTCGTACGGCCGAAACGGAACATTGAGCTCGTACGACCCACACCGGCTCGGCTCGCACCGGCGCATGCGCCTGACACATTCCAGGGTTGAGCCGTGTGCTCTGGGCCCGAGCAGACTCGGAGAGCATCGTTGCCCTCGACATGCAAACCCGAGATGCTTCTCGTTCTACCCATACCCGCAGCGAGCGGTTTTCGTCCGCCCTAACGACCCTGCTCAGTGGGGTTGTCGTGCTTGCGACCGCGTGTGGTGATGACTCCGGCTCATTTGGATCTGGCCAAGAATCCACCGGAGACCCTATCGGCACCGCCTCCACCACCTCATCGTCGTCTGAAGCCACTCAAACGTCCCTGGGCGGCTCCACCGTCGCGGAGGAGTCCAGCACCAGCGCAAGCGGGACCACGGCGGGCGAGGAACTCGACGCGATCGAGAAGCTCATCGAGGGCCTCGGCGGCTTCGATGCTCTCACAGGGCTGTCCGGCTACTCTGTCACTGTCGCCGGAACCAGGCTAGTCAATATGGAAGGGGAGAGTTTTACGCAGCCTGCCCTAGGAAACATCCATATGACACGGGTTCAGTCGAGTCTAGATGAGCGAATCTCGCGTGTGGATGTCGATCGCGACCTCGAGCTTTTCCCAAACCAGGCCGGCGTATCGACTCCAGAAGACAACCAGGTATTCACGTACTACATCCGGGAGTCTGGCGCGTGGATCGAGGGCCGGGACAACAATGAGATCCCTCCAGACATCCTCCAGAGGACCATGCCCTCGCCCCAGTTTGGCGCCTATACAAAAGAGTTTTCTGTTCTCTTCCCCTACGAACTCGTCCGTGATGCTCTCGACGAGGAGACCTTACAAATCCTCCCCGACGAAGAGTTCGACAACGAGGTACATCACGTCGTTCAGATCGGAGACGATGTCGGTGCGATACAGCTTCTCGTCAACCCCGAGAGTTACTCTCTCCACGCGATCCGCTTTCTCGAGGCTGAGTACTTCAGGCGAGATGTTCTCGCGACATACGTATTTTCCGGTTGGACTGGCGATTCCGTGCGCGTGCCGACCCGTGTCGAGATCATGCTGGACGGTATCCCCCAAGGAAGCATGGACTACAGCGATTTCTCGCCAGACCCAGACTTTTCAGAGAACGTTCTGACACCCCCGAGAGGAGCGGTTCTCGACAGTGATCCCGCAGAAGCACTCCGGGGTCGAAACCACAGCCAGGTACATCTCGCGGTCGCTGCGGCCGGGATCGACCTCGACCGGCCAGCACTCGATATCATCGCGACGCCAGTCCTCAGCGATGACCTTGAATCCCTCGGCGTGTGGTACGTGACCGGAAACGACACTCGACACCACTCCATGATCGTGGAGCAGGATGCAGGTGTCGTCCTGCTGGGGGCGCCCGTCCGGCCCGAGCGAGGAGATGCATTGGTCGGCTGGGTTGAGGAGAATATCGGAAAGCCGATCACGCACATCGTCGTCTCCCACCACCACTACGATCACGCTGGCGGTGTTCGGTCTGTCGCCGCTGCAGGAGCGACAACGGTGGTCTCACAAGTGAGCCAGACACTGTTCGAGCAAGCTCTCGACGCTCCCTCCACAGTGGTTGCAGACACACTCTCAAGGAGCCCCCTCGGCAAAGCGGCTGAAGTCATCGGCGTGCCGACGGATGATTTCGTAGAGATTCCAGACCTGACCAATCCCATAAGCATCTACTACATCCCCACGCCGCACGCGGACGACATGCTGATGTCTGTCGTCACGAACGAAGCAACAGGAACATCCGTCGCGTTCGTCGTTGACCTGTGGAACCCTGCCCCATTCAACTTCTCGTTTCCGCCTTGGGCCATCCCCGCTTTCGGTGCGTTCGCAAGTTACGGGATCGAAACGGGCAATTTGCTAATGGCGGGCGGCCATGGCGGTGTCGGGACATTCGCGGAGTTCGAAGACTTCGTGAACTCGCTCGAATGAGGACCCCCAGGAGCATGGTTTGCCTTGAGATGCCACTCGTGGGCTTGTGCAAGCGTGCTCATCGCGCAACCCCCCACTCACGGAGCAGGGTGGGAGCCGGCTCCACGTCGTACGGCAACGCGTCGTCGAGCCCGCCGTAGTACGCCACCGCCCTGCCCTGCGCGTCGATGCTGAGGAGACGATGCCCTTCGAGCCGACCGGGCCACTGCAGCGTCTCGATTTGCCGGTCGAGTACCGCCGCCGGGACCGGAACGTCGCGTTCGCGATTGCGCCGATGATAGGTCGCCGGCGCCCGCGGAAAGCAAACGAGCGTGACCAGCCCACCGTAGTCGAACGCCAACTTCGTGAGCACGTCCCGAAAGTCGCGACGCACCGTCGTCGCGTCCCATACGATCTTTTGCTTGCGCCGCAGTCCGTCTCGAAGCCTCTCACGCGCGATCGAGCGAACCTTGGCGTTGTCGGACCCATCGCTACGGCCACCGAGTTCCGCCCGAATGTCGTCGAGGCTGATCCGAACGTGATCGGGCAGGTGCTGCCGTACCCACGTCGACTTTCCAGCGCCGCTGGGACCTACCGTGATCACGAGCTCGGGAAACCCATCGCGAAAGCGGTAGCTCCGCGCGATGCCTTCCTCGGGCTGCGTGACTACACCATCGCACACGTCGCGTACGAACTGCCGGTAGCACAGGTCGCGCAGTGCCGCCGAGCCATCGATCGACGCGCGGTACATCGTGCGCCACGCGGCCGCGTCGTCCCCGAACGGCGCCCATGCACCGTGCTCTCGTGCGAAGAGCCCGAACATCTCGATGTGCTCGATCTGCTCGGCTTGGTCGTCGCAGGTCCGCCCCATCATGTCGGCGAGCTCGAGCCAGTAGAGCAGCTCGGGATCGGCCAGCTGGGCGAGCCGCAAGTACGCGTCGCGCTCGCGACCTTTGACCACCAAGAACTTGGGCCGTACGTGATGTCCGACGAGGTCGACGACGCACTCGACGAGCGAGTGTTCGAGACCCTGCTCGATCATCTGCAGCGCCAGGAGTGAGCGACCACGCATCTCGTGCCGGGGCGCCGCAATGCGCTGCACACCCCGAATCTCCATCGTTCGGGTCGTGAGGGGTTTGGCGACGTCGTGCAGCGCTGCCGCCAGGACCAGCGCCGTGCGCCGGGATCCCACGATGGACTTTGCACGGGTGTCCAAGAGTTCATACAGAGCGTCGAGCACCATGCCCGTATGCACGAGTACGTTGCCCTCGGCATGCCACCCGGGGTCTTGTGGCGTCGCCTCGAGCCGATGCATTGCCGGGATCGCATCCCCGAGCGCGTCGACGAACGCCACAATCGACGGACGAGCCCCGGCCGCAATCGTATTGACGAACGTCTTCATCACTCGCCCTCCTCGAGTAGGCCGTTGGGGACGACTTCGTGGTGCATCCAATGTTCATCGGTCTGCACATGCCCGGCCCGCACCCACTTCGCCACGCTCCTCCCAAAAGCGTCGAACGAAAAGCCGTCCGCGAGCCGAACGACGTAGCCCTCACTCGTTTTTGGGTTGCAGTCGAACGTGTCGAACCAGTCTTGGTCGAACGCCCCATCGTAGAGCACGGGCACGGTCCGAAGCTCGAGCCGCGCCGCCCACTCGAGGGTAGTCTCCCAGTCGAGACAGCGATTGTTCTCGTCCCAAATCGAGAACAGCATGAAATAGCTTGGCAGCTGTTCGTACGCGATCGAATGGACGGCGTAGAGGTTTTCACCGCACAGCCGCCACCCGCTCGGGATCTGGAAAGCGATGCGGCCATGCAGCGCCTTCACCCAATTTCGTGATGGGTGGTGTTGGCTGTCGATCGATCGAGCGTGAACGTGGTCCGCGTAGAGGGTGGTGTTCTCACCATCCATCTTCTCGGACACGATCACCCGCTGGCCGATGAAGGGCTCGATGCCCTCGGTAAATTGATCATCCGGGCCCGCACCCGGCGACCATGGCAGGTGCCGTGTACGGGGATATTTGAAGCGTTTCATCGTGTGTGCTCTCCATTGAAATCACCGCGGGAGGTCGGCCCTCGGCCGCCCTCGGACGCATCGGCCGCGCTCCGGGTGCTACGCGGAGAGGGTCGACGGTTCTGGGGTTGGGAGCACTACAACGCTTGATCGCCTTCGTTGGCCGCGGTGTAGCACCGTAGCGACGATAGGCAAGGTCGACGCCCACGAGAAGCCCCGCACCATTCGAGGCAGTCTAGCGGCCAGCCGTGCACGACGGCGCACGGCGGGCGGCAATCGTAGACACAGGGTCAGCTCACGACGCGAGATGCAGGCGGTCGACGCGTCGCCACGCGGAGACGTCGCTCTCGGGCTCGACGTCCTCGTCACTCGCAATCGGACACGACACCGCCGGGTACGGAGCGGTCACCGCGTCGACCCCGGGCTGGCGAAGCGCGACTTCGAGCGCTAGCCGAAGATAGTCCTCCGGGACGCCCAGAACGGGCGCTTCCCGATGAATGAAGCGCTCCTGCTCGGCGGGACACAACGTATCGACCTCGGCCTCGGCAAGACGCTCGAGCACGCGATCGAGGGGGAAAGCACTCGCAGAGATCGACACGGCCCCCATCCATGGCGCCCGCCCCTGCCGACCTTCAGCCCGTGGACGCGACCTGCATCACGTCCTGTGCATGGCGAACTTTTTTCGGGGTTCGAGAATCAACAGCGGCGGCGAGCGCACTCGGAGGGCGAACGCCATGCGACGCCTCGTTGTAACATTGACGCTCTGCTCCGCTGCAGCGGTCCAGGGCTGCTTCGAACCCTCCGCCGTCGACCCGACGACACCCAGCTCCATGAGCTCGGCCAGCAGCACGGGAACCGGTGGAACGGCTGCGGCGGAGACCTCTACCGGCTCGATGCCTTCCACGGGGGCCACAGACGACACGAGCATGGCGGCCCCATCCGCAGCCCCCACGGGCAGCGCCGACAGCAGCGGTGACGCCTGCCCAGCGGGCGTCTTCGACGACGCCTCCTTCGACAACGCCGGCTTCTCCTGAGGTCGACCCATGTTCCAGCGGGAGCGCCAGCAGCACCGCGCATACCCACGCCTTCAACCCCCCCGCGACCACGTCCACCGGAGCCTCGACCGCCTCCGTGATGCCCTACGTGCAGCTGCTCGGGTGCCGCAAGGACTGACGCATCACGACGGCGCGGCGAGTACCGCTCGAACGTCCCCCGCCCAAGTCTCGAGTCCATCGACCGTGGACTGCGCGAGCGCTGGGGTCTCAGCCAGCTGCGCAATCTCGCGACGCAGATGCTCGAGGCCCCGCTTCAACCGACTGCGCACCGTGCCCTCGGGCAAACCGAGGGCCGTTGCCAGCGCTGGCCCACGCATCCCCTCCACGTAGTAAAGTTCGAGCGCGATCTGGTGGTTGAGGGAGAGCCGACGCAACGCCTTGAGCAATAGCCGATGCTCCTCCCGCTTCGCGGCCACCTGTGACGGCGTGGGGTCCAGGTCCATGACGCTCGACGCTCCGACGTCGTGGTCGTCGTCGAACTTCTTGCGCGACCGATACTCCGCGTACAGCACGATCCTCGCGACGCCGAGCAGGTACGGCCGGAAACCGCCGCCTTCGATCCGCTCCCGACCCTCGAGACAGGCCATGAAGGTGCGCTGGACGAGGTCGTCGACCGGTCCCGAGATCTTGCTGCGGAAGAACCGAAAGACGGTGGAGAAGTGCTGCTCGAACAGGTCCGAACCCGCGTCGGTGTCTCCATCCTGCCACCGCGCCAGGAGCGTCGCGTCGTCCATCGAGGGGCGAGGCTACGCGGCTGCCCCGGGGCCGGCAATCCTCAACGCCGCTCGCCTTGCCACGTTCTGACCGCACCAATGAACGACTCGCTCGCAGGCAGGCTCTGCGTTGCAAGCTCAACGGCTCGAGTGGCCTCCGCATCGGCTCGGCCGCGATCGCCTCGTGCTTCGAAGCAGCGCGCGAGGAAGAACAGCGGCTCGTAGCGGACGCTCTGGTCCCCAGGTGCATCGACACCCAACGTCACGCTCCGCTGGAGCACATCGACCCCCTCCTCCAGCGATCCGGCGCTGCACAACGCTCGCCCCAACGCGTTCATCGTGTCCAGAATGTACGGGCTTCCCGGTACAAGCACCGACTCTCGTACCGCGAGCGCTGCTCGCAGCAGCGGAATCGCCTCGTCGGGCCGATCGAGCTCGAGCAGCATGTTCGCTCGGTTGACCCGATAGTGAGCCACGTCGGGGTGCTGCTCGCCCGAAGTCGCCACGGCGATCTCGACCGCCTTTCCGTAGAGCACCTCGGCCTCACCGGGGTCGTCTCGAAACTGAAACAGCGCGCCGAGGTTGCTGTAGGACTGCGCGACCTCGTGATGGTTTTCGCCGTACGCCGCAATTCGGTCGGCCAAGGCCCGCCGATGCTCGCGCTCGGCCTCCTGGAACAGTCCAGCCTGGCGCAGCATGGACGCGACGTTGTCGCGGGTCCGCGCGGTCGACGGGTGGCTCGCCCCCACCGCGGCTTCTTTGATCTCGAGCGCAGTCCTGAGCGCTTCCAGGGCTTCCTCTCGACGACCGAGGTTGGTCAACGGCCCGGCGAGGTTGTTGTACACAGCTGCCGTCTTGATGTGATTGCGTCCGAATGCTGCTTCGCTCTCGCGGGCCGCCAGCCGCAGGGTTTTTTCCGCCGCTTCGAAGCTTCCGATGCTCCACTGCAGAGCCCCGACGACCCGGCGACTGCTCGCAATGTCCGGGTGATCGGGGGCACGGACCGTCACGTGGACCGCGAGCGCCGCTTCAGCCTCTTCGAGCGCATCCGGCAGTCGCCCGGCCTGCCGCAAGATGTCGGCAAGCTTCGAGCGTGCTTCGGCGAGGCGCGGGTGCTCGAAGCCGAACGATCGCGCCAACTCCTCGATCGCCTGCCGGATCTCGATCTCAGCGTCCTCGAATCGTCCCAAGGCCGCCAGTGCGTCGGCGAGCCCCCCGTGAACCTGAACGCGTTGCCGAGGCGAGGCCGATGAGGGAAGACGGGACTGGGCGAGGCGGTACTGCTCGACGGCCGTCTTCGCGTCACCTCGGCGCTCGTGAAGCTCTGCACCGCGAACGAGCGCATCGAAGTGAGCTGGCGTTCCTTCGGGAACGCCCGAGAGGATGGGCCACAACGCGTCAGCAGCTGCAAACTCCGACGCGTCGACGAGCATCGTGAACCGGGCGCCGAGCAGCGCCTGTGCGTCGTCTCGTTGCCCAGCCCGAAGCGCGACCGCGTGTGCCTCGGTCAGTAGCGCCAAGGCCTCGGTCCGGTTGCCGAGGTTGTTCTCGACCAGACCAACGGCCTTCATCGCGGCAACTTCCGCGGGCGGGTACGCAAGACCTTCGATCAACTCGCGCGATCGAAGCGCTGCACGCTTGGCCCCCTCGGCATCTCCGGCGGCAAGGAGAGCGTCTGACTGGGCGACCAACGCTCCGGATGCTTCGATCGTTTCCGCGGTCCCCGCGGGGGGAGGTGTGAGCCCTTCGGGTAGCGCATCGACATCCTCGCATCGCTCGACGTCAGGCAACTCCGCGACGACGTCGTCCGCATGGTCGACCACGGCTTCGGTCGGGCTGTCGAGAACCGTCACCGCAGCTTCGAAGGCCCGGCGACTCCGCTCCAGGCACAGCATGCGCCGATCCATGACTTCGAAGGACTGCTCCTGTCGCACGTTGGCGGCTTCGCAGGCGTCACGGTGCTGGTCGATCCACGTTTGGGAGAAGCGGTTCAGTTGCGGCTCGATCCGCGCCCACGTCGAGGGCGCGATGCTCGAGCCCGAGCCGACGAAGTTCGCCCCCGTTTCGCGTCGGCGCGCATCGGACCAAGACGCCGAGAACGCGTCCTCGGAGCCCGAACAAGGCCCACCCGTACGGTCCACGGCAACGGCACCCACCCCCACGACGCCGACCAACCCCACCGCGGCAAAGGCTTGGCGACGTTTCGGATGACGCTGCAACGCGTCTCCCAGCGCCTTCATCGACGGGTAGCGGTGCTCAGGCTGCAGACTCAGGCCACGGCGTAGCACCGGGCGGACCCACGCCATCCCGGAAGGTCCACCCTTGAGCGCGGGACCCCGCGCCTGCGCATCCACGAGCGCTGCGACGCTGTCCCCGTCGAACGGCCTCGCACCCCATAGCGCCTCCGAAAGAGCCACGCAGAAGGCGAACTGATCCGAGGCGACCGTGGCCGGCTCCCCCCGTAGCTGCTCGGGCGCCATGTAGACCGGCGTGCCGACCAACTGCCCGTTGCGCGTAAGCGATGCGCGCACGTCCACCTGCTCGTCGGTGGCCTCGAGAAGCTCGGCCGCGTGCGCCCGCGCGAGTCCGAAGTCGATGACGCGCACGCGAACGCCGTCCTCGCCCTCACGCTCCACCACTGCGTTTTCCGGCTTGAAGTCCCGGTGCACGAGGTCGGCCACGTGCGCAGCGTGCAGCCCCTTCGCGGCTTGACGATACGCTTTGAGCACGTCCTCAGCGCGAGCGCCCGCTTGCCACGTCCGCAGGTCGGCCCCGTCGAGAAACTCCATCGCGATGAACGGGTTGCCCTGGTGCTCACCCGATTCGTAGATCTGCACTACGTGCGGGTGACTCAATCGGGCCAGCGCTTTCGCTTCACGAACGACCCTCGCCGCCGAGTCTTCATCCGTCCGCGTCAGGAGCTTGACCGCCACCTTGCGATCGAGCTTGTCGTCGTAGGCAGCGAAGACCTTGCCCATCGCCCCTGCACCGACCATGCGCAGCAGCGAGAACCGCCCGACGGTTGGAGCGGCCCTCTCGAGGCCGAGCGAGCCCGCGACGGCTGCCTTGGTTGCCTGCGCTTCCGCGTCCTTGCTCGACCCCATCGCACCTCGGAATGCACCCGCGACTTCGTTCTCGTCGGTCGTCTTCATGACCCGCCATCCATGGCCTGCCGAGGCTAACGTGCGCAGCGCCGTTGCTCGATGTTCGACGCCGCTCGGCCTGCCCAGTTCGGCGTTCGTCGCGGGAGTAAGCCAGGCTCCACAAGCCGAATCTGGGCTGCGTTTCTCGAGTACGGCGGTTGACGGCGACTGGCACAGCAAGTACCTGACACCGTCATGCTCGTTGGCCGGCTTGCTCGTATTGGAATCCTGTTCGCACTCGTTCCAGTCAGCTGCGGTGGCACCGGCAGTTCGGACGCGTTCGGGCAAGCCGACGGCTCCGGTACCAGCACCGGAGGCGGCAGCCCGCCGGAGGACACCACCTCCGGAAGCGCGGGAGCATCAAGTTCGACCAGCGCCGTGGATGCCACCAGCGACGAGCCAAAGCTCGATCTGAGCATTCCAGACTTCAGCCCAGGCGAACCGCCACCGCCGAGCTGCTTCGTCGTCGACGACATGGACGCGGTCGGCGACTGTGACGATGAAGCGCCACCCGATTCCTTCGAGCCGGACGTTCAATGGACCTGGGACGGCGGCACATCCGTCGTAACACCACTGGTCGCCAACCTACCGAGTACTACCGCGACGCGTCGATCCTTCCCGGCTATCCTCAGATCGCCAACCTCGACGGCGACGACGATCCCGAGATCATCATCAACAACGACGGCGGAATCACCATTCTGGAACACGACGGCAGCATCAAGAATCAGGACATGACGCCGACGGGAGACCCGGCGGGCTTCGGCGCCTGGTTCCGCCCCAGCACGGTGCACGACTTCGACGGTGACGGTGTCTCGGAGTTCGCCGTGAGTTCCGCGGAGAGCTACAGCGTATTCGAACCAAACCTCGCGGTGAACTGGAGCGTGAGCGTGCAGGACGGCTCGGGCTGGGCCGCTGGCACCGCGTTCGACTTCCTCGGGGACGGGGTCGCAGAGGCAATGTACGCCGACGAAGCGTCGCTCTTCATCTACGGCGACGGCGGTTTGGTCGAGCTGCAGGTCGCACGAAGCTCTCGAACGCTCATCGAGTACCCAGTCGTGGCCGACGTCGACAACGACGGCTCGGCCGAGATCGTGATCGTCTCGGGGAACAACTCCGATGGCGAGCAGACCGCACCCACCGTCCAGGTCATCCGCGACGTAGAGGACCGCTGGATCCAAGCCCGCCGCATCTGGAGCCAGCACACGTATCACGTCACCCACGT
>CAYSPB010000122.1:0-17422 GCA_964432695.1 uncultured Nannocystaceae bacterium
ACCGACGTCGGTGCCCGAGGCCTGCTCGGGCGACATGAACAACGGGGTTCCCAGGACTGCGCCATCCGCCGTGACGCCGACCGTGTCGCGGCCGTCGATGCCGCGCACGAGGCCGAAGTCGAGAATGACGACCCGGCCGGTCTCGTCGACGAGCACGTTCGAGGGCTTGAGGTCGCGGTGCAGGAACCCAGCGCCGTGGATCGCGTTGTCGCCCTCGGCGAGCTGTCGCATGGCCGCCCGAACCGCGTCGTAGTCCCGTGCAGCGTCGTGCACGGTTCGGGTGCCGGGGCGCGCGGGTCCGCACAGATGCTCGACGAAGCTGCAGCCGCGGACGAGCTCCATCGAGAAGAACAGGCGGTCTCCGTGCAGGACCAGCTCGTGCAGCCGAATGACGTTCCGGTGCTGCACGTCGGCGAGGGATCGGAACTCGCGCTTGAACCGATAGAGTGAATCCGGGCTCATGCCGCGAATCGCCTTGAGCGCGACGCGGGGTGCGTTGGGATCGGGAGCTTCGGCCTCGAACACTTCACCCACCGCGCCGCTGCCTAGCCGTCCGAGCACGGTGTACCGTCCCAGCTTCTCCGGCATGGCGCCGTCCGGGGGAGGAGGCGCGGGCGGCTGCTCGAGCACGTCGGTTTCGGTCCGGGTCTCTTCGGTTGCGCGCGATCGCGAACGCGCGTCCTCGTCCCGGATTGGCTTCGTCGCCTTCAAAGGAATGCGCCCAAAGCAGCGTCGCGCGTTTGACTGCGTTGGGCAAGCCCTACAGCCGGTGCGCGGGAATCTCAGTTGAGTGCGTACGGGGTGCTCAGCGTGAACGCGGCGACTTCGGCATCGAAGGCATCACCGGCCTCGGTGACCATCTGGTAGGTGCCGTGCATCGTGCCGAAAGCGGTTCGCAGCGGACACGCCGACGTATAGCGGAACGACTCGCCCGGCTGCAGCACCGGTTGCGCCCCGACGACACCCGGTCCGCGGACCTCTTCGACCTTGCCGTCGGCGTCGGTGATGACCCAGTGCCGACTGATCAGCTGCATCGGCTCTTCGGAGGTGTTGGTCATTTCGACGGTGTAGGCGAAGAACCAGCCGCCGGCGTCCGGGTCGGACTTCTCCGGGACGTAGTGGGATTCGACGCGGACTTCGAGACCTCGAGTGGTGGCGACGGAACCGGGCACGGCGGCGGGATGGTAGCAGCCAACGTCCAGCTCACCAGCGGCGCGGCGGTGGGGGGGCGTAGCGGTCGTCGAACGGCTCTGCGAAGCGGCGTCGGACGCGATCGTCGTCCCACCGGCCGCGTTCTTCGAACAGCGCCACGCCGATGACCCCAATGTTCCGGCCATCCCCGGTGCGAGCCGCGTAGCTGTCGGCGACGCGGCCAAACCGGAACGCCGCGACGGCGTCGTCCGAGGTTCGCCAGCCGTCGATGACCAGCGTGTCGTAGGGCTCGAGCACGTAGCCACGCTTGCTCGTCGAGGCCCGTCCGCCGTCGATCACGTCGAGGCCGTCGACCGACGCGACCACTTCGTAACGGCGGCCGGTGTGGTTGACGATCTCGAGTTCGTATCGCTTTCCGGGCTTTCCGATCGCGTAGCGCTGTCCGTCAGCATCGAGGGCGTCGAGCAGCCGGCCCCGGCGATCGACGATGGAGACGGTCGCGACTCCCCCGTGGTCGGAAATCGTGGAGCGCCGCCATCCGGAGTCCGAAATGCCGCGAACCCTGTCGAAGTCGTCGTACCAGAGGCTGTACACGGCGTCGGGGCTGCCGCTGGCGCGGTCGAAGCGGACCGAATAGGAGTCGCTCCGGCGGCGCTCCCCGTACTCGGTGCCCAGCCCGCGCCGCGTGTCTCGACCGCGACGGCGAGTGGCGCGCTCAGCGACGTACGCGTCATCGCTGGCTGGAGCGGCTTCGGCTTCGCGGGCGAACGCGTCCGCGGACCCGGGGTCATCGAACCCAGGGTCATCGAACCCAGGGTCATCGAACCCAGGGTCGTCGTACCCGCGGTCGACGGGTGGGGGCGCTGTGCCCGAAGCGGACTTTGCGCGTCCGCGGTGGGAGCACGCAGTGAGTGCGATAGCGAGCAGCAACAGGGACAGTCGGCGCATGGACAGCATCGTTTTCCTCGATTCGTGGCCCGAACGCCGGTCCCAGGGTCCGCCCTTACACCGACGTGAACAGCGTCCCTGCGTGCCATTCGATCGCGTGGGCGTGGGCTCACGCGACGTCGGTTCGAAATTTCGGTGTCCGTGCTTGCAGCCTCGACACCTCGGATCTACACCCCCGCACACCTGCCGACGTGTAGGTCAACCACAGACACAAGGTCACGACATGAAGGGCATTATCAAACGCTGGACCGCCGTCTCCCTCCTCTGCGGGACGATCGCGGGGTGTGCGGGTACGGCTCCAGCAGCACCCGTGACCCCCACGGCGCCCGAACCGGTCACCTCCGCGGTCGTGGTGCAGACCGTGGTCGCGGCGGTTTCGGACCCGGGCATCGACGAGGCATGGGCGGACTTCCGCGCCCAGCGGAACGCCCATCTTCAGCTCGCCGCCGACACGCTGCTCGCGTGCGCCGACGCGAAGCCCAAGGAGCGAAGCCCCGACTGCCAGCGCCGCCGCGACTCGTTCGAGGTCGCGTATGGCCTCAGCGCGATGTACCGACTCACGCACGACCCGCGCTACCTCGACGCCGCCGATGCAGCGATCGACGCCAAGGCGGTCGGTCGTGTCGACCGGCTCGGCGCCTATGGAGCATCCTTTTTCCTCGCGCTCGCGACCGAGCGAGAGCAGACCAAGCGGCGCACTGACCTACACGCCGCCGCGGCCAACGTCGCGGCGCGCCTCGAAGCGTGGCTCACCGATGCCGACGACTACGAGTTCGCCCAGCGCTCGATGTTCGGGAACGAAGAGAATGCCGCGCTGGTCCTCGCGCGTCTTTGGGATTGGGCTGAGCTCACCGCCGACGGTGGCATGCGCGACCGCCTTCGCAGTCTGACCGAGCGCCGCTTCGTCGGGGTCGAAATGGACTCGTGGTGCCCGCAGACCGTGGACTGCGAGCCCGAGAACTTCGAGTTCTTGCCGCCGTGCCTGCAGCGCGCCAGCGCCGTGCTCGCGGTGATGCCGTCCGAGCGCAGCAACCCGTGGCTCGAAGCGTTCCTCGCGAAGCAAAGCGAGCTCGAGCCGATGACCCTGTCCCAGCTGGGCACCCATCAGTCGCTCAACTTCACGCGGGCCATCGCGCTGTGGCGGGTCTTTGAAGCCACCGGTGACACGGCCTACCGCCGTAAGTACGTCGAGCACGTGCAGACCGGCATGACCTTTCTGGGCCGCCAAGACGAGATCGACCCGTGGCACGCCGCGTTTGCCGTGCACGCGCTCTCGATGAGCATCGAGGGCTGAGCGCAGCTCCCGTTGGGAAACGCTCGCGCCTCCACGGAGGTCGCGGGCGTTCTCTCGTCATTCGCAGCTGATCGCGACCGGTTCGGGCGCGAGAACCTGCGCGCTCGGAAGGCCGGTTCCGGCTTGTCCCTGCGCGTTGAGCCCCCAGCACATCACCTGGTGCATATCGCTGAGGATGCAGCCGTGGCCACTGCCGTGCACGACCTGCTCGACCGCGACCGGCATCAGCATCGCGTCGGTGATGTCGAGCAGCAGCGGCGTTGGCGAGAACAGATCGTTGGCGGTTTGTCCGACGATCAACAGCTTGTCGCCCTGGTTGTCGCCCCAACAGTAGACCTCTCCGGTACCCATGCGCGCGCACGTCGTGTCGCCGTGGGCCCAGAGGTTTGCGATGGGTGCGTTCGGCAGGATCGCGGTGACCGGGGAGAGCGAGCTGGTCATGGTGCCGTCGCCCAGCTGTCCCAAGGAGTTGTCGCCCCAGCACTGGATCTCGTTGCTGACCCGCGCACAGGTATGCACGCGACCAACCGCGATGTCGCCGACGGGAGGGACGAGCAGCTGTCGAACCGTGGCCGAGAACGGCACGGTCGCCGGATTCACGCCGAGCTGCCCAGCGGCGTTGTCCCCCCAGCAGTACATCTCGCCGGTGGCCGTACGGCCGCAGGTGTGGTTCGTGCCGCCGTCGATCTCGGCGAAAGAGAACAGCGCTTCGATGTCGACTGGGCCCGGTGCGGCGACGCCGGTCAGCTGCCCGACGTTATTCGAGCCGAAGCACGTCGCGAGGAAGTCGTCGCTGCGTCCGATGCAGGAGAAGCCGGTGCCCACCGCGAGCTGCTGCCACGCAGCGGCCAAGGCCACCTGAGTTGGCTGCGCGGCGACCTTCGAGGGCAAGCCGGGCACCGATGCGCCGGTGGTGTTCTCGCCCCAGCACACCGCGTTGCCATCTTCGCGTAGTGCACAGGTGTGGTTGCTCGCGTCGATGGCGGTGGCCCCGAGACCTTCGCCCCCGAGCAGGCTCTCCGCGGTGAGGACGGGCAGTGGCGATGAAATGACCCCGACCACGCCGAGCTGGCCTGTGTCGTTCGCACCCCAGCACAACACCTTGCCGTCCGTTCTCGTGACGCAGGTGTGGTTCGTGCCCGCAGCCATCGTGTCGACACAGCCGCAGGTCCCTCCGAAGCAGCTGAGTCCGTCGTCGCACACGTCGCCCGCGCAACACTCCATGTCGAGCCCGCCGCAGGTGTCTCCGGTGCCGGTTCCGGTGGGGTCGTTCGTGGTGGTAGAGGGGTCCAAGGTGGTGACGGGGTTCACATCACCCGAGCTGGACTCCGCATCGCCCGTACTCGATCCATCGCTCATCGGCGCGGTCGTGACCGGCATGCCGGTGGTGGGTTCTGCGGGCGGGACACACTCACCCGCAAGCCCGTCTCCGGCTTCGTCGCCGTAGCGGAAACCTGTGGGGCACACGGGATCCGCGTAGCTGCAAAAGCCGGTCATAGGCTGACAAAAGCCCGGTTCACCGTCGCGTAAGCACTGATTGCTGTCGCTGCAGTTGAACGCGCCGATGTTCAGGCAGCCGCCGGCGAGACCCAGCCCCAGGCCTGCAGCCATGCTCATGCTGCGTGCGATCCGTCCCCCCCAATCCATGTGCATCAAGTTGCTCGCAGCCTATCACGCAGTCGCGCAGTACCCACGCTGCCACGCGTACGAACCTTGTGCGGGCTCGCATCCCCGCGCTACGATTGCCGCACGATGAACCCCGAAACCGGCGGCGTCTCGCATGCTGCCCCGGCTGGTCTCCCGGCATCTGCGCCGCTTTCGCCAGCCCCGCACAAAATCGGTCGTTACGACCTGCTGCGCCGACTCGGCGCCGGCGGCATGGCCGAGGTTCATCTTGCACGCGCCAGTGGCCTCGAGGGATTCGAGAAGCTGCTTGTACTCAAGCGCATCCTTCCGCACCTCGCTGCCGACGCGAACTTCGTCCAGATGTTCCTCGCGGAGGCGCGCCTCGCAGCGCTGCTTCAGCACACGAACATCGTGCAGGTCTTCGACCTGGGCAAGGACAACGCGCACTTCTTCTTCACGATGGAGTTCGTCTACGGCGAGAACGCCCACGCGATCTCCAAGGCCGCACGGCGTCGCGGACAGCTGCTTCCGATCGAACACGCGATCACGATCACGATCGGGGCCGCCGCGGGCCTGCACTACGCGCACACGCGCGTGGGGTTCGACGGAAAACCGCTGGGGATCGTCCACCGCGATGTGTCCCCGACGAACATCATGGTGACGTACGACGGCTGCCCGAAGGTGGCCGACTTCGGCATTGCGAAGGTCACCAATCGCACCGACGTCACGCAGGCCGGCATTCGCAAGGGCAAGGTCCCGTACATGTCGCCCGAGCAGTGCAAGGCCAAGCGCGTCGACCGACGCAGCGACGTCTTCGCGCTCGGTATCTGCCTGTACGAACTCTCGACGCAGACGCGACTGTTCGAGGGGGACAACGAGTTTGGCGTGATGAACCGGATCGTCACCGGCGACATCCCGCTGCCGTCGTCGCGGCGGGCGAACTACCCGCCGGAGCTCGAGCGCATCGTGATGAAGGCGCTCGACATCGATCGCGACCGCCGCTACGCGAGCTGCCAAGAAATGCAGCGCGACCTCGGGACGTTCGTTCGCAACATGCGGCTCGACGCGAGCGCGTTGTCCCTGGGGGCGTGGATGCATCGCACGTTCAACCCTCAGCCCTTCCCGTGGGGCGCGATCCAAGGAGACGGCGTCAAGGGCGTTACGCGGGGCGCCCAGCCAACGCTAGCCGACGGTGCATCGGGTCCGACGTCCCGTCCGGGGTATCCGGCAAGCCAGCCAGACATGACGCCCATTTCCGCGATGGGCTCGGTGCCCTCGAGCGCGGCGTCCGGTCTGGTTCCGCCTTCGGCAGCCCCGGTCTCGCGCCCGCAAGTCACCGGCCCGAGTCAGGTCCATACCGGACAGGGTGCGACCGCGGGCAACGGCACGCTCAAGGGCGTCGCGATGGGATTGGGCGTCGTGGCGGCGCTCGCCGTGGCGACCGTTGGCGGCATGTACGTCTACGCGCAGTCCGAAGCCAGATCCGAAGGGGGGTCCGAAGGGGGGTCCGAAGGGGGGTCCGAAGCCGGGGCGAATGGCATCGCCGCGAGCGTTGAAGGCAGCGCTGCGGCCCAGGAGCGCCCGTCGCCTGCGGCATCCATGGCTGCCGCGGCCCCCACTCCCGCGCCCGTCGCGACACTCGCAGCTCCGCCCCCCACACCCGAGCCCGAGCCCGAGCCCGATATCGAAGTGATCGACGAGCCTGAGCCCGAGCCCGCACCCAAGCCGAAGGCCAAGCGCGCCACGTCGAGCAAGCCCAAAGCTTCGAAGTCGAAGGCTTCGCCGAAGCCGAAGGTCAAGAAGACCAAGAAGAAGAAAAAGAGCGACCCCAAGCTCGACGGGTTCTGGGGTGGCTGACCGCACCGTTCGATGTTCGTCGCGACCACGCTTTCCCTCGTTTTGACCGCGCTCGTGTCCACGGCTGCGGGCCCCGAAGACCTCCTGTCCGATCCCGACGCGCAGGCGTACGTCGCGGATGCTCAGATCTACTTCGCAGAAGGCAATTTTGCGCAGGCAGCCGTTCTCATCGAGAAGGCCTATCTCATCGAGCCTGTTCCCGAGCTGCTGTTCCCATGGGCCCAGGCCGAGCGCGAACAGGGCAACTGCGAGGCCGCAGTCGATCTGTACACCCGCTTTCTCGAGGAGCGTAGCGAAGGCGCGATGGCCGACGCGGCACGCGCCAACCTCGAGCGCTGCGAAGAGGAGATGGGCGTGGTCGCGGGTGACGTGGTCGAAGTTGAAGAGGACGAGGAGCCGCTCGACGAAGAGCAACTCGAAGAGTTCGTCGAAGAAGGGCCGGAACCGGAGCCTGAACCAAAGCCCGCCGAGCCGGCGAAGGACGACGAACCCACGGCCAAGGCGTGGTATGCGGATCCGGTCGGCGGAGTGTTGACGGGGCTGGGCGTCGTCGGCGTGGGGGTGGGCGCAGCGCTGCTCGGCGTCGCAGGGTCGACCGCAAATGGAGCACCCAATGCTGCATCGTTGGCCGACTACAACACGCAGAGTGACCAGGCCGTGACCCAGCGAAATGCTGGCGCCGGCGTGCTTTCGGTCGGCGGTGCGCTGTTGGTCGCGGGCGTCATTCGGTACGTGATCGTGGCGAAAAAGACCAAGTCGTCGAAGAGGGCGAGCGCGGCGCTTTGGGGCGCGCCCGGCACGGCAGGCGTGGTCTTTAGCGGCCGTTTCTAGTCGCGTGCATCCCAGCGTTCGTGCGCGAATGTGCGCGCGAACACCGTTTTGTGTCACATGGGCGTTGCAACCACATCAGTGGAAGGCTGCTACCTTCCGCGGATTGAGGTTGTCATGACCCTGACCACAATTCCCAACCGTCTTCGCGCGTCTCTCCTGCTTGCCGGCCTCGCACTCACGGCTTGTGACACCGGCGGGGACGACACCACCTCCACGAGCTCGAGCTCGACCGGAGGCGAGACGTCCGACTCGGCGACGACCGACGGCCCGACCGGTGTCTCGGTGTCCATTACCGCGACCTCGCCGACCACCGATCCGGCGACGACGGACACGACCACGACCGAGACCACCACGACGGGCAGCGACACCGACGGCAGCGACACCGACGGCAGCGACACCGACGTGAAGGAACCGACCACGTCGGGTGAAGATGGCAGCACGAGCACCGGAGACCCCGGCAGCACGAGCACCGGGTCCGAAACAGGCGTGACGATCTACGACGTGCAAGACGGCACCATCGCCGAAGGCACGATGGTCACGGTCGACGGCGTGGCCATCACGGGCATCCGCGACGACGTCGGTGTGTACGTTCAGGAGCAGGCCGGTGGACCCTTCAGTGGGATCTACGTCGACACCGGAGACCTCGATCTGAGCACCTTCGCGGTCGGCGATCTCGTCACGGTCTCGGGCGTGACCTCTGAGGATATTGGAGTGAACGGGGTCGCGGGCCTGACCGCCATCATGATCGGCGATGGAATGGGCACGATGGAGGCCGACGGCGGCACGGCGAAGCTGATGCCTGAAGCCGTCGCGCCGGACGTGTTGGCCGACGAAATGACGGCAGAGCCGTACGAGGGCGTGCTCGTCTCGACCACCGGCATGCTCAGCGCCGTGCCGGTACCGGGAAACACGTTCGGCCAGTTCAACGAGTTCGCGGTCGCCGACGGTGAGGCCGTGGTCCTGGTCGACGACTTCCTCTACAGCATCTTCGCCAACGAGAATGCGGCCGACTTCACGGACTTCGGCGAGGGAGCGATGTTCACCGCGGTGCAAGGGCCCCTCAACTTCAGCTTCGGCGACCACAAAATCGCTCCGCGCTCCGCGGCCGACTTCGACGGTTACATGGCCCCCGCCGCGCCCTAGAATCCCGCTTGCGTCCTGTTGAACGCTGCGCTTCTGCGCTGGGGCGCGGCGTTCGTCGCTTGGTGGCTGCAGGTGTCGAACCGGCCGGACGACAGGTTCGGACGCGCCGATTTTGGTCTGTGCTCGTGCACCGGCGCCTCTCGCTTCGTAGGCTCTCGGTCGACGATCCGGACTGTGCGCACCGCAGCATGTGTGCGTCGATCAATCGTCCCCATCGACAGAATCCAAGGCGAGGTGGATGGCACCATCGACCCAACTGGCGCGCGGGATACCGAGGCTGAAGCGGTGGATGAAGACGCGGCCGACGATGCCGAGGCCGAAGGAGGAGATCCGTCCGGATGCACGGCGGGAGGGTCCGGCTCGTTCGCGGGGTTGTGGATTCTGGCCGTCGGCGCACTTCGCCGGCGTCGTCGGACGCGCGCAAGGGGATTGGCCCCTTCGAATCCGTGAGCCCACCTGGCTGCAGCACCTGTCACCTGGCTACGGCTGTGGCCGGCGGCTCGGCTCCCCGGGTGCGCAAAAAACCCAATGGTTTCGTGCGCGCGTTCGTGGCACGCGACTTGTACTGATTAGGGGGCGTCGAGGCGGTTCGCCGCTTCGGCAAGACAACCCGACTCCAATCCTCCGATCCGTTCGCTTCAGCCGACGTACCACCCCAACCGGTGCGTCGGCTGAAGCATTTGAGCCGGCCTCCGCGTTTGGCCTCGCGTCTGGCCTCGACCCGCCGGGCGCAGGGCGATAGCGTGGTCGCCCATGTGTCGGATCTTTGGCTTTCGGTCGGTGATCCAGAGTCAGGTCCACCGCAGCCTCGTCAGCGCCGACAACGCGTTGATGCAGCAGTCCGGGCGGCACCCCGACGGCTGGGGCGTCGCCTACTACAACGGTGGGGCTCCGCACGTCATCAAGAGCGTGTCCTCGGCTCAGGTCGACAACCTGTTCCGCCGGGTGTCCGGTATCGTGGCTTCGGAGACGGTTCTCGCGCACCTGCGCAAGGCGACCCAGGGCTCCCACTCGATTCTGAACACGCACCCGTTTCAGTTCGGACCGTGGGTGTTCGTCCACAACGGCAACATTTCGGGTTTTGACGATCTGCGGGAGACGCTACTCGACCGCGTCCCCCCGGTCCTGCGCCGCTACATCCTCGGCGACACCGACAGTGAGGTGTTGTTCTACCTGCTGCTTGGCCACATGGCCCAGCGATGCGATCTGACTCAGGCCGGCTACGCCCTTTTGGACCTCATGGACGCGGCCCGAGCTACGGTCGAAGAGGTCATCTCGGTGGCCGGTGACCTGTGTCTCGATGACGCCGGGCCGCCGACCGAGAACTTCCTGACGTTCACGATCACCAACGGCACCACGCTGCTCGCCCATCAGGGCGGCAAGGCGCTCTACTACTCCACGTACAAGCGGCGCTGCCCGGACCGCGACGTCTGTCCCAGCTTCGGGGCCGCGTGCGAGGGCCCGCCCGACGGCGGCTTCGTCAAGCACCTGCTCGTTTCGAGCGAGCCGCTACAGGGCGACAACGTCTGGACGCCGATGAAGCCGTTCGAGGTTGTCGGTGTGGACTGGCGCATGCAGATTCAGCGCGCGCACTCATGACCGGATCCTCCAACGACCGCCCGCTGCCTCGCTGGTGGCTGGCTGCACTGTCTTCGATCGTCGCGGCGGTGTGCCTGTGGTCGGTCGTCAAGCTTCCGTGGTCGGGGGACTGGACCCTGTTCGCGACCATGACCACCGCGTTGGGTGCCGCGCACCTGGGTGGCGCCCTCGTGGCGGTCTCAGGAAGCGCGCTTCGGGCCAAAGCGTGGCGTTTTCAGGCGCTCGTGGCGTTCGTCTACTTGGCGTACGCGACGTGGAACCTCGTGCGAACTGCGTCGTATGTCGCCGAGCTGTACGGAGGGCTCGGTCGAGGGGTGGCGGTGTCGCTCGGCCTGGTGTGGATGATCGTCTTCGCCTTCACCGTGCCGCTCTCGGCGTGGGGTCTGGTCGTGACTGGAGGCATCCGCCCGTCCAAGGCGGGCAAGGCCGCCGGTGCGGCGCTCTTGCTGCTCGCCGGCTGGGGCGTCGTTCACAGTCGCAACGCGGCGGCGGCCGAGTCGGTCGTATCGGCGTCGCTCGACCTCGATGCCGTCGTAAAGGACCACGTGCCGGCGATGACGTCCGCGCCCGAAGGGGCTCCGTCGCTGAGTACCGTGAAGCCGGCCGTCTGCCCCAAGCCGCCGGGGCCGGGCATCCATACGGTCGTTGCGACGTTTCTCGAGGCGAACGAAGCCAACCGTCCCACGCCCGTCTCCCGGTGCTGGCAGGGGGAAGGCGTCGCGCCGTTCGAACAGATGGGCGACACGCTCCTGGCGGGCTCGCTCGGCGGTCGCGTGAAGATCGACGTGATCACCGGTGTCCAGCCGCTGCAGCACGTCGTTCCAATCGTCGACAGCATGCTGCTTCGGCCCGGCCTGGATGGGGTGTGCGAGGGGCGGCGGTGCCTGATGCCGTGGCAGCTGCTCGCGCTCGATGCCTTCAACACCAACACGCCAATCCCCGTCATTCCCGATCTGCGGTTCGGGTTCGATCCGGTCGCGCTCCGCAAGGCACTCGCGTCGCCTGACGCCACCGGGCGCATCCCAACCGCCGTCGATGGGCTCACGCGTATCGAGACGCGCAGCTACGTCACCGATGTTGGAGGCTCGGTGCACCCGCTTCGTCGTCTGCGTCAGGAGGGGCTGCAGCTCACGCCCGCGTCACTGCAGGCCGCGTCCAAGGCTGCCGAGCAGTACATCCTTTCCGCTCAGGGTCCCGACGGCCGCTTCGAATACAAGATGCGGCCGTTCTCGGGTTTGGTGTCCTATCGAGGCTTTGCGGTCGCGCGGCAGGCCGGTACCACGCTGGCAACCTGCGAGCTGGCCGACGACACACCGCAGGCCAAGGCGGTGGCCCGGCGCGCGCTGTCGATGCTGGCCTCGATCCAGCGGCGCAGCGGTGACCTGTCGATGCTGCTGTATCCCAAGGGCAAACCCGCCAAGAAGATTGGCCTGGGCAACACGGCGCTCGCAACGATCGCGTTTCTGAGCTGCCGGGAACGGGTGGGCAAGCGCTTCGACCACACGATCGATCGCATGACCAAGTTCCTGTTGGCGATGCAGCGCCCAAACGGGTCGTTTCATCCCAAGTTCGACTTCGAGACCGGAGAGCCCGTACCGGGTCCCGATCCGCTGTATGCGGTGGGACAGGCGATCTTCGCGCTGGTGCTGCTCGAGGAGGCCGCGGCGCAGGAACCTGGCTTGTTCACCGACGCCGACGTGGTGCACGAAGCGGTAGAGCGGGCGATGGACTACATCGCCACCGAGTACTGGAGCGGTTTCGTGCGGGACTTCTTCTTCATGGAGGAGAACTGGAACTGCCTCGCTGCCCGGGCCGCGCTCGGACATCACCGCCACGATGGCTACGAACGGTTCTGCCTCGACTATGTGCGCTACAAGACGCGGCTGATTCTCAGTGAAGAGGACGAGGTCGCCGACGACCTGGTGGGTGGCTATGGCTACGGCAACGTGCTGCTGCCTCACAACACCGGCTCGGCGGGCTTCGCGGAGGCCGGTTCCGCCGCGCTGACGATCGCGAAGGCCCGGGAGGAAGACGCCGCCGACATCGAGGCGGCGTTGATGCGCGCCCTCGGGTTCTTGGTCCACCACCAGTGGAACGCCGTGAACTGCTTTGCGTGCGAAGGACCGCATCCCATCGAGGGCGGCTTCAGCGAGCACATGGGATCTCCGACGATCCGCATCGACTTCGTTCAGCACGCCTGGGCTGGCATGGGTCACAGCGGGCGCGCGCTGGGATGGTTCGGCACCGATGACGCGACCTCCGGCTGAACCTCGGTTTTCGGGATGGTGGGCGGCCCTGGTCGCGGTCGGTTTCAGTGTGGCGGTGCTCTATCCAGTGGTGCGAGGCTCCGACGGCTTCCCTCTGTCGAACTACCCCATGTTCTCGAAGCCCAAGAGCACGACCGCGAAGGTCTATCACGCGGTCGGCCTGTCCCCAGATGGCATTGGGCGGCCGCTGTCTCCGGAGATGGTTGGGACCGATGAGATCATGCAGGCATACCAAACGGTCAAGCTTGCGATTCGAGGCGGGTCGACGACAGCAGAGGCATTGTGCGCCCGTGCGGCGCAGAACGTGCTCGCTGACGACGACTACGCTAGCGTCACGACCGTCCAGCTACGCGTCGATGTGTTCGAGTCGGTGCAGTACTGGCAGGGCGACCGAACGCCGACGCGTGCCCGCGTCATCACCACCTGCACGGTGCCTCAATGAGCCCGATTCGCCGCATTGCGTACCCCGACATGCCGGCGGAGCGGCTGGCGACGCTCCGCATCCTGGTGGGTGCGTACGGGGTCATTTATCTGCTCTCGAGGGTTGGGGCCATCTGGGGCGTCACACGCTATCGGCCGCAGCAGTTTCGCCCCGTCGGGTTTGCGTGGTGGATGGACAGCCCACTGCCACCGAGCCTGGTCGTCGTGGGTCTGGTACTCACGCTCGCGGCGGGCGTGGCGTACGTGCTGGGCTGGCGGTTCAGAGCTTCGGGCCCCCTGTATGCCGCATGCCTGTTGTGGGTGACCAGCTACCGAAACTCGTGGGGCATGGTGTTCCACACCGAAAACCTGCTCGTGCTGCACACGCTCATCGTCGGTCTCGCAGCGAGCGCCGATGCGTGGAGCATCGATGCACGCGGTCGGCCGCTGCCCGCCGACTCACCTCGCTATGGGTGGGCAGTCGTACTGATGGGATGGGTCGCGGCCTTGACGTACTTCGTGGCTGGCATTGCGAAGCTCTCTCACTCGGGACTGGGCTGGATCACCAGCGACACGCTACGCAACTTCATCGCCTACGACAACATTCGCAAGGCCGAGCTCGGGGCGGGGTACTCGACGCTGGGTACGTGGATGGTCGCGCACGCTTGGGTGTTTCCGCCGCTGGCCGCGGTATCGATGGCGGTGGAGATCGGTGCGCCGCTGGCCGTGCTCAATCGCCGTCTCGGCATGCTGTGGGCCATCGCGGCGTGGGGCTTTCACGTCGGCGTGTTGGCGTTGATGTACATCCTCTTCCACTACCCGATCCTAGGTGTGGCCTACGCGTCGTTCTTCCCCGTCGAATGGCTGGGCCGCTGGGTGCATCGTCGATTCAGCCGGTCGAGCGCAGCGGGGCCGGAGCCAGCGCCAGGCGTGCACCCCCGCTGAGCCCGCGGAAGGGCTGAAGCACGAAGCGCTGCAGCGTCAGCTCGTGTAGGCGCTCGAGGTCGGTCTGCAATGATGCCCATCGGCGACCGTCGCGAACTTGCGCCGCATCGAGCGTGTGGCTGGGGAGGCCGGCCGGGGGGAGTGCGCGCCGCCGCTTCATGTTGTCGGCGATCCACAGCGTCATGCACAGGCGCGTTGCAAACATGGCCGGGATGAGCAGCACGGCGGTCGCCCAGGCGGTGAGCCCCCCGGTCACGGCCATGGCCAATACGCCCACGGCCATCGTCGCGGCCGCCCCGGCGGAAAGCCCCAGGCCGGTGCGCCGCGGGCGGAGGGCGGGCAGAGTTTGGCCCCCGGTGGGGCTGAACTGCGCGACGACGCGCAGCTCGAGCGGTCGCTCGGACCGCACGGCATCCTCGTAGTGCTGCACGCTCACGGTGGCGACGAAGGCACCGCGCGATACGCGAAACGACACCCCCTCGACGGCGCCCTGCAGGCGAATGCGGCGCAGTTCATAGCCGGCGCTCGCGGGCAGGTGCTGCGCGATGAGCTGGGCACAGGACGACTGAGTGTCTTCGACGAGCTGATGCCGCTGCTGCGGCCGCGCGTTGCTGCGCACGCTCCAGCTCAGTCGTCGCTCATCCTCGTGCGTCATCCCACGTTCAGCGTAGCCGATTGAAGGCCGCTGACCAGTCGGGGAGGCGAGGCGCGTTGCCCCATGCGGGCTTCAGCGAAGAACGCGGCCGAACGGCATGAGCGCGATCGGGATCAGCTTGATGTGCTGCTTTGCGAACGGAATGCCCACGATCGTGATCGACAGGATGCAGGCCCACACGAGGTGGGCGACCGCCAGCTCCCAGCCAAAGAGCACGATCCACGCCAGGTTGAAGACGATGCGCAGGGCGCTGTTCGACTCGGGCAGTTCGCGCACTTCTTTGCCGAACGGCGTGAGCGTGGCGGCGCCGATCTTGATGGCCTGCAGGCCGAACGGGATGCCGATGATGGTGAGGCAGAGGCCCAGGCCCGCCACGATCCACGCGAGGCCGGAGAGCAGTCCGCCGAAGAGGAGCCAGATGAGGTTGCCAAGCAGAGACATCACGCGGTGGGGAGCGGACTCGCAGAGCCCTGGGTCTATTCCCGTATCACTCCACCGTGGGTCGTCGCGCGGTCACGGCAAGTCCTGGCCAAAAAAAGGGGCTGGAGCCGGCGTTTGCCGGGCTCCAACCCTCCGTGTAGGCCTGAGGTCGGCCTAACGCTTGGCGTTCTGGATGTGGATCGCTTCGCCAATCGCGTGCTTGGCGGCTTCCATGACCGCCTCGCCCAGTGTGGGGTGCGGGTGGATGGTGAGCGCCAAGTCCGGGCCATAGGCGCCCATCTCGATCGCGAGCGCGGCCTCGGAGATGAGGTCGCTGGCCTCGGGGCCGACGATGTGAACGCCGAGAACGCGCTCGTCTTCCGCGTCGACGACGACCTTCACGAAGCCGACCATCTCGTCGATCGCCATCGCGCGACCGCTGGCCGCGAACGGGAACTTGCCGACGTGGACCTTGTGGCCCTTCTCCTCGGCTTCGGCCTTGGTGAGGCCGGCCGAGCTGATCTCGGGCTCGGTAAACACCACGGCGGGGATGACCCGCGCGTCGTTGACGGTCTTCTTGCCAGCGATGACCTCTGCGATGACTTCGCCCTCGTGGCTGGCCTTGTGGGCGAGCATCGGCTGACCGACCACGTCACCGGCGGCGTAGATGCCCGATACGTTGGTCTGCTGGCGCTCGTCGACCTCGACGAAGCCGCGGTCGCTGACCTTCACGCCGGCGCGCTCGAGGTGCAGGCCCTTGGTGATCGGGAAGCGGCCAACGGCCACGAGCACGACGTCGGCGGAGACTTCGCGCGTCTCGCCGCCCACGTCCATCTTTACCCAGGCTTTGCCGTCGCGCTCTTCCCAGCCGGTCGCGCGGGCCCCGGTGATGATCTCGCCGCCGTCCTTCTTGATCTGCTTGGCGACGGGCATTGCCACGTCCTTCTCCATGCTGGGAAGGATGCGATCCATGCCCTCGACCACAGTGAGCTTGGTGCCGAGGCGCTGGAATGTCTGGCCGAGCTCGAGGCCGATGTAGCCGCCGCCGATGACGACCATCTCGCCGGGGATCTCATCGATGGCGAGCGCGCCGGTGCTGTCGACGATGCGTTTGCCGTCGTACTCGAAGCCGGGGATCTGAATCGGCAGCGAGCCGGTTGCGATGACGATGTGCTCGGCTTCGACGATGTCGTCGGGCTTGCCGTCGGCGTAGCTGAGCTTGACGCGTTTGGGCGCGAGAAACTCGGCGGTGGCCTGGGCGTAGGCGCAGCCGTTGCTCTTGACGAGGCTTGCGACGCCTCCAGTGAGCTTCTTGATGATGCCGCCCTTCCAGGTCTGCATCTTCTTCATGTCCACCTGCGGGGCACCAAAGCTGATGCCCATCGTGTTGGCGTGCTGAGCTTTGTGCGCGAGCTTGGTCGCGCTGATCAGCGCCTTGGACGGGATGCAGCCGACGTTGAGGCAGACGCCACCGGGCTGGCCTTTCTCCACCAGCATGGCGTCGACGCCGAGCTGGCCGAGACGGATGGCGCAGGGGTAGCCGCCGGTTCCGGCGCCGATGACGAGGGCTTTCTTCTTGATGATGGCCATTGGGGGGACCTTGTCGCCGCTACATCGAAAGGAAGAGCAGGTTGGGGTTCTCGAGCTGCTTGCGAACCTCTTGCATGAAGCTCGCGCCTTCGAAGCCGTCGACCACGCGGTGGTCGAGGGACACCGAGAGGTTCATGAGGTGCGCCGCCACCACGTTGTCGTTCTCATCGAACACGGGCGTCTTGCGGATGGCGTGCACACCGAGGATGCCCACTTCGGGGTGGTTGAGAATCGGGGTCGCCAGGACGCCGCCGATAGCTCCGAGGCTGGTGATGGTGAACGTGCTGCCGGTGAGCTCATCCCGGCTGGCCTTCCCGTTGCGGGCCGCGTCGGAAAGGCGAACGATCTCGGACGCGATGTCGAGCACGCTCATGCGGTCGGCGTCGTGCAGGACCGGAACCATCAGACCCTGTTCGGTCGCGGTTGCGATGCCGATGCTGTAGCGCTTGCGCTTGACGATGTTGCCGCCGGCCTCGTCGAGGTACGCGTTGACGATCGGGTACTTCTTGAGACCCGCGATGACCGCTTTCACGATGAACGGGAGGTAGGTCAGCTGCACACCTTCGGCTGCCGCGATTGGCTTGGCCTCTTTGCGGGCGGCGACGAGCTTGGTGACGTCGATCTGCTCGACGTAGGTGTAGTGGACGGCCGAGGTGTAGGATTTCACCATGCCCT
>CAYSPB010000123.1:0-17288 GCA_964432695.1 uncultured Nannocystaceae bacterium
GGCCCACGACGAGAACAACGACGCGCGGATGGGCGACCAGGTCCGCATCGTCGATGCGCTGTTCGATGCGCGCGTTCACGACGGAGGAGTGTGCGGCCGTGCGGTTGACGGCCCATAGACGCAAGGACTCCGCGCGCGCGTGTTCGGCCGCATCCCGGTTTCCGAGCGCGCGGTGGACGTTTGCCAGCAGGCCTCGGGCATTGGCCGCACCGACGCCATCGGCGAGGTTGGACGCCTCGTAGGCGCCCAAGGCGGCGTCGAGTTCGAACCGGGCGGTCTCGAAGTCGCCGAGGCTCGCGCGGGCAACGCCCAGATTGGACAAGACCATCGCCACCATCATCGAGGAGGGTCCGAACAACGACTCGAAGCGCGCGTGGGCCAGCTCCAGCGTCGGGACTGCACCCTCGAAGTCTCCGCACTCGACCATGGATGCGCCGACGTTGTGAAGCGCCAGAATCGTTTGCGGGGAGGACGGCCCAAAGTGTGTGTCGGCGATCGAGAGAACGTGCTGAGCGGACTCCAACGCTTCGTTCGCGCGGCCGGCGTGGTGCTGCACGTATCCGCGGGCCGTGAGGGCATCGAGCATCGGCGTCGTGTCGGCTCCGAACTGTGCCTCGAACGCGAAGACGGCGTCCTCCGCCGCTCGCAGGGCGGCGCCGTGGTCGCCCCGTCGGGAGAGCACGATCGCCCGGTGCTTCAGCAGCTTCGCCTGACGCACGGGGTCTCCGCCCACGCGGTGCAGGCGAGCATCAGCAAGCCGAAGCAGGTGCATGCCGCGATCGAGGTCGTCCTTGCCCGACTCGACCGTCGACAATCGGAGCATCGCGTCGACGACGAGGCCGGGTTCGTCGGCTTCTTCTGCGAGCTGCCACGCTTCTTCGAGGTCGGCCTCCGCGCCCGCGCCATCCTCTTGCCACGCGCGCAGGTTGGCGCGCGCGAGTCTGGCAATCACCCGCGTCGTGGCATCTGCTGCCTCGGCCTGCTCGATGGCGTCTCTGACTTCCTCGGTTGCTGCGAGAACGTCTCCGGCGAGGCGGTAGGCGCGTGCGCGTGCCAGTGCGGTCCGGATTCGAAGTGCGAGCAGCCGTGCTTCGCCCGATTGCGGCAGCCGCCCGCGTCCGAGAGCGGCTGAGCAGGCATCCGGCGGGAACACGGACGCGGTCAGTTCTCGGGCGCGCAACAGCGTTTGGGGGTCACCCTCGCGGAGGACATCCAAGACTCCGGCGAGCGCCAGGCGTTGCTCTTCGAGGCAGATGCGCGTGCGAACCGTGGCTTCGTCGGATGCGAGACAGGCGGCGCGATCGTCCAGCTTCCAGCGGGCGACCCAGTCGTCGAGATCGTCGCGAAATCGCAGCCAGGTCGACGCATCGAGCGTGGCCCGAGCCACCGGTTCGAGCCGCTGTGCGCGGTGGGAAGACCACGCGTCGTCGATGCGGTTGGCCTGATGTTCGCAGTGGCGCTGGGGGTCGATGTCGGTCTGCAGGGCAGCGGTGAGGCCCGAGGCCGCCACGATTGCGGCCGCCCCGACGCTGGCGGCGACCAGGTGTCGCTTCGGTGAGGGCAGCAGCGCCTGCAGCAGGCCCTTCATGGTCGCGAATCGATGGTTCGGGTACGGGCTCAGCCCACGTCGAAGCGCGCTGCGCAGTCTTCGTGGTCGTACCGCGCCTGTGGGCGTCGGCGGGCCATCCGTCTTTTGTCGGTGGTAGTCGGCGAGGTCCGGGCCGGGGTAGGGACGGACGCCGGTGAGGGCTTCGAACGCCGTCACGCAGAAGGCGAACTGGTCCGTTCGGGCGTCCGTCGGTGCGCCGAGGTGCTGCTCGGGGGACATGTAAGCGGGGGTTCCGGTGATCCGGCTGCTCGATGTCACCGTCGACAGGCCCGCCAATCCGAAGTCCAGGACGCAGACGCGGTCGTCATCGACGATGACGTTGGTCGGCTTGAAGTCGCGATGAACGAGTCCGGCCTCGTGCACGGCAGCAAGCCCTCTTCCTGCATCCGCGAGTACGCGGAGGACCTCGCGGCGGCTGGGCGCGTCCTCTTGAATCCACGCGCGCAGGGTCTTGCCCTCCACGTATTCCATGACGAGGTAGATGCCTCGTTCGGGCACCTTGGCATCGACCGCGCCGCTGAGCGCCAGGCCGAGTTCGCTGTCCGACGCGTACCATCCGATGTCGTGGATGGTGACCACGTTCGGGTGACGGACACGCGCGAGCGCCTGGGCCTCGGCGCGGAGTCGTTCCTGACCGGACCCGTCTCGATTGACGCCCGCGTGGTGGACGAACTTGATGGCTACGGCACGGTCGAGCTCGGGGTCATGGGCCTTGTAGACCACTCCGGCACCGCCTCGACCGAGCTGGTGCTCGAGTCGAAAGCGCGCGAGCTTCGGTGATTCGGTGCTCTGACCGAACAGGCGCTCTCGCACGGCCGCGAGGGTGGCCGCCCTATCGAACGGGTCGATCGAATACACGAGATTCCGCATTCGAGTAGACCATGGATGGCGCGGTGCGAGCTGGGTAGACGAGAACGGACCCCATGCGACACCGTCACCCCACGGGGGTGAAGTCCGTACACGCGGTCGACACCACGTCGATGGCCGACGAGAAAATCTCGCCGAAGTCGTCGTCGATGCACCCTTGGAACCCGTGTGTGAACAGGGTCGGGAGGACTTCGAGCCCGCCGCCGGGAAGTTCGCCGGCGTTGAAGTCGGGCGGACATGTTCGTGTGCCGTGGCTCAGCGTGACCATGACTGCGTTCGTCTCGATCCCGCCCTTGGCGGCGACGACGGTATCGAACCATGACTGCGGGCTGCCTTCGCTCGTCAGCGGTCCAACGATGCCCGAACAAGAAGTCGACCGTGTTGCAGGGGTCTGCGCGTCGGGGTCTACACCCGGCCCGGCGACGTCGAGCTTCGGTTCGTCGGGGTCGTCACCGCCCGCGTCCGAGCCGCTTGACGCGTCGCCATCGACCGTGGTGGTCGTCGGCAGCTCTGGGTCGTTGGTGGTCGCAGGCGGTGAGGTCGGGGATGGACCCGAGCCGGTCTCCGCGGCTGCGGTTTCGAAGTCCGCGCGGCCGGAGTCGGGGTCGACCGTGCATGCCGCAAGGCATGCGAGCACGAAGACGTTGGCTGCATGCCGCGGCGAGACGAGTCCCGTCTTGGGTGACGGTGCAGGAGGTTCGTCGACGAGAAAGACAGGACCCATATCGACTCAGTCACCGATGTCTGCGCGTGGTTCACGAAAAAGAAAGTTTGTCGCTTTCCTTTGCGGTTTCCGAATCTGCAGGCCAGGGTTCTGGCCACAGAGACACGCGTCCCTCGTCGCGTCGCGAGGAGGTGCGTGACTCGGAAGGTTGCGTCATAGTCTTGGTTTCGTCGAACTTCAGGGTCCATCAGGTCGCGGTTGCGTTCGTCGCAGCCTGCGTCGGTGGTTCGTGCGCAGATGTCCGCGAGGAACAGGCCGTCCCCGGCGGGTCGTCAGCGTCGCAGGGGGCCGCGGGCGACAGCAGCGGGCCTCCCGGAGGTGGTGGGGGAGGCGAGGGGGCGATGACGCCCACCGACGGAAGCGCCTCGACCGGGCAGGAGAGCACCGGTGCAGACGAGATCAAGCTGGACGTTACGTTGCAGGACGACATCCCGCGGTAGGTCCCCGGGTGCCGTGCGGTGGACTTCGTGTTCGTGGGCGACAACTCTGGCAGCATGCGGGAGCAGCAAGAGCGGTTGATCGCGAGCTTTCCGGCGTTCATCGAGGCCATCACGGAGACGTTGGACACCGTGGATTCGGTTCATGTTGGAGTCGTGACGAGCGACGCCTATGCGTCGAACGCTGCTTCGTGTCGGTCGCTGGGGGCGCTGGTCGACCACTCCGAGTCTGGCGCGTGCGGTCCGTTCGCGGACGGCAACCGCTTCCTGACCGAGAACGATGACCTCGCCGCTGGGTTCTCGTGCATCGCAAACGTCGGGACCGATGGGGACTCGCTCGAGCGGCCCGTGTCCGCACTCGTCGAGGCCGTGTCCGCATCGCAGCTCGAGCCGGGCGGATGCAACGAAGGGTTCCTTCGAAGCGACGCGTTGTTGGTCGTCGTCGTCATCACTGACGACGTGCCGTTTTGGAGCGACATGGATGACGCGCACATCGCAACGCCGACGAACGCGTGGCAGCCTGCCATCGTCGATGCGAAGGACGGCAACCCCAACGGGATGGTCGTGATCGGGTTCGTCCCGTGGGGCGACCTCGAGTGCATGAGCAGCGTGTATGCGGACGAGAGTCCAAACCTGATCCGCTTCGTCGAGGACTTCGACGACCGAGGCGTGCTCGCCAGCGTGTGCTCCGACGACTACGGCCCGATCTTCGACGAGTCGATCGCGGTCATCGATCAGAGCTGCGACGACTTCGTACCCGCGGGCTGAATTCTATTCCGCCGGCTGGGGCGCGGTCCCGGTGACACCGCGCAGGAAGAACCGCAGCATCTCGTCGGCGAGCGCTTCGGTCCCGATGAACGAGGTGCCCTCGGCGGACTCGGCGTTGGAGGCGTGTGCCTCGAGCATGCGGACGAGCGCGCTCCGGAGGCCACCGAGTGCGACGACCGAGACGATGTTTACGTCGCAGGGGCCGACCAGACTCAGGCCCTGCCCGACGCGGATCGCGTCCCGCATGAGGTCCAACACGGACGTGAAGAAGGCATCGACCCGGCTTTGGCTCTCTTCGTCGAACCCCCGGCTGTCGCGGAGGATGATGCTCGCGATCGCGTCGTGCTCGAGCACCGTGGTGACGATGCGGCGGAAATTGTCGCGCAGCTGAATGCTGGGCGGGTCGGCGTCTGGGCCGAGCTCGATGCGGCGAACGCCAGCGCGCACAATCGCGAGGAACTCGGTCACCAGCTCTCCGAACAGGTCCTGCTTGCTCGAAAAGTAGAGGTAGAAGGTACCGCGAGCGATCCGCGCTTCGTCGATGATGTCGTGGACCGAGGCCTGGTGGTAGCCCTTGTCGCGGAAAACGGTCTTGGCCGACTCGAGGATGGCCTCGCGCCGCTGCGCCCGGCGCCGTTCGGCCCGGGCGGCGCGCCCATCGGGCGCTTCGCCGTCTTCGCTCACGAGCCTCGTATACCAGAGCGCATCTGAATGTGTTACCTGCGCTTCATGGCACTCTCCGTCGGGATCGTGGGCCTTCCCAACGTCGGGAAGTCGACGCTGTTCAACGCGCTTTCGGACGCAGGCGCGGAATCGGCGAACTATCCGTTCTGCACGATCGACCCCAACGTCGGCGTCGTCGCCGTCCCGGACCCGCGGATGGACGAGATCGTCAAGCTGATCAACCCGAAGTCGGTCGTGCCGACCGCCATCGAGTTCGTCGACATCGCTGGCCTCGTCAAAGGTGCGAGCAAGGGCGAGGGCCTGGGGAACCAGTTCCTCAGCCACATTCGCCAGGTGGATGCGATCTGCCACGTCGTACGCTGCTTCGACGACGACAACGTCGTGCACGTCGAAGGACGGGTAAACCCGAGCGCGGACATCGACGTCATCGACACCGAGCTGCTCCTACGGGACATGCAGTCGCTCGAGTCTCGACGCGACAAGGCGGCGAAGGCGGCGAAGGGCAACGACGCGGCCGAAAAGAAGGCACTCGAGGTCGCGAACAAGGTGCTCGCGCAGATGGAAGAAGGCGTGCCAGTGCGCGCGATGGAGCTCGACGACGACGAACAGGCGGTGCTCGAGCCGCTGGCGCTGCTGACGGCGAAGCCGGTCTTCTACGCCTGCAACGTTGCCGAGACGCACGCCGACAAGGGCTTCGAAGCGCCGTACGTCGACGGCGTCGTCGAGCGCGCCAAGGGAGAAGGTGCCGAGGTCTGCGTCATCTCGGCCGCAATCGAGTCCGAAATCGCCGCGTTGTCCGCCGAGGAGCAGGCAGAGTTTCTCGAAGAGGCCGGCCTCGAAGAGCCGGGCCTGCACCGCCTCATCCGGACCGCCTACCGCCTGCTCGACCTCTACACCTACTTCACGGCAGGGGAGAAGGAAGTGCGGGCGTGGACCATCACGCGCGGCACGCTAGCGCCGGGTGCCGCGGGCAAGATCCACACCGACTTCGAACGCGGCTTCATCCGCGCCGAAGTCATGAAGTACGCCGACCTCATCGAGTACGGCTCCGAAGCCGCGGTCAAGGCCAAGGGCCTGCTGCGCTCCGAGGGCAAGGAGTACGAGGTGCAGGACGGGGACATCATGCACTTCCGGTTTAACGTCTAGCGGTGGGGCTTCGCCTCCCTTCGTCGCCCCCTCCCCTTCGGTGAGAGGGGGCTCCTACGGGAGGCTTCGCGCGGAGGCCTCTGCTTCGACGTGTTTCTATTTTTTGCGCAGCGGAACCCTTCGGGTTCCTCGCTTTCGTGCTCAGAGGGTGGTGGGGCTTCGCCTCCCTTCGTCGCCTCCTCCCCTTCGGTGAGAGGGGGCTCCTACGGGAGGCTTCGCGCGGAGGCCTCTGCTTCGACGTATTTCTATTTTTTGCGCAGCGGAACCCTTCGGGTTCCTTGGCTCTCGTGCGCGGGGCGTTGTGATGAGCGCAGGCCGCCTGCGCTCATCACAGGGGACTGTCTAGCCGCAGCCGGGCATTTCGGAGATGGTGCCGTCTTCGCAGCCTTGGCGCAGTGCTTCGGCGGCGGCGACGTTGAGGTCATCGTTGCAGACGCACACGGGCTGACAGCACAGGGAGCCTAGGCTGGCGATGGGCTCGCAGGAGAAGCCGCTCTCACATGCCGTGCCGTCCACGCCGACGCAGTCGGCTGCGGTATCGCAGGTCTGGGTGCACATGGAGCGCTCTTCGATGAAGGCGGGGTCCAGTGCGCAGCGACCTTCTTCGAGGTCGCAGTAGAACTCTCCATTGCCGCCGCATTGTTCATCGTCGGTGCAGTCTTCGGATGGGGCTGCCTCTTCCGGGGCGTACAGGCAGTAGTTGCCTTGTCCGCACACGTCGTTCGGTTCGAGGTCGAGAAAGACCGACTCGATGTCGAGGTTGCTCAGGTCACAGGCCTCTCCGACGACGTTGCCGGAGACGTCGCCTGAATCCTCGCTGCCGCTGGGTTCTTCGGGCCCGGTCATGTCGCTGGCGTCGGCTGCTGGAAGGTCGCCCAACGAACTCTCTTTGGGGTCGTCACATCCGCTGGCCAGGGTCAGACCGAGCGCGCTCGAGATCCACAGCATGCGAAAACGGTTCGTCGTGTTCATCGACCCCTCTTGCCCACGGCGGTCGAAAATGATGAGGCCATTGATCATTTACAGGCCTCGTCGATCCGCTCACGGTACGGTCGCACCGCGGGGTCGCCTTCGAGGGTGGCCGCTTCACCGCGGCCCTGGGCTTGCTTGCCGACCCGGCACAGCGCGATGGCTCGCAACGCGCGGCGTTCGGCGATCAGGGCACCGTCCGCAAAGGTTCGGGCGTGGGTTTGCAAGAGTTCGAGTGCCCCCGCAGCGTCGTCGTTGCGTAGCCGTGCCTCCGCGCGCCGGATCAGCTTGGCTTCCGCGGCGAGTCGTAGGGACGGCGACTCGCTCATGTCTACGGGAGGTGCCGCGGGCAGGGGTCGCCGACGCAGGGGGGCGGAGCTTTGGGTGGCCGTGGATTCGGGCGGTGGGGTTGGCGTTACGGCACGAGGGAGTGCCGGCCTTGGCAGCCGTTCGTGCGACTGACCGCCGTTCGGAACGGGCAGGTGCTCGTGGGGAGCTTGAACCGGTGCCTCGATTGGGTCCGACGCCATCGAGGCCGACCGCGCAGCCCACCACGTCACCAGCAGTGCGGCGGCGGCGGTGAGGACAATGCCCAAGACGATGCGGGAGGGAGGCGAGCGCCGGTCCGAGTCGAGGCGGTCTCGCACGTCGTCGAGTTGCTCCTGCGTCGGTTCGATGTCTCGACGGTATTCGGCCAGCAGCCGCTGGGCGTCCGGAGAACGTCTCATGATCGGGCGACCTCCGCGACGAAGGTTTCAAACCTGGACCGGGCGACCCGAACCCGAGAGTAGATCGTGCGCGGATTGGAGCCGCACGCCGCCGCGACCTCGCGGGCGGTGAGTCCCTCGAGTTCCATCAGAATGAACGCCGTCCGCTTGTCCGCGTCGAGTTGGCCAAGGAACCGCTCCATGAGTTGTTCGCTCTCGCGTCGCTCGAGGGTCTGGTGCGGACCTCGTGGTGGCTCCGGGTCCGGCAGCGCGCGAAGGCGCCGGTCTTCCCGGCCTTGTTTGCGTCGCAGGTGTCCGACGACCCGCCGAGTGATCCCCGCCAGCCACGCCCGCATCGAGTGCTGGGGGTCGAAGTCAGCCAGCCGCCGGACGACGACCAAGAACACGTCGTGCACCACGTCGTCGATGTGGAGCGTCGGCACGCCCATGGCTCGTCCGACACGCCACACGAATGCGGCATGCTGGCGATAGACGGCGTCGAAGTCCGGCAGTTGCGGGGATTCCGCAGTCTCATGGTCGGCCTCTGGAGGCACGGGGGTTCTTCCTCTTGCCCACCACGCGCCGGAAGTATCAGCGGACATCAGGGTTTTTTTCGCGGCGTCCACGGGGCACGACCACGAGAACGTGGAGCAGGCCACGAAGCTCGATCGAACCCACCTCACCCGCCGTCAGGTCACCCACGGCGAACTGGCGCCGCGCTAGCGGAGCGAGCGCGGCAACGCCGAGGCCCAACCGCACCGGGTTTCGGATCCGCCACTGCAGGTTGCCGACCGCTCCGGGTGCGACCCAGAGATGACGCTTGGTTCTCGAGGGTGCCGCGCGAAGACCCTGGGCACGAAGTTCGCCGAACTCGAATACGCCGCAGCCGAGCGCTTCGAGGCGGCCAAAGGTCGCGACGCCGCAGGCCTCGAGTCCGGCCACGGCGAGGCGGTACGTGGCTTCGATGGGGATGCGGACCGGCTTCGTGCGCCGGAACCACCACTGCCCATAGCCGCTGAGCCGAAGGCGGTCGAACGCGACGCCGAGCCGAAGGCCAGCCCCGCCGCCGGGCCCAGGGATTCCCAGTCCGTGGATGCCGCCCTCGACGCCCAGCAGCAACGCGCCACGGCGGCTGGGCCGACGGCGTGGAGCCGCGGGCGGGGGAAGGGCGCGTGGCTGTTCGCGCGGCGGTGCAGTGGTGGGCGGTGGCGCGGTCGCGGGGAGGGAGGGCGGACCGGGCACGGTCGGAGGTGGCATCGCCGGCTCGACCTCGTCCAGGGACTGGCTGCCGTCGCCCTGCAGGATGATCATCGCGACCAGCGCGTCCGCCAGTGCGTCGCAGCTTTCCCCTTCGACGACCCGCGCTGGTGCATCGCCGAACTCGACCTCGAGTTGCCACACCGAGCCGGCCTCGCGGACCTCGACCCGGGCCCGAGTGGAAGGAGGCTCCTCGATGCCGGCCTCGGCGACGCGGCGCTCAATCGTGGGGGCTTCTGGGCACGGCGGGGGCGCATCCCACACGATGCCACCGCCCAGCCCGAGCCAGAGTGCGAGCGAGACCGTGGTCATGGACCCCTCGGCGACAGACGGCCGGGTCTACTCCGCGAGATCGTCCAGCGCCGCGGAGATGTTGGCCAACCCCTGCTCCAGCGTGACCGGATCGATCCCGAAGCTCACCCGGATGAAGCCAGGAGCCTCGAACATCGAGCCCGGTACGACCTGCGTCTCGTACCGCTGGCGAAGGTGCTCGGCGAAGGCGATGTCGGACATCCGGTCGGGAAGCTTGACCACGCTCGTGATGCCGAACGTGGGCGGAACCCACTGAACGCGGGACTCGGACTCGATCCACCGCTCGAGAACCCGGCGCCCTGCGCTTGCCACCCGCTGGGCCTTGGACTGCAGCGATCCTGCGTTGCGCAACACGCGCGAACCGAGCGCAGTCGTGGCGACTGGCGGGTAGACGTGCAGATAGTCGGTGGCCGCTCGGATGGCGCGGGCGGCGTCAGGATCGGCCGAGACGATCCAGCCCGCGCGCAGCGAGGAGAACCCAAAGGCTTTGGTCGTGCTGCTCCAGCTGATGCAGTTCGGGGCGACCTTGCATGCGGGCTGCACTGGGACGTCGGTGTCGATGGAGAAGTCGAAGTCGAGATAGACCTCGTCGACGAGGACCATCGCGCCCACACGCGCCGCGAGCTCGGCGATCTCGCGCATGGTGTCGGCACCGATCGCGACGCCGCTGGGGTTGTGCAGGTTGCTGAGCAGGACCGCCTTCGTCCGTGAGGTCAGCAGCTGCGCGAGTCGTTCGGGTACCACGGCCCAGCCGTCGTCGAAGGTGCGCTCGAGTCGGCTCACCTGCGCGCCGAGGATCTCGGGCGCGCGGTGCAGCGGTTCATAGGTGGGGCGCTCGACCACGACGTGGTCACCGGCGCGAACGAGTGCAATCAATGCATGCGTGATTGCGAGGCTTGCCCCGAGGGTGGGGGTGACCTGATCGGGCTCGACCGCGTACCGCGAAGCGACGGCCTCGATGTAGGCATCCCAGGATTCCCAGGCGACGTCGCGGCGACCCATCGCCTCGGCGGTCAGTTGTGCCCAGTCGGACGCCTCGGCCTCGGAGGCGGTGGTGTCCGCCATGCCGCTCGCCGTCAGGTTGTACCGAGCGCCGTGGGGGACCGCCTTCGCCCAGGCCATGTACTCGAACGGACGCAGAGGGGCCTTCACGGTGACGGGCATCGTTCCAGAACTCCTAGGCCACCGCAAGCGCGCGGGAGCGTCCTGATCGCCCGCCGCGCAACTACGACGAAAGCTCGCGCCAACGCGTCAAACGGGCCTTTGGCGACCGTTTGAGCACGCGCGCGAGCTTGTAGAGTTGCTCGACGACGGCGTCGTCATCGAGGCCTGGGACAACCTGTGGTTTGCCCTCGTCATCCCACGATAACTGCGTTTGCAGAAGTCGCGCTTGCGGCAGGTAAACCTCGACGCGGTAGCGGGGATCGTCCTCGCCTTCGCGGGTGAAGACGAAGCGAGCGCCGTGCTTGGGGTGGAGGTCCTGACTCGAGAGCATGGTCGACGCGCGGCGACCGAAGCCGCCGGGCGCCGGAGTCTACCTTACGGGCAGGCGACGTTGCCTTCGTCGAAACAGGCGCAGCTGAGCGACTTCGCGTCACACTCGCCGAAGTCGCACTGAACCTTGGCTTCTTCGCCGGTGCAGAACTCTTCGCAGTCAACGTCGGTGAGCTTGCCGAACAGGCACGACTGCAGCAGCGTCTCGCTGCTGCACGTGTCGTCCGCGTCGGTGCAGTCGGTGCCCGGGCCAGAGCCGCAGAAGGGACCGGGGACGCCGTCGTCGCCGACGATGCATCCGTAGGCGAAGTCGGCACCTTCGAACTCACAATCCGCGTCGAGGTCGACCTCGTTCCACTCGCCGTCGAGACACTGGAACATCTGGCTGCCTTCGACCGACTCGGGGCCGCCGGCGTTCGTGCACGCAAACTGCTCGTTGGTCGACTCGTCGCAGGCCGGGAGATCGACGCTGCCGCTGTCGTTGCCGGTCGAGTCCGCCGAGGTGTCCTCGGTGTCGGTGCCCGACTCGGTGTCAGTGCCCGACTCGGTGTCGACGCCGGACTCGGTTTCGGTGCTGGCGTTGGTCGGGTCGACGTCGGTGTCGGAGCCGCTGGGGTTGCAGCAGGTCAGGTCGGCCGGGTCGTCGCTGCACCACTCGGTGCCGTTCGTGCAGACGCAGTTGCCGTTCGCGTCGGTCGACGTGTTGGGGTCGGAGCCACAGTCGCCGGTGCCCGGCTTGGACTCTTCACGCTCACACTCGAAGTCGTTGGGGTCGTTCGGGTTTTCAAAGACGTAGCCCGGGTCGCATTCGCACAGGTCCGTCGCGGCGTTGTAGCTGGAGTGGCACAGCGCGTCGGGCTCGTTGTCGGCGTCGCACTTCGAGCAGTCGGCCTCGCCGACGGTGATCACGCAGCCAACGGCCCCGAGAGCGCCAAGGGTGAGCGAGAGCAGGATGGTGCGGAACGTACGAGTCGAGGTCATGGAAATTTCAGTCCTTGCAGGTGGGACGGGGGAGGACGTCCGGGGTTTCAATCGCGCGGACGACGAGGCCACGATGCCATGGTGAGGTGGGTCGCGGGAGTGCGGTGGCCCAATTGAAAAACGCGGCCCACGGGGGGCCGCGCATCCACGCAGGTGAGGAATCCGAGGATTCCTCCGAATTCACTCCACGGTCCAGGTGTGACCCGACCGCAGCAGTGCGTCGATGTCGCCTTCGCCCTTTTGCTCGATGGCCAGAGTGTTTTGCGCTGCCACCGAGGTCTCGTAGGAGCCGCTCGGATCGCGGTACAGGACGCCAAAGACCATCGGGTACTCCGAGGGCATCAGCTGCGCGAGCAGGAACGCCATGGTTCGGTTGGTCTCGTCGAAGACGGTGACGTCGGCTTCGGTGACGCCGTTCTCACCGACCGTCACGACGTCGACGGCGGCTGCGCCTTCACGGACGATGAGGCCCTTCTTCTTGTCCTTGCCGAACAGCAGCGGCTGGCCATGCTCGACCCAAAGCTGCATGTCCGACGCGACGTCTTTCGCGGTGACCTGGGTCCAGGTGCCGTCATTGAAGACCGGGCAGTTCTGCAGGATCTCTACAAAGGACGCGCCTTGGTGAGCGTGCGCCTGCTTGAACAGGCCGGTCAGCGGCTTGATCATCGTGTCGATGCCGCGGCTGACGAATCGAGCGTTCGCGCCGAGGGCGAACAGCAGCGGGTTGACCGGTGCGTCGATGCTGCCCATCGGGGAGCTCGGCGACTTGAGGCCGACCAGCGATGTGGGCGAGTACTGCCCCTTGGTCAGGCCGTAGATCCGGTTGTTGAACATCATGATTTGCACGTTCACGTTGCGACGCAGCACGTGCAGGAGGTGGTTGCCTCCGATGCTCAGCCCGTCGCCGTCGCCGGTGATCATCCAGACGTCGAGCTCGGGGTTGACCAGCTTCACGCCGGTGACGAACGCGGGCGCGCGACCGTGGATCGTGTGGAACCCGTACGTGTCCATGTAGTAGGGGAAGCGGCTGCTGCAGCCGATGCCCGAGATGAACACCGAGTTCTCACGCGTGACGCCCAGCTCGGGCAGGGTGCGCTGGATGGCGGCCAAGATGGCGTAGTCGCCACAGCCGGGGCACCAGCGGACCTCTTGGTCGGACGTGAAGTCCTTCTTGGTGAGCTTCTTCGCTGCGGGAGGATCGAGAGGTGCCATCAGTTGGACTCCTTGCCTTCGAGGGCTTCGTTGATCGCGTTGACGACTTCGGCCACGCGGAAGGGCTTGCCGGCCACTTTGGGCAGCGATTGCGCGGGCAGCAGGTACTCGGAGCGGAGCACCTTGACGAGCTGACCGTTGTTGAGCTCGGGCACGATGATCTGCTCGTACTTGCCGAGCAGCTCCGCGAGGTTGCGAGGCATGGGCCACATGTACCGGAGGTGGATATGGCTGACGTCCTTGCCGGCCGCGCGGGCGCGACGGACGGCCTGGTTGACCGCACCGTAGGTCGAACCCCAGCTGACCATCGCCAGCTTGCCGCCTTCGGTGCCGAGCTCGACCTGCTGCTCGGGGATGTCGTTGGCGATGCCCAGCACCTTGTTGGCGCGGACCTGGGTCATCTTGTGGTGGTTGTCCGGGTCGTACGAGATGTGGCCCGAGTCGAAGTTCTTCTCGAGGCCGCCGACGCGGTGCTCGAGTCCGGGCGTGCCGGGCACGGGCCAGATGCGGGCGAGCGTCTCGGGGTCGCGTAGGTACGGGTGGAACCCTTCGGTATCCGCGTGGTGTTTGACCTCGATCGCCGGCAGGTCCGCGTAGCTGGGCAGCGACCAGGGCTCGGCGCCGTTGGCGATGTAGCCGTCGGAGAGCACGATGACCGGGGTCATGTACTTGGTCGCGATGCGAACCGCTTCGATGGCCATGTGGAAGCAGTCGCCGGGCGACTGCGGCGCGAGCACGCAAAGCGGCGCGTCGGAGTTGCGACCGTACAGTGCCTGGAAGAGGTCAGCCTGCTCCGTTTTGGTGGGCATGCCGGTCGACGGACCGGCCCGCTGCACGTCGAGGATGACCAGCGGAAGCTCGATCATCACCGCGAGACCGATGGCCTCACCCTTGAGCGCCATGCCCGGACCCGAGGTCGACGTGACGCCGATGGCTCCGGCCCACGAGGCGCCGATCGAGGAGCAGACCGCCGCGATCTCGTCTTCGGCCTGGAAGGTGGTCACGCCGAAGTGCTTCAGCGGCGCGAGAGCGTGCAGCACCGACGAGGCCGGGGTGATCGGGTACGAGCCGAACATCACCGGGGTCTTCGAGAGCTTGGCCGCCGCGGCAATGCCCCACGCCAGCGCGGTGTTGCCTTCGATGTTGCGGTAGGTGCCGGCGGGCAGCTTGGCCTTGGGGACCTTGTAGAGCGAGACGCCAACGGGAAGCTCGGCGGTCTCACCGTAGGCGTGACCGGCATTGAGCGCTGCGATGTTGGCTTCGGCGAGCTCGGGCTTCTTCGCGAACTTCTTCTTGAGCCACTCGGTGGTGGGGCCGCGGTCGCGGTCGAAGAGCCAGTACAGCAGGCCGAGCGTCCATACGTTTTTCGTGCGCACCGCCGACTTGGTGTTGATGCCGGTGTGCTCGACCGACGCCGTCGCAAGGCGCGTGATGTCGATCTGAAGGACGCGGTACGGGTCGATCGAGCCGTCCTCGAGCGGGTTGCTCTCGTAGCCGGCCTTCTTGAGGTTGGCCTTCGTGAACGCGCCCGTGTTGACGATGATGAATCCGCCAGTCGGCACGTCGCCGAGGTTCACCTTGAGCGCGGCCGGGTTCATCGCGACGAGCACGTCCGGCTCATCGCCGGGTGTCAGCACGTCGTGGGACGCGAAGTGGACCTGGAACCCGGAAACGCCGAACGTCGTGCCGGCGGGCGCCCGGATTTCGGCGGGGAAGTCGGGGAACGTCGCGAGGTCGTTCCCGGCCACCGCGGTGGTCTGGGTGAACTGCGTGCCGGCAAGCTGCATGCCGTCACCGGAGTCACCCGCGAATCGGATCACGACGGACTCGAGGGTTTTTCGGGTCGCGTCCTGGGAAACCGGAGTGTCCATAAACTTGCGTTCCTGAGTTCTCTGCGGGCAGACGCGTTACGGCGAACTTCGAAAAACACCCAAAAAGCGGGATAAAAGAACGCCTGGCGCCAAGCCGTTGGAGTATGGACGGTCGCTGCGTTCCTGTCATCCGGGCCCGACTCACCCTTTGGGCACGGTGGGCCCGCTCACAATCCCCCACGACCGACGCGCCAACTGCTCGATTGCGGGGTGCCACCGGCCGCCAGCGCGAATCGCCGGAAGCCGCTGGAGTGGCAGGGAGGCCGGTTCACGCGAAATGCATGAGCGCGCTCACCCGGGTAACTGCAGGGTGGTCCGCTGGCGATGGTCGCCACGGTCTACGGTGCGGCCATGTCCGATCTCGACGCCCTCATCGATCGCGGATTGCAAGCGGTCGAGGACGAGAACATCGAAGCGGCGAAGGCCGCGCTCACCGAGGCGCAGGCCACGGCCGGCGAAAATCACGTCCGCGTACTGCATCTTCGCGGGCTGCTCGCGTGGGCTCAGGAGGATCTCGAGCAGGCCACGAAGCTTCTGCTCGAGGCGGCCGACCAGGGCGCCGGTCGACCCGACATCCACTTTGACGCGGCCGAGTGCCTGTTCACGATCGAGGAGGTCGAAGAGGCCGAAGAGCAGGTCCGCAAGGTCCTCGAGCTCTCGGATGTCCCCAGCGAGCAGGCCGACGATGCCCGTCTCCTGCTCGCCCAGCTTCGGCTCGCGGTCGATGACGCCGCCGAGGCGCTCGAGGTCCTCGAGGGCATCGACGCGTCTCGCAAGTCGCACCCGGCCTACTTGGGCACGCTTGGCGCGGCGTTGCTGGCCGACGAGCAGTTCGACACGGCGGTCTCCACCCTCAAAGAGGCGCTGAGCCACGACGCCGAAGACTCGGACATTCACTACCAGCTCGGCATTGCGCTGCTCGCCGTGGGGCAAGAAGCGGACGCGCGCAAGACCATGGTGCGCGTGCTGGAACTCGACGCGAAGGAGTGGGCGGACCTGGGCGAGGAGATGCCGCCCGAGCCCGACTTTGCGGAGACGCAGGAGCTTCGCTCGCGCATCGAAGAAGTGCTCGAAGGCTTGCCCGACCCCGTGCTCAAGCTCGTGGCGGCGGCACCGATCACGGTGCAGGCCCGCGCGAGCGCCGAGCAGGTTCAAGGTGGCGTCGACCCGCGAGGCACGGTCGTGTTCCTCGGCTCGCCCAAGAGCGATGAAGATGAAGCCGAACTCCAGGGCATCGTCATCATGCGCGACCTCGTCCTTTCGCAGGTCGATGACGACGACGAGATCGAGGAGGAGATGTTCTACGGCCTTCTCGAGCAGATTCAGTACTTCTTCCGCCGCGACGACATCATCGTCGCCCAGGCCTGAGCACCATGAGCGACACCGCTGCCCTCATCTACGATTGGAACGAGAAGGACCGCCGCGGTCCGTTGCTGCGCAAGGCCCCGCAGTTCGTCGACGAGACGATCCGCGACGGCCTGCAGTCGCCGTCGGTGCGCGACCCTTCCATCGAGCAGAAGATGGAGCTTCTGCGGCTGATGGATCGGCTCGGTGTCCACGTGGTGAACCTCGGACTGCCGGGGGCGGGCAAGCGGGCGCAAGACGACGTCGAGCAGCTCGCCCGATGCATCGTCGAAGAGAAGCTCAGCATCCGGCCCAACTGCGCGGCGCGAACCGTCGAGGCCGATATCCAGCCGATCGTCGACATCTCGCAGCGGGTCGGCCTGCCGATCGAAGTGACCGCGTTCATTGGATCCAGCCCGATTCGCGCTTACGCGGAGGATTGGAACGTGGACCGGCTCGAGAAGCTCTCGGCCAACGCGATCAAGTTCACGGTCGACCACGGCCTGCCCGCGTCGTTCGTCACTGAGGACACCACGCGGAGCCACCCGAGCACGCTCGACCGCCTGTTCCGGGCCGCAATCGGTGCCGGGGCGACGCGCCTCGTGCTCTGCGACACCTGCGGTCACGCCACGCCCGACGGCGTCACCAACCTGTTGGGCTTCACCAAGGGCCTGCTGCGCGCGCTCGACCGCGAAGACACGGTCGAACTCGATTGGCACGGCCACAACGACCGCGGTCACGCCCTTCCTTTGGCCCTGTTCGCGCTCGAGCACGGGGTGGACCGCGTGCACGGCTGCGGCCTCGGCATCGGCGAGCGCGTCGGCAACACGTCGATGGACCTGCTGCTGCTCAACCTCTACTTGCTCGGGCAGCTCGACGAGTCGCGACACGATCTGTCGTGTTTGG
>CAYSPB010000124.1:0-17117 GCA_964432695.1 uncultured Nannocystaceae bacterium
CCGATGCCGTCGCTTCGGGTGAAAGCAGCACGTCGACTGGGCCGTTCGAAACCTCCTCGGGCGCGGGGGTCGATGACGGCGTCACCTCCGACGAGCCCGGCGACGATTCGTCCGTCAACTTCGACGTCGGGACGTTCCCCGACTTTGGCGACGTTTCGGAGTGCACTGCGCCCTCTCCGACGAGCTGCGACGCGCAGGACGACGACCCGTGGCATGCGCTGGGCCTCAATTGCGACGGCGGGCCGCAGGTCGATGGCGTTTTTTTCGGCGACGCACAGCAGATCTACGTCCACGAAGGCGAGTTCGGCTCCTCGGGCGAGTTCCCGCCCCGCGAGGGGGACAAGGTCGTGTTCTTGTCGACGGGCGTCGCGGAGCAAATGGTGACCGCCGTCGACGGGCTACTCAGCGGACTGCTCAGCAACCCGTTCGGCGCGACAGGTTTGGGCGACCTGCCGGCTCCGATGACGAAGCTTCCGGTCACGATGGCCGGTGGAGACACGTGCGAGGATCAGCCCGGCTTGGTGGGAACGGGCGACTGTTCGAACACGATCTTGGAACAGTACGAGCAGGGCGGTGACGCGTTCGATCTCGCGTACTTGTCGTTCTCCGCCGAGGTGCCAGGCGGAACCTACGGGTTCACCTACGACTTCGCGTTCTTCTCCGTCGAGTATCCCGTCTACTACCAGTCGATGTTCAACGACATGTACGTTGCGTGGCTGGAATCCGAGGAGTGGACCGGAAACGTCTCGTTCGACGAGTTCGGCGCGCCGATCTCGTTGAACGCAGGCTTCCTCGACTTCAAGGATGCGGCCAACCCGGTGGACTGTCCCGCCCCTTGCGAAGCGCCCGAGCTAGCCGGAACGGGTGCGCAGGGCCATGCCGGAACGCGGTGGCTGTCCACCAGCGCACCTGTCGTTCCGGGCGAGACCATCGAGGTGTACTTCGCGATCTTCGACCTGACCGACGGAGGCCTCGACTCCGCGGTCATGCTCGACAACTTCTTGTGGACGTGCGACGGGGGACCGCCGGTTACCATTCCCGGCTGATGTCGTCGACCGAGACCGACCACGTGCGGGACGGGAACTCGAGTTCCACGCGGTCGAAGTTCAGCTCGCCGTCCGGCAGCGGGACGCCCACGATCACCCCGCCTTCGGAGAGTTCGGTGACGAACGCCGGCGTTTCGGTATCGGTCGACCCGAACCGCAGGTGGGCAGAGACTTCGCCTCGAGCGCTCGCTGCGGCGGCAGGGACTCGTACGACCTGCCAGCCTTGTGAACCATCCGAGGTGAGTATGCCGCGCAGTGCCCAGGTCATTGGACCCTGGTCCACCGATGCGCCATCCCACGATGTGAGGGTGCGGGTGCGCTCCAGATTGAGCTGCCAGTTGTAGTCGCTCCACCAGCTTGGCCAGCAATACGACATCACGTCCTTGAGCGGGTTGTCCCACTGGTTTTGCGGAGGGTCCGACGGGAACGGGTTGTAGAGCTCGCCGGTGACGATGTCGAAGCCCTGGACGCCAATGCCCGCTTGGGCGTAGTCGCCGCCCGAAGGGTAGTTGGGGTCGGGCCCCGCCGGTCCGCCACACGGAGCGTGCGGGCGGCCGTGGTTGTGCCCGAGTTCGTGAATCACGACGCCGAGGCTCCAAGACCCATCTCCATCGACTTTGCTCATGGCATCGCGTCCGCCCCATGACGCGGCATTCATGTCGTCGCTCGAGACGCCTGCGATGCCACCCCATCCGAACTGGCCGTTGTCGGCGCAGCAGCTGTCCCCGTCGATGAGCAAGTGGTAGTAGACATTCGGTGCCGCACCATCTTGCGTGCGTGCAGAGCGAAGAATGTCCCAGCCTTCCTGCTGTTGTTGCAGGATGCCCCCTGTGTTGACGGGGTCGCGGAACGTCACTTCGACCGACTGAACGGGGTATGCTGCGAGCATGCTGTCCTCGAAGTGTTTCCTGTTCGCGTCGGTGACGATCACGCCTCCGGATTGATTGACCACGGGGATCGCGACGACTTTGAGCACCATCTCGTCGGGGCTCACTCCGAGGTCCGACACGCCCTCGCGAGGAAGACGAGGGGGTTCGGGTGCTGGGGGGTCGTCGAAGAGGGTCTCGTCGACCTCGTGCAGGCCGAGCGAGAACTGCACGCCCGGCGGCACGTCTTCGGGCGCAAGCACCCACGAGAAGGTACCGGCCAGGTCGCGCTCGTCGGGCGGACCATCGACGGTGCGCACCTCCGTGAGAACTTCCGGTTCGCCGTTGGGCGGCACCAGAGTGAGGCGCGCCTCGATGGCGCGAGGTTGCCAGTCTGCGCCGGTTTCCCAGAACGCCCGAACGAGTGTCGTGCGTCCGTACACGAGTTCAGCGTTGCGGCCTCCTACCGGCACGAGGGTGCTGCCGTCGTTCAGCGTAACGGCGACGCCCTGGTTTGCTTCGACGCGGCTCAGGGCGATGCCCCGTGCGAGCGTGTTCTCCTCCGGTTCGGTCGGCGGAGCGCCCGTCGACGTCGATTCGTCGCCCGGCTCCCCGGTCCCTGTCACTCCGCCATCGTCCGGGCCGCTTGCCGACGACGTGGGGGACACGCCGGTGGAGCCGCCACCGAGGGTTGTGGGGTTACCATCGGTGCTCGACGCACCGTCGCTTCCGAAGGTGAATGCCGGCGAGTTGTCGACGCCGTCATAGCAACCGCCGCTGGCCAGGAGGCCAGCTGCGAGGAGAGAACGTGTTTTCATTGGGGGGGGGCCTTTCGAAAACGAAGACGGCGGAGTTGCACGCCTTCTACGGACGAGCGCTCGCAGCGGTACGGAGACCTCGATCGAGGCCCCATACCGCCACCGACTCGCGACAGGGCAGCCGTCCACGACCCGGCATCGGTGCGGAAGCGACTGATCCTGACTGTAGTGCGGAGGCGCGAATCCGCATTTTTAATCTGCCCAAATCACCCGGAAATCGCACGTTCCGTGACCGCGGCGGGAAGGCTTACCGAACTTACGGTGAGCTGGTGTGCCAGCCAGACGTGGCCATCGGCCGGAGTACACAGGGGTGGTGCCGACGTCCGCGATCGCACGATGTGGAGTGCGAAATGTGGCGGTTTTGTCGTTTCGTTGCCAAGCACCGCGTTCGCTGCATTCGCTGCATTCGAGCTTTGGAAAGCACGTAGTCGCGCGTCCGCTTTGTTCGCACGTGCGGAGGCCCGAACTCCGGCTGAACGCCCTTGGCGGCGGCGGCCGCGGTTGCGAGACCGAGCACACATGCTATCGCGGGAAATGCCTCGTACGACCACCATCGAGCTACAAAGCGTGCGTCGGTTCATGTTCGGACTACTCGTGCTGACCGCAGCCCAGACCGCCTGTGGATCGAATGGAGCTGAGGGGGGCGGTTCGAGTGCCGACCCGTGGGGAGGCGAGACACAGGCCGGAAGCTCGGGCGACGATGCAATGCCCGGCGGCTCAACGTCGAGCACGGGGAGCGGCCAGAGTACGGGCGCCGAGCCCGATGCGTCGTCGAGTTCGCAGGGCGGCGACAGCGAGACCGGTGACGGTCCGAGCGTCGGCGAAGGGCAATGCCACGATGGCCCCTTGGCTGACGAGCTTACGGACCCGAGCTGCCTCGACGGCAGGTACTGCGAGACGCTGCCAGATCGCGAGCAAGACATCGATGGGCTCGTCGACGCCCTCAATGCCGCGACGGAGACCGACGAAAAGGTCGCGTTCGCGGCCGAGATCTTGAGCTTGGGCTACCCGTTCGGCCTCGAGATCATCGAGTCGGCGGATGCGGGGTGTCACGCGATGTGGGCGGATGCTCTGGGGCCTGATTGGCCCAACGTGACGGCGGCCATCGAGTTTGCCGTGCACGAGTGTGGTCACGGTTGGGACTTCGGGTCCGGTGCGTACCAGATCTCCGACGACGTTTTCGTGCCCGTGCCGGACCGAGACTACTTCGCTCGGTCCGAGATCACCGCTGACGCACATCACGGCCGCATTCCCGACGCAGCCGCAAACGACGTCTACTTCGACCCTGGGACGCTTTCGAGCGACCAGGGCATTCAGACGACGCTGAGCGAGTGGACGCAATACAACCACGATCTCGCGACCGCATACCTACTGCATCGCGAGCGAGACGGGCAGTGGTCGTACGAAATGCAGCTCGCGCTCAACTTCGCGTGGGCATTGCCCCGCTATCTCGCCTGGGCGAAGCAGAACCATCCGGAGGACTACGCCCACATGCTCGAGGACGAGAACGTTCGGGCGTCGATCTTGACCCTGTGGGGGCAGACGGTGCTCTACTATGAGCGCTTCGCGCGAGACACGCCGTGGTCACCGGCCGACGACCACACCCAGTACATCGAGGCGATTCGCGACCCCGAGCTTCAGCAGGTCATGGACGAAGTTCGCCTTGCGCACGGATGCGACGGCTTGCAGTGAATTACGCGCCGTCAGCAGGGACGAGGTCGCTCGCGGCCTTGGCCGCGGCACGAAGCGGCCATGCGTCTCGGTGGACCGACGACTGAATGATGGCGCCCTCGAAGAGGAGCAGCAGGTGATCGCCGAGTCCTCGCGCTCGCGCCTTGGTGGTGGTGACGGCCACTGCGGCCGTCTGGAAGAACGCGCGCAGCTGGGCCTTGTGCGAGGCGACCACCCGTGCAACGGGCTCGGACGTGCTCCCCTCACCGATCGCGTTGAGGAACGCGCAACCTCGATACCCCACGCTGGGCTGCCAACGGCCCAAGAACGTGAATGCAGCGAGCAGTCGACCCCGTGAGGAGCGAGCCGCGTCGACGACCTCGTGGAACATCTCGAACCAGCGGACGTGGCGGTGCTCGAGATACGCAACGACCAAGTCGTCCTTTGATGGGAAGTGGGCGTAGAAGCTGGCCTTGGCGACTTCGGCTTCGGCGATGATCTGGTTCACACCCGTCGCACGGACGCCTTGCCCGTAGAAGAGGCGGTCGGCCGTTTCGAGGACCTGACGCGCGACCTGTTCGGAACTGCGGCGGGTTGAAGCGGGCATGGAATGCGGCGAGTAGAGCACACCGGCTCAGGACGTGACGACGATGGTGCGCTGGTGAAGAAGGTTGCGACCGGAGGATCCGCCTCGGGCAGGCGACCGCCCCAATCTTCGGTCGGCGGGTCGAGCGGGGTGACCGGTGTCCTCCGACGGTCGTCCCGCCAGTGGGCTTCGCAGTGCAATCCCCTCCCACAGGCCCGTCCCCAGCGGCTTCGCACCGTTGGCGCAGGTCAGCGGCTTGAGGAACCGAATCGCGTGCCGTTTCGCGTGGCGTTCGAGGTCGGCGTAGGTGAACGCGGTCTGCGTGGACCGAAGCAGCGGATGGTCCAGGTCCGCGGGGTCGTCCTCGTCGGACACGAGCTCGAGGGCCCAGTCTTGGGCGTGAGGCCCGCAGCGGCGAGCTCTTCCTGAGGCAGCGTGTAGGGCAGCGGTTTGCCTCGCTCCACGGTCCCGAACATCTCTTGAGTGGTCAGATACGGGCGTGCGCTGACGGTCTGTGCAAGCCCCGGACTGGAAAGGTCGTAGCAGCCCGGCAGAAGCCCGGCCGCCGAGGTGCCTGCCAGCAAGCGGGCGAAGAACCGCAGCGTCAGCCTTCGCGCTACTCGGGCGAGTCGATCAGCCCCGGATGGTCCTCCGGGCGCGGTGCGGACGAGTCCCAGTGGAATCGACGTTCGTCCTCGGCGATTTCTCGATCGTTGATGCTGGCTTCTCGGCGTCGCATCAAGCCCTCGGCGTCGAACTCCCACAGCTCGTTGCCGTAGGCGCGAAACCAGTGGCCTTGAGCATTGCGCCACTCGTACTGAAACCGGACCGCGATGCGGTCGTCTCCGTACGCCCACAGCTCCTTCACGAGCCGGTACTCGAGCTCGGTGTCCCACTTGCCGGTGAGGAACGCGCGAATTGCGTCGCGACCCTGAAAGATCTGGTCACGATTGCGCCAGTGGCTGTCGGCCGAATAGGCCATCGAGACGCGCTCTGGGTTACGGCTGTTCCACGCGTCTTCGGCAGCGCGGACTTTCTTGCGGGCGGTTTCGAGGGTGAACGGGGGAACGAGCTTCGGAGCGGACATGGCGAGGCCTTCCCGAGTCTCAACGAGCAGACCAGTCTGTCTGTTACGTAGCGTGGAACGGGGACCGGCTCGAGCCGTCACAGGTGACCGCCTTCGGGCGCGAAGGTGGACGACGTTGCGCGTCGTCTCACTCTGGGAGGCCGTGGCGCGGATCCGGGCCATCGAGCCGGGCAGCTGCGCGTGCGCCACAGCCCTTTTTCCACGCCTCGACCGCCCTCAGGCCGGGGTGCGGGATTCAGGCGACTTCCAACGGTTGCGCAATGCCGAAAGAAGAGCGAACGTTCTTGTGGATGGAATCCGCGGATCGGCAGTCCCAGGAGCGATGACGGTGCGTCGCACGCTCCGCGGGCTGATCACGGCGCTGGGGGTCTTCGGCTGCGGCTCGGAGTTCGAGGCCGACGCGACGCGTCCCGATACGGACGCCAGCGTCGCCGATGTGGACGATGAAGGCGTGGACGCAGGCGATGGCGATCCCGACGAACCGGACGTGCCGTCGGACTCGCAGTGTGCGTGGGACGCCGGAATGCCGTCCCTGCCGATGCGACGCTTGACGCGGCTCGAATACGACAACACCGTGCGGGATCTGTTCGGCGTGATGTCGCAGCCCGCGCTCGCGCTCGTCGACGACACCCCCGCGGGGGGCTTCGATGCCAACGACATTGCGGTCTCCGAGCTGCAGACGCGGCTATACATCGACGTCGCCGAAGCGGTCGCTTCTGAAGTCGTCGCAGGCCCGACGGAACTCAGCGACTGCGACTTGGGAGAGAGCCGCTGTGTCGAGGGATTCATCACCACGTGGGGTCGTCGTGTGTTTCGCCGCGACCTGACGGCGGTCGAGGCTTCCGAGTATCGAGGCCACTTCACGCAGATGCGGGACGAGCACGGGGTCGAGGCCGCGCTCGAGCACACCCTCGCCGCGTGGCTGGCCTCACCGCACTTCCTCTACCTCGCGCGCCGCGAGTCCGCGGACGAGCCATACGCAGATGCTTATGCCCAGGCATCGCGCTTGTCGTACTTCTTGTGGTCGACCGGCCCCGATGATGCGCTGCTCGACCAGGCTGCTTCGGGGCAACTCGACGCGCTCGATTCGCTCGAGGCCATCGTCCGTGACATGCTCGAGGACCCGCGCGCGGCCGACACCCTGTGGTCCTTCACCGAGCAGTGGCTGCACGTCGAAGCGCTGAAGACCGGCGCTGCGGTGAAGGACTCCGAACTGTATCCGAACTTCGACGCCGAGCTCGCCGCGTCGATGGATCGTGAGCTTCGAGTACTCGTCTCCGACGTGGTCCTCGAAGGCAACGGGACGTTGCGGGAGCTGCTGCAGACGCGTCGCGCATGGGTGGACGGCCCACTGGCGGCGCTGTACGGCGTGGCAGCGCCGCCGCAAGAGGAAGGTTGGGTCGAACTGCCCAACGGCGAACGCGCCGGGATTCTCACCCGAGCTGGCTTCCTCACCGCGCACGCCCACGAGCGTGACGGGTCGGTCGTCAAGCGCGGCGTCATCGTGCGGCGCGACCTGATGTGCGACGAGCTTCCACCGCCGCCCGATGACGTCGAATTCGACCCTGCGATCGCGCGCCTCGACAACCCGCAGTGCGCGGGATGTCACGTCTTGATGGATCCCATTGGTGAAGGAATGCGCGAGTACGACGCCATCGGGCAGTGGACCGCTGCGCCGTCTTGGGGCGAGATCAGCGGTCTGCCTGAGCCTGGCTTCGAGGGTGGCGTCGGTATGTCCGAGTTGCTCGCCGACGTCGAGTCGGTGCAGCGATGCATGACGCGCCAGCTCTTCCAGTATTCGCACCGTCGGGCCATCACCGACGCGGACGGCTGCACGCTCGAGCTCGCCGAGCATGCCGTGGTTGCCAGCGGTGGTGATATCCGTGAGGCCATCGTCGCGGTCGCGACGTCCGACTCGTTTCGCTTTGGCACCGACGAGGGATTACCGCCATGAACCGCTTCTGGAGTCGCCGTCCGTTTCTCAAGGCTGCCGCGACCGCGCCGCTTGGCCTGCCGTTCCTCTCGCAGTTCGCCAACGCGGAGGATGGCCCGCAAAAGCGCGTCATCTTCTTGATGTCGCCCAACGACTGCATGCACCGCGAGGAGTGGGCGATGGCCGAGATGGGGGGCAACGCGCCGCTTCCGAGCGAGCTACCCAGCTACCTCGCGCCGCTGTCTGCGTTCCGCGACCGGCTCGCGGTGTTTGGAGACCTGCACAAGAAGGCGCATAGCCGAAGCCATTGTCCGCAGTCGCTGCTCACCGGTACGCACACGCTCAACGAGAACGCAGATACCAACGCCAGCTCGATCTCCCTGGACCAGTATCTCGCCCAGGAGATGGGCGTCGAGGCGGCCACGTTCGGGGTGCGCTGCTTGCCGAATGACCCCTCGGCGCGGTGGTCCTCGCTCGGCGCGGATCAACCGGTCGACCCCATCATGGACCCCGCGGTCGCCTTCGACCTCTACTTCGGCGACCACGACATCGATCCCGCCGAACTCGAGGCCAAGCGTATCCGCAAGAAGAGCCTACTCGACCGCGTGTCCGGCGACCTCACCCGCTTTCGGTCTCAAGTGGCCGCGCACCAGCGTCCTCGAGTGGATGCGCACCTCGACGCAGTGCGCAAGATCGAAGCCGAACTCGACGAGGACATCGTGCTCCGCTGCGATCCCGGCAGCCCAACGTTCGGCAAGAACGCCATCGACAACGCGTCTGTTCCGAGCACGCTCGAGGGATTGGTGGACACGATGGTCCAGGTCATGGCCTGTGGCATCACGCGCGTGGGGTCGCTGCAGTTCGGTCGTAGTGGTGCCGAAGAAATGCGGCCGACGTGGCCCGAGGCGGGCATCAACATCGATCGCGATTTTCACTTTGGCCTCGCGCACCGCTACTGGGACGAACCCTCCGAGCAGGCCACGCTCGATCGCCGCGAGTCCGAGACGTGGATCGCGACGCACATGGTCCAGTACCTGCTGAAGGAACTCGACGCGCGCATCGACGTCGATGGCAAGAGTCTGCTCGACAACACGATGGTCGTCTGGCTGCACGAGATGGGCTACCACCACAACACCGAGGGACACCTCGCGGTCGTGGCGGGGGGGAGCGACTGGCTCGACACGGGGATGTTCCGCAGCTTTCCTGGGCGCGGGGTGAACGATCTACTTCCTTCGATTGCCACCAAGATGGGCGTACCGATGGAGGTCTTTGGGGACGCCAACATCGCCACCGGTCCTCTTCCGCTGTGACCGTTGCGGCACCGCGGTCGTCGTCGCGCTCGACGTGAGGCAACAGGCCCGCTCAGCCGAAGTCTTCGTGCAGGCTTCGATGTTGCTGAAGGTGGCGGAGATCGTCTGGGTTCCGACGGGCGTCTCGAGCCGTAGCGTGCATGTGCGGTCCTGGAGCATGTGTCCGGCTTCGCCGGCGGGGTCGCCCGAGTACAAGAGGTTGCCCGCGTGCGGCACGACCTCACAGACGCTTGGCGTTGCGGATTCGAGAGCGTCACGCCCTCGGCCATCTCGCAGCGGCTCAAGTTTCTCGAGGAGGCGGTCGGGGCCGTACTCATCGTGCGTGCTTCGCCCTGCGTTCCCACGATGCATGGGGAAGCGGTCTATCGGCACGCGCTCCAGGTCGAACTCTTGGAGCGCGAACTCGTGGCCGAAATGGGTGGTGGCGAGGAGGCCAACGACCGCATCTCCTTGGCCATTGCGGTGGATGCCGACAGCCTTGCGACCTGGTTCGTCCCTGCGCTTCGGTCGTTGAGCGCTCGCACGGGTGTTCGCGTGGACTTGTTGGTCGACGATCAGGATCACACGCTGACGTGGCTGCGCTCGGGACGGGTCCTGGGCGCGGTCACCTCGGAGTCCAAGCCTGTGCGCGGGTGCCGAGTCCAGCGACTGGGCACGATGCGCTATCTCGCGACTGCGAGCCCGAAGTTCGTCCGGCGTCACTTTGCCGACGGTGTTGCGGCCGCGTCGCTCCAGGCCGCGCCCGCGATCGCCTACAACCGGAAGGACGACATGGCTGCGAAGTTCGTCGAGCGAACGTATCGGGTGAAACGGGCGTCGGTCTCGTCCCACGATCTGCCGTCGCCGCATGCCTACCTCGACGCGTGCATGCTCGGCCTCGGGTGGGGCCTCAACCCGTCGGGGCTTGCGGCAACCCCGATGAAGCGCCGCCGCCTGGTCGATCTCTGCCCGGGGCGAAGCCACGCGGTTCCGCTGTATTGGCAGCAGTGGGCGATCTCGTCCCGGACCATGGACGCCGTGGGCGGCTGCTCTGGTCGAGCACGCACGGGCGACGCTCGAAGACGCATGATGCCGTGGCACGCTGCGGCGCCGCCGGGCTTCGCGCGGATCGGATGACGGTGCGCGGGCGCGCCGCATGGGGCTGAGCCTGTGATCTGCGGGCCGCAGGGCCCGCGAAGTAGCTTCGGCGGGGGGTGCGTCGTACCCCTGCTGAAGATGAGCAGCGATGGTCAGCGGGCAGCCCCCCGCGCTGAGGCCACTGACGGTCTGCTGACTCCGTCACCGAGCCGACGCGTCGTCGAATATACGACCCGTGGCCGTCCGCTGGCCTCGATCGCGTACCTGGACGTCGGTGCACGGGTGACCGCGATCGCCGAAGATGCCGCCGCCGTCCATGCTGCCGAGCCCCGTCTGCACGCGGTGGTCCCCATCGACGTGCCGACGGCTTTGTTCGGCACCGCCGACGTGGTGTTCGCAGCCGGTGACGTGACCGTGCAGCCTCAGCTGCTCGCGCCGGGCGGGATCTGGATTCGCGACGGAGTGGTGGCCCACGTCGACGCGCGCCCTTCGGTCCCGCTGCCTGTCGCACTCGCTGAACTCGGGCGGACTTCGTGCGTCGATCGTTCGCGGGTCGAGCACGCGTTCGTACGGCCGTCGTGGACGACGCCCGTCCTGCAAATGTCGCCCGACCCGGTGGGGGTCGAACGTGCTCAGCGCGCACTGCTCGATGCGCTGCGTGAGGGGCTGGTCGCCGAGGACCTCGACCCCGATGCTTTGCCATGGCCGAGGACCGCGAGCCCGACCACGGACGTCGGTCCGGGCTGCGACGTGCTGGTCGTGATGCCGCATCCCGACGACGAGTCGATCGCGTGCGCGGCCACGATCGACGCGCTCGTATCCCAGGGGCGTCGGGTCCATCTGGTCGTCGCCACCGACGGAGCAGGGGGGCGCGGTGGCGCTGACCTGGCACGACGTCGAGCGAACGAGCTGCTTCAGGCGGCGTCGCTTCTGGGCGTACGCCATCTGGCGTGCTTGGGCTGGGCCGACGGGGGCAAGTATCGCGATGCACATCGACTCGTGCCGGCGACGGCCACGGACGCGATGCGCTCGTGGGGAGGTCTCTCGGCGCTGCGCGAGCTCGTCGAGTGCATTCGTAGGCATCGCCCGCGCACGCTGCTGACCCTGGGACCGCGTGTAGACCCCGGGTACTCGCTGCACGGGCATCATCTTGGCCTGGGCGTGTTGCTTGCGGTGGCCTATCAGCTCGCGGCAGCACCTTGGTTCGAGGCTGCTGGCGCCCCGTGGTCCGTGCGAGAGCACCAGGTGATGGCTCCGCGCGAGCACGGGACCCTGGGTCAGCCGGTGGTGCATGCACGCAAGGCGGCCGCCGTTCGGGCACATGCGTCGCAGTCATATTCCACGGCGGGGCTGCTCGACGCGCTCGAACGCGGCGCGCCTCAGGCCGAGTGGCGTCGGGTCGCGCAGCGGCGCGCGATGGGACGTGCGCAGCTCCAGGCGACGGACCCACGGTCCGAGAACGCGCTCGCGCTCGCGCTGGACTGCGTTCCGGCCGTACGCGCGCAAGCCCGCCCGCGTGCTGCGCTGCTCGAGGCGCTAGGCGCCATGAACGCGTCTTTGCCCGCCGATGCTGCCCGGTCGACCTCGTTGGCAGACATGTCCAAGAAGGACACAGTTGTGGTCGTGGCGGGACAGCAGGTCGGGACCCTCGGCGGGCCAGCGTTCACCCTTGGCAAAGCGATGGCGGCCGTATCCCTCGCTCGACAGCTCTGCCGCCAGGGTGTTCGCGCGGTTCCTGTCTTCTGGATGGCCAGCTACGACCACGACCTGGCCGAAGTCGCGCAGGCGCCCACGCTCGACGCAGGGGTCGTTCGTCTGACCCGTCGCGATGATGGCGGTCCGGTTGGTCCTCGGACCCTCGGTCCGGACGCGACGCGGTGGCTCGCCTCGTGGGGCGAGGCCGTCGGTCTTCACGTCGAGCACCCCGTGCATCGATGGCTGGCCGCGCGCCATGGCCCGGAGGTCACGTTCGTCGAGGCGTTTGCCCGGACGCTCGCCGACGTGACCCGCGGGACGGGTTTGTTGATGCTCGACCCTGGACATCCCGCGCTCGCTCGCGCGGCGGCGGATGTGTTGTCGCGGGCACTCGACGACCAAAGCGGTATCGATGCCGCGCTCCGTGCAAGTCGAGCGCGGGTCGGTATCGAAACCGTACGGACCACGCCGGGAGACAGCTTGGTGTTTGCGTGCGACGCGGCTGGACGTCGCCGCCGCGTCTCGGACCGTGCGTCCGCCCGGGCGCAGCTGCAGTCGGACCCGGGGTCCGTATCGCCGTCGGCGTTGCTGCGGCCCGTCGTCCAAGATGCGCTGCTGCCCTGCGTTGCCACGATCGCGGGCCCCACGGAGGGCCGCTACCTCGCGCAAACCCCAGAACTGTACGCCTGGGCGGGCGTGACGCCGAGCGCGGTCATCGTGCGGCCGCAGGTCCGGTGGGTCCAGCCCGAGGACGTCGCGCGCTTGGGTGGAGCTGCGGTGGTCGAATCCCTGCGCGCGGCGCCCAACCCGATGCGCGCGCTGGCCCAGCGGCGCATGCGCCCGGCAATGCGGTCATGGCTGGCATCGCTGCAGAACGCTGTCGCCGCCATCGGCGCGGCGCTGCATGCGGCACGTAACGGAGCTTCGCATGACGCCGTTCCTGCGGGGTCTCTCGTGGAAGAACTCGAGCGAACGGCCGCTGCAGCGGGCGTGGGCACCACGCGGACCGTGACCTATTGGGACGCGATGGCGCCGGCACGGTCTCGCTGGAGCGCGGACGCCGAGGCCGGATCGACCCGCGGTCACGGCCGCTTGATCCGGCATCTTCGGCGCGTCCATGCCGGGCTGCTCCGGGACGCTCGCCGGCATGCACCCAGCGTGGCGGCGTTCGAGCGGGTGGGGCACCCAGTCCCCGCTGAGCGACGCATGACCACGGCGGAGCTCTGGATGCGTACGTCGGGCGCGGCCGCGGAGGCGCTGCTCGCTGCGTTTGCGACCGGTTTACCCGCCGCCGTCACCCTCAGCGCGGAGGAGGCTGGCTGATGCCCGACGGTGCGACGCCCATGAGCTCGATGTGCGTCGGCGTACTGGCGCTCGGCGGTTTGGGCGGAAGCAGCAAGGTCGCCTGGTCGCTCGCGCATGGTCTTCGTGGTCGTGGGCACGATGCGTTCGTGCTCTCGCATCCCGAGGCGGTGTGGCGCGACGCCGGTCGCTCCGCGGTTCCGCTTCACGCCGTGCGGGCGCCTCTGCAGCCCGTCGCAGCCGCCGACGACTGGGTCGCCGCGCTCTCTGATGACGTGCTCGAGGTCATTCGTGCGCGTACGCTCGACGTGCTCAGCGTGCACTACGGCTGCGGACTCGCCGAGGCCGCGCTCGATGCCCGAGACCGCGCGGGGACGGGCGACCGACCGCGGGTATGCGTGACGCTTCACGGCACGGACGTCTCCCGCATCGCGCTCGCTCCTGCGCAGCACGACCGGCTGCGGGCGGCGCTGCTTCGAGCCGACGCGGTCACGGCCGTATCGCCGTGGCTCGCCGACCGAGCCGTCGACGTCCTCGGCTTGCCGACGCGTCCGCGCGTCGTGCCCAATGGCGTGGATGTCGAGCGGTTCCATCCGGCCAATGCGCTGGCGAGCGACCGCGTCCTCTGCCACGTCTCCAACTTTCGCCCGGTGAAGCGTCCCCTCGACGCGATCGAAGTGTTCGCGCAGCTGCATGCTTCCGGACATGCGCGCGCGCTGTGGATGGTCGGCGATGGTCCGCTGCGTACGGCCGCCCGCGCGCGGGCAGCCGAGCTTGGCCTCGGCGACGTCGTCACCTTCACGGGCCCGCTCGCGCCTGACGTGCTCGCCGAACGCCTCCGCGCGGTAAGCGTGGTGCTGGTGACCAGCCAGACAGAGTCGTTCAGCCTCGTCGCCCTGGAGGCGATGGCCTGTGGGGCGGTCCCCGTGGCGAGCCGCTGCGACGGTCTGCGAGACCTGCTCACGCGAGACCCGGTGCTCGCCCAGCGCTGTCTGGCGCCCGTGGGGGACATCGATGCCTTCGCCGAGCGAGCCCGAGCCCTGCTCGCCTCGCCCGACGTTGCCGCACCCGCACGCGCTCGCGGCATCTCCTTGGCCCACACGCAGTTTCCGCGCGGCGAGCAGCTCGACCGGTATGCAAGTCTGTTCCGGGCGATGCACGTCCGCGCCGCCTCATGACCGACGACGTCCCCGCTTCCTCGCGCTCCTCCTTCTTGGTGCTCCTGCCGCTGTGGCTCATGGTCTTGGCCGCGAGTTCGCAGGTGATGGTCGTTGCCCCGGTCCTGCCGCGCATCGAAGCCGAGCTCGGCATTCCCGAAGCCCGTCTGGGCTTCATCGTTTCGGGGTACGCGACGGCCCTGTCCGCCTTTGCGCTGGTTGCGGGTCCGGTGAGTGACCGCGTCGGTCGACGGCGCATCATTCTCGCGGGCACGGGGATCATGACGGTGGCGCTCGGTCTGCACGCGTTCGCGGCCGACTTTTGGTCGTTGCTGCTCATTCGCATGACGGCAGGGGCCGCGGGAGGCGTTCTCACCGGGTCCGCGGTCTCCTACGTCGGCGATTACTTTCCGTACGAGAAGCGCGGCTGGGCGTCGGGCTGGGTGATGAGCGGCTTCGCGGTGGGGCAGATCCTCGGCGTGCCCGCGGGCGCGATGCTGGCCGACCGCTACGGGTTCAAGGCCCCATTTCTGCTGTTCTGCGTGGTCATGGCGTTCGCGTTCGTGATGGCGTTCGTGTTCATGCCGCAGCCCGATGTTGCCCGCAGCAAGTCGGTGGGCGTAGGTGCTTCGCTGGCGCGTTACCGCAGCCTGCTTCGCCGTCGGTCGGTTGCGTTCGCGGCGTTGGCCTACGCGACGATGTTCTTCGCGGTGTCGAACTTCGTCGTCTACTTCCCCAAGTGGGCCGAAGAGACGCGAGGGCTGAGCGCCGACCAGATCGCGTCGCTGTTCATGGTGGGCGGGGTTGCGAGCGTGGTGTTCGGACCGCGGGCGGGCAAGGTGAGCGACCGGTTCGGCCGCAAGCCGATGATCATCGCGTCGTGCTGGGGCACCACCATCTTGTTCGCCGTCACCCCGTGGATGGTGGTGGGCCCGATCACGGCCTACGTCATGTTCTTCATCGCGATGGTGCTGCTCGCCATGCGCCTGTCGCCGTTTCAGGCGCTGCTCACCGCGCTTTCTTCTTCAGATGAGCGCGGTACGTTGATGAGCTTGGTCGTCGCCGTGGGACAGCTCGGCGGAGGCATCGGCGCTGCGGTCGCGGGCACCGTGTACTCGAGCTACGGCTACGTCGGCTGCACGTCGCTGGCGGCGCTGAGCATCACCTTCACGGGCCTCTTCGTGCTGCGCGGGCTGCCCGAGCCGCCGCGCAACGATGCGCAAGGTTGAAACTCGACGTCCACCGCGCCACTGTGAACGAGATGCGTCGATTCGTGGTGACTGCGGTGCTGGTAGGGGCACCCACCTCAGCCGTCGCATCCAACGGCGTCGGGCAACGTACGCCCCCGGTGTATCCACGCGCCGCCTGCATCACGCAGATCGACCGCTCTGCTGACCCGGTGTTTCACCTCGACATCGGCTTGCCCCGCGAAGACGTGATGCTCACCGACGACGAGCCGCCCGACTCGCGTCGCCTTCAGTTCTTCGCCGTGTGTCGCGACGAGCTTCCCGACCTGCTTTCGCTGCCGAACTGGGTGACCGAAGCCGAAGCTGAGGCCGCGCTGCAGAGCGGTTCGCTGGAGGAGGCGGCCACGCCCGAAGAGATCCTCGAGCTGCGCGATGACTGGACCGGTTGCGCGCATCCGATGAACGCGATCGAGGCCCGCATTCCGATCTCGTGCGACGCGACCGAAGCCGGACTCGACTTCGACACGAGCGCGCTGCCGGCGGGCAACTACGTGATTCGCGGCTACACCTACGAGCCTCCGCTGAACCTGTGGTCGCAGCGTAAGGGCGTCCTGCAGGTTCGCGACGACGACACCCCGCTGCCGGCGGTCGGTCTCACCACGCCTGTGCTCGATGGTGCCCAGGTCCGCGTGGGCTCGCCCTTCGAGATCCGGGGCTGCGCAACGGGGCCCGAGGGCACGGAGGTCGCGTTGCAGTGGGTCCGCTTCAGCGATCTCGATGGCGCGAGCGACGAGTCCGACTGGGTGACGTTCGCCACACTCGAAGCGAGCGAGGGCAACTTCGCGGTCGAGTTCATTCCGCCCCCCGAGGCGCGCAACCAGGCGGTGGGCATTCGGGCGGTCGTCGATCCGGACGGCGCGCGGCGATGGGTCGATCACGCCGAGGGCAAGCTGATCGTGTTCGACGACGGCGAGCCCAGTGACCCCCCGTTTGGGGAGCCAATCGAGGTCTGCGGCTTCTACGACGACGATCTCGGCACTTCGACGGGTGAACTCACAAGCGGATCGAGCGGGGAGGAAAGCCTCAGCGGCGAGGCCGCAGACGACTCCGTCGACTCCGGCTGCGCGTGCACGGCCTCTCCTGGAGCGCCAGACGCCGGCCGCCCCACCGGATGGCTGTTCACGCTGGCCGTGTTCGGGCTCGCCCGCCGTCGCCGCCGACGGTAACTCCACAGCAAAGCTGGTGGCTTCGCGCGGCGAAATCGTGCAAGAGTTGCGGCCGTTTGGCCGGACCCTCACCACTGCGGGACCGTTGGATCGACTGGGTGCTCCGACGGCACCGGGCGATCTTGTTGGTTGCCCTGATGCTGACTGCAGTCGCCG
>CAYSPB010000125.1:0-17101 GCA_964432695.1 uncultured Nannocystaceae bacterium
CGGCGCGGTGGGGCACGCAGAGCGGTTCGTCTTGACGGAGCTCGCCGGACACGGCAAAGCGGGGGGTGGTGGGACAGGATGTCGACCCCCACGCGCACCGACGCGCGGCGCCTGGTGAAGTTGTGAAAATGGCGGCAGCCCTGGTGCTGCGCCACCTCGACGCGTTTCGACACGTCTTGGGCGTCGACGTGGTCGATGGCGCGATCGGCCGTCTACCACCGGTGCTGGAGGCCGAGGTCTCCGCGCTGGTCCCCGGAGCCTGGCTGGCCGTCGACAAGGTCGACATCGTCTACACGTCCATTGCGAAGGCCGGCGGGCGCGAGCTCGAGGAGCTGTTCCCCATCGCCATCGAGCGAGGCAACGAGGCCGCATTTTCCACCGTCTGGAAGGCGCTGCTTCGCATGGCGCCCGGCCGGCTGATCCTTCGGCGTGCCACGACCTTGTTCGAGAAGAGCTACACGCACGGCGTGCTCACGGCGACCGACGTCGAAGGCGGCGCCGAGCTGGTGCTGTCGCACTGGCCAGGCGTGACCCGGAACCGCCTGCTGGGCACGGCCGCGGGCATGCGTGCCGCGTTCAAGCTCGCCGGCAAACCCGGCGCAGACGTGATGTTCGAGTTCAGCGAGGACGGCGCAACGTTCTACGTGCAGTTCTAGAAAGGCGAACGTTGAGCCCAAGCATCCCGTAGACCGGCGGAGCAAGCCGGTCGAAGCGACCGTGTTGCTCGTACCCCGCCCGCAGCCAAACCTCGAGCCACCGCAACGGGAGTCCGCCGACCCTGGCGCCATATCGGAGCGTCCATCCCGGCATGCGATACCAGCCATCCACGACGCCTTCGTTCACGATGGCGCGATAGGCATCGGAGTGGTCCAGATGGACTCCCCACGCGTGGTCCCAGGACGCCTCCGCGGCGACGAACCACCGCGGCGCATACCAGCCCGGCATGGCGGAGAGCTCGGTCCCCAGCCCCGTCGCGCGAACCGAGCGATTCGAAAGCCGACGAACGGAGGCCTCAAGCCGAACCGGAAGCGCGACGCCTCGCCAGCGTACCGCGTCGAACCGCCCGCCGAAGCGCAACCGCCAGTCCCCCCCGCCTGCTGCCGCCATCGGAAGGTCGAACGCACCCGAAACGAATGCCCGCCGCCGATGAAATCGGGTCAGCACACGCCCAGCCATCGCGCGCAAGGTCAGCGGTGCGCCGTCGAGGCCCGCCGTCACGCCAACCACGTTCGGACGCGAGGCGTTAGGCACGCTCCCCACGTCGGACGCGAGCAGGAGCAGCAGTACGGTGGCGCTCACCGGCTCGCCTCCCGCAGTACCTCGAGGACCACGGGGATCGTCTGCTCCGCTTTCGACCACACGATATCGGAGTGGCCGGCATCTTCGATCTCATGCAGGGTCGCGTCGCGGAAGAACCCCAGCTGCATCTCCTGAAACGCGGTCCCAAGGTCCGAGGGCTGGTCGCCCGTCAGGAACAGCACGGGCCCCTGCACGGCACCGAGGTTGGCCGTCCAGTCGAAGTGCACACGCTCGATCTCCTCGAGGTAGAGCGAAAGCAATACGGCCGCCCCCACGCGCCAGTTCGGGGACGGATCCTCGACCCGCGCGTTGGTTTCCTCGAGCAGCAGGAGTGACGTCACGTAGTCCGCGCGCGCGTGGTCGTGCATCGACACGAACTGCCGTGCCCAGAGCAGATCGCCGATGTGCTCGGCGAGTGGGTCGAAATCGAAGTCGGCACCACCCTCTTCGAGATCCCACCGCAGCCGACCTGGCTCTGCCAAGACCGCACCCGAGACGCGCTCGGGGTGGGCGTCCATGTACATCGCGGCGTATTGCCCTCCCCAGGAGTGACCGAACAAGTACACGGGTCGTCCGGGTGCGAACGCATCGACCACAGCTTCGAGATCGGACAGGTAGGCATCCAGCGTGAGCTCGGACGGTTCGTGGCGACGGGAGAGTCCGGCGCCGCGCTGGTCCCAGAAGACCACGAAGTACTCGTCTGCGAGACTCGGACCCCACCGCGGCTCGACCATCCGAAGCAAATAGCGATAGTCGTTGCCGGGACCGCCGTGCAGCATGATCAGGGGCGGATTGGCCGGGTCTCCGAACGTCTCGAGATGTACGACGGTCTCCCGCAGGGACAGCGACGGCACATCGTCGTCTTCGTCGACCGTAGCCGGGACGAGGTTGCCCGGCTCGGCGGGGTCGAGGCACCCGCTCATCAAGAGCGAGCACGCGATGGGAACGGCAAGAGGACGCACGAGGATGAGTGCGATGACGCCGTTCGGTTTCCCGTCACTCTTCGGCGCAAACCGGCGCGAGCGTCTGAGGCCTCGCGAACCACCACGAGCCCGCCAGACCCACGGTCACCAAGCTCACCAGCACCATGCGCCCGGCCCATGCCGGCATCGTCCACGGGCGCCGCAAGGGAACTTCGGAGCGCCACAACGATTGCAGAACCGGAATGCCAATCGCCAGCTGAAGCATGCTCGTCGTTGCAAGCAGTGCGGCAAATCCAGGGTCGTAGATGAGGACGCCGGTGAGCGCTGCCACAGCGACGAGCACGTTCGTCCCGAGCAGCGACACCAGACCCCACCCGCGTACACGGTAGAGCCCGACGATGCCTGCCGCCAGCAGGACGACGGCCGCACCGTCCAGCAGGGCATAGCCGAACGTGCCGGCTTCGTCGTGATTGAGCGCTGCGCTGGCCAGCGTCTCGGCGTCTGCGAATGCGAGCGTCAGCATGGCGACAAAGGATCGCCGGTGGACACGCAAGGGGAAGTCCGGCTCTCCCAGCGACGTCGCATCACACTCGAACAGCCACAGCCCAACGGCCGAAGCACAAGCCATCACGGGCATCAAAACCGGCAGGGTGCCAGGCTGTGCCCACGCCCCCACGCTGGCCGCGAGCAACGACGACCACCACGCCGCGCGAACCAGGACGCGTGCCCACGGCCACCGGACGCGGACGAGCGCCGCCCCGAGGCAGAAGCCCACGACGTGAACCACACCGTAGCGGAGCACATCTGCGCCCTCGACCCACGAGCAGGTCGCGGGCACGAGAGGATTGGCCACGCTGCTTGCGAGCCACGCAAGGACGACCAGCAGCGCGAGCGCCACCGCGGACCAGGCTCGCATCGCGCGACGTCGGCCGGACCGAGCCACGCGCGCGCGCAGAGATGCAGTGGGCGCGGTGGGGACCAGGGCGCCCTCCTGAAGCCGTCGCGCCGCGGCGATGGTCTTGGCGTAGTCGAAGCTCATGGCTCTCCCTCCGCGGCGAGGCGCTCTCGCACGAACGCCTCGGCCCGCTGCTTGCGTGCGTGAAGCGTCGAGACCGGCACGCCGCTGCGCCGACTCGCGTCTTCCAGCGTGCGCTGCTCGAGTACGCACGAGACGAACGCTTCGCGGAGCGGCTCACTGAGCGCGTCGAGGGCTCGGTACAAACAGCGGAGGGCTTCCCGCGCTCGGAGATCCTCTTCGACCGCCGACACAGCAACCGCGGGCGGAGGCAGCGCTGCATCGAGCCGACGGCGCCGGGTCCGCTTGGAGACGTGGCCGCGGGCGACGTTGATCGCGATCCCGTGCAGCCAGGTCGCGAACGCGCTGCGGTCTTCGAACCGGTCCAACCGCTCGAACGCCCGGACGAAGGTCTCGTTCACCAGGTCCTCCACCGTTGACCGATCGCCGGTGTAGGCCACGATCGTGCGCGCCACGGCGGCCCCGTGGCAGCGATAGGCCTCCGCAAGGCGGTCCGCACTCGCGGCTTGGGGTACGTCCGCGGGCGACGCAGCCGTCATCGTGCTCGAGCGAGCCACCGTGCGGGATGAGTGCCATCGAGAGCATCGATTTCCCGCGGCGCCGAGGGTTTTTCTTCGCGCCCCGAAGGGGACCATGTAGCGGGATGTGTGACACGCAGCCGAAAGTCGTGGCAGCCTTTGTTCCGCATGGGGGTTCGGACGCGTCGAGGTTTGTACGTGGCCTTGGGGTCCACGTGCTCGACGGTGATGACGAGAAGTTCGGCGTGGTCGTGGTGGGCTGGGACACCCACGACAGCTACGCGTACATCGGTGGAACCGGCACGGGCATCATCAACCCGAACCCGGCGGGTTGACTACCCGACGAAGGCGATGCCCTCGCGCAACAGTCTGCGCCACAGGCGTTTGTCGGGCTTGGGCACGCTCAGCCACTCCTTGAAGATCTTGCCCGCGGGTCCGAACGGCTGCCCCTTGCCCTGCTCGACGAGTTCGGCCACGCGCTCCTTGGGCAGCTTCACGACCAAGCCCGAGCCCTTGTAGTCGACCAGCGCGAGGAACTCCCTGCCCACGCGGAGGCAGCGACCCCCCATGATGGTTCCTTCCACGACACGGTCGTCTTCGTCCTGAAGGTCCGCGGCAAGCTCCCAAAACATCCCCTCGGCGCTCACGATGGGGCGAGGCTACCTTGCATCGATTGCGGAGTGGAGCGACGATCGAAGGAACGCGGCGGACTTCCCGACCCCACGCCACTCGCGGCCGGCGAGTCGTATACGTCACCTTTCGCATCGACTCGGTTGGCAGCTCACCGGACTGAGTCCTCGAGCACCGCGACGACGCGTGCCAGCAGGCCGTGCAGCGTCGCGATTTCCTCATCACCGATCGTAGCCGCGAGTTCAGTCTGGAACTCGCCGAGCACATCGAGGCCGTCGAGGATTCCGTGTCGGCCACCACGCCGCACGAAGCACACCCGCTTGGCGCGACCGTCGTCGGGGTCGGCCACCCGCTCGACCATTCCCATCGCTTCGAGTTCGGAGACGAGCTGGCCGACCGCCTGCTTGCTGACGCCCAAGCGCGCCGCGATTTCGGTCAGGCGCGTGCCATGCTCCAGGTCTATGTGGGGGAACAAGGTCGTGTGGGCGGGACGAATCGCCAAACCGGTGCGGTCGCGAATGCGAACCAGCGCTCGTTCGTTGAGCAGCCGCGCCGCCTTGAACAACAGCTGAGCCAGGTTCGCTTGCTTGCGAGCTTCGAGCGCGGCGCGCTCCTGCGGGTCCATCGTGGGCATCGAAAAATCGTCAACCGTGCTTGACGAAATAATAAACCATGGTTGACTACTCGTCGAGAGCCATGTCGAACGCCCGCCTCGTATCCATCGCGCCCAACGTCTGGGGTACCGAACACGACCACTACATGTCTGGCCTGGTGCACTTTCGTGGCCGAATGACCGTCGTTCGACGGCCCGGCGGCGGGTTGGTGCTGCACTCGGTCAATCCCATCGACGATGCACTCGCCGCTGAACTGGCCGCGCTCGGCCCCGTCGAGCACATCATTGCACCCAACCTGCTGCACCACGTGCATCTTGCACCCGCCATCGCCCGCTACCCCGACGCAACGGTCTGGGGCGCCCCCGGCCTCTCAAAGAAGCGGGCCGATGTGTCGTTCGACGCGGTCGTCTCCAGCGATGCGCCATGGTCCGACGCCCTCACGCCTCGGCTCGTCGAGGGCATTCCCTGGGCCAACGAGACGGTCTTCCTTCACGCGGCCAGTCGATCGCTTCTCGTCACTGACCTCGTGTTCAACATCCACGAACCGAAGGGCTGGGTCGCGCCGCTCGTGCTTCGGCTCGCTGGCGCGTATCGGAAATTCGCGCAGAGTCGACTGCTCCGCAGTCAGATCAAGGACGCGGACGCAGCGTCGGCCAGCGTCCTCTCCGTGCTCGAGTGGGATTTCGAGCGCGTCATCATGGCACACGGTCGCATTGTCGAAGCGAACGCCAAGCAGCAGCTTCGCGATGCGCTCGCCCCGATGATCCGGCAACCCGCGCTGGCGTCAGCAAGCTGAGCTATTCCGCCGGAGCAGCCTCGGGAGGCGTCACAGGTGCTGCCGGGGGAACCGGCCCCGCGGGCTTGACGATCGTGGCTTCGCGCGTGGAGGGAGCGTCGCCAGCGAGCTGAGGATCGTCCTTGAGCGACATGCATCGACCCCGCACCTCGGCCTCGTACCGCACGATATTGACGATCAACAGCGGCACGACGATGCGTCGATGCTTGGGATGCGCCATCATCAACGCGTCGCAGCCACTCACCTTACCCACGGCCTGGTAGTAGGCGTTTTCCTCGACCTCGTTCGCGCTCGTCTGGGCGCCAAGAGGAACGGTCAGGAAGAACCATCGCGTCGCCTTGGCCTTCCCCGACGTGCTGTCGAGCATTTCGTACTCGTCGCGGGAAAGAGTCGCGGTGTCTCGCCCCGTCTGCGCAACGGAAACGCTCGTCGCGACGCTGGTGTTGCCGCTGTTGCGACGGTTGCGGAACAAGCCGCATCCAACCGACGGCGCCGCGAGCAAGAACGCGAGGGGGAGAATGAAGGATGGTCGGGGCATACCGACGCTTGTAGTCGACCATCGCGCGCGATGGAGCGCGTCTTCGGTGCGCCGAATCACCCGAGTGCGCGGGTGAAGTCCGCGACGAGGTCGTCGGAATCTTCGAGGCCCACGGACACGCGCACGAGCGCATCGCTCACGCCGGCGGCGGCACGTTGCTCGGGCGTCATACCTTTGTGCGATGTGTCGCACGGCCGCGTGACGAGGGTCTCGGGTCCACCGAGGCTGGGCGCGTTCAGGGCGAGTTCGAAGCGGTGCAACAAGGCCGCGGCAGCATCGGGGCCCGCAGCCATCTCGAAGCTGAGCATGCCGCCAAAGCCCCGCATCAGCTCCCGAGCACGGACATGGTCGGGATGGCTTTGCAGACCCGGGTAGAACACCTTCGTCACGGCGTCGTGCTGCTCGAGCGCGGTCGCCAAGGCGAGCGCGGTGGCGTTCTGCTGACGGACGCGGACCGCGAGCGTCTTCAGGCCGCGATGCAGCAGGAAGCACGCGTGAGGGTCGAGGCACGCGCCGAGGTTGTTGAGCTTGCGAAGCGCGACTTCGACGAACGCCTTTCGCCCCACGATCGCGCCAGCGACCACGTCGGAGTGACCGTTGAGATACTTGGTCGCGGAGTGCAAGACGACGTCGAACCCGAGGTCGACCGGGCGCACGTTCACGGGGCTTGCGAACGTGTTGTCCACCATGGAGACCAGGCCCTTGGACTTGGCGAACGACGCCAGCTCGGGCAGCGCGGCCATCTCGACCAGCGGATTGGTCAGCGTCTCGCAATACAGCACCTTGGTGTTGGGGCGCAGCGCGGCCTCGGCGGCACTGGGATCGCGACCATCGAAGAACGTCAGCTCGATGCCGAGGTCGGCAAGGTCTTCGGTGAGCAGGCTGAACGTGCCCCCGTACAGCGTCGATTGAACCAGAATGTGATCGCCGGGGCGCAGCGCGGCGAGCAGCGCCGTCGAGATCGCCGCCATCCCCGACGCCGTCACCACCGCTGCTTCCGCGCCCTCGATCGCCGCCAGCTTGGCGTGCAGCACGTGGTGGTTCGGCGTGTTGTTCAGCCGAAGGTAGCGAACGTCGGCGTATGAGCCCGCCTCTTCGCTCTCGAACGTCGAGGTCTGGAAGATCGGCATCGAGACCGCGCCGTCGATGCGCGGGTCCGGTTCGCCGGCGTGGATGAGCTTGGTATCGAGGCGGCGCGTGCTCATGCGCCGGACCCTATCTCAGGGACCGTGCCTCGACTACGGAGACTCTTCGAGCGCCTCCCGAGCTGCTTCGACGCCTGCTGCGGCGGCAGAGAGCTCCTCCTGAGCCGCGCGCGCACGGTCGATGTACTTGGTGAACGCGGGGATCGACACCCCGGCCACGCCGCCGAGCAGGAAACTGGCCGACAACGCCGCCGGTCCGACACCGCCCTCGACCTCGTTGGCGCGCACTTTGTACCGAAGGGTCCGAGGCGAGGTCGGGTACTTTGCCGCCAGCGCACCGTAGGTCGCTTTGGGGTCGCTGCCGGCCACGACCTTGCCGAGCGCCTCGAGGGCGTCTTTGCCTTCGTCGGTCGTCGCATCGGCGAACGCATCGATGGACACATGCAGCACCCGTTCCTTGGCGGGGTGCGTCATCCAGAACGCGAACGACGACAGCGGGCTCACCATGTCGTAGGCGGCTTCGACGAGCTCGGGGTCGGGCGCATCCAAACCCTGGGTGCTGCCCATTGCGTCGGCGAACACCTTGCGAACCGAAGCGGATTGAAGCGCGTCGAGCGGGATGTACGTCGCAAATGCGACCTCACCGGCGAGCAGCGACTTGGCAAGATTGCCCGGCACGCCTTCGAGCTGCGGCGCGCTACCGTCGTAGCCGGCCACCCGCTCGACCGCGTCGGGCTTCGCAGCAACGACGGCACCGGCATACTTGCCCGCCGAGAACGCGTAGCTATCGGGGCTGACACCGAGCAGCTCGGCGGCCGCCTTGCCTGCCTCGTCCAGCGCGAACCGAACGTGGAACGTGCTGACGGTCGTCTTGCCCGCCTCGACCGGTACAACCTCCACCACGGAGCCCTCGGGAAGCTGGGCCTCGAGCGTATCGGCCTGCAGCGACGCCAGGCCGACCAAACCTGAGGCGGGGAACGGGTCGTTCACACCGAGCAGAAGCGCCCCGGCGGCGTCGGGCGTGCCACCCGCAAACATCTCGCCGGTGAGCGTGCCGATCACATTCTGCGCCGGTGCCGGCGCTCCTGCGAGCTCCTGCTCGAAGCCAGACATCTTCACCCGGCCCCACACGAAGGCAGCTCCGGGCGCCAACAACCCCAGCGCATCGGGCTGACCAGCCTCCACGTACTTGTCGAGTTCCTTGGCGACCTCACCGAAGCCCATCACCACGTGCATGCGACCCGGCGGCGTCGCAAGTGCCATGCGCACGTCGGACTCACTGCTGAGCTTCAAGAACGCGTTGCCACGCGCGACGTCGAAACCGGGCAGTGCAGACTCGAAGCCCGAAGCAAGGGCCGCGCCGTGCTTGCCCGGAGTGAGTGCTTTCAAAGCTGCTTCATCGTCTCCGCAGGCCGCGAAACCGGGCATGGCAGGCGGCGCCACGCACGTGGGGGGAAGGTCCCCGTCCTTCACGCCCACGGCCGCGAGCGCCACCTTGATCGCACTTGGATCGTCTGACGCCAGGCCGTAGACGAGCGCCTCCTGCTCTTCGAGGAACACCATGCCCTTGTCGAGGTCGACCTTGGCCGCAAGGAGCGCATCCCGGAGCTTGGCGACCTCCTCCAGAACGACGCGGGCCTCGCCGATGTCCGGGTCTCGCTTCGAGAGCCGGGTGAGAACCGTCGGGGTGGCCACACCAACCATCGCGTCGAACAGGCGCAGCGCCGCGTCCGGGTCGCGAACCGCGATGAAGTGCCCGTCGGCGCTCGGCACCAGGTCGAGCAGCGGCTCCAACTCAGCGGCGTAGTTCACCGCGGGCTCGGGCGGCAACACCCTCGACCCGGCCGGGTTGGCCAGTGCCGCGGCCTTGGCGACCTCGGGAAGCAGCACGACCTTTTGCTCGGGGTCGAGCTTGGCCGGCTCGACCTTGGTGCCCGCTTTCGGCGCGGGGGAATCGGCGTTGCAGCCGGGGGCGACGAGCGAGAGAGCAAGCAGCGTGGCACTGGCGGATGTCCGGAGCACGCGGCACCTTACCAGCGAAGCGTCGAGGTTCTTCCGAGGCTCGTTTGGTAGATTCGCCGACGTTGTCTGCGAGCCAACCCGCACCCATCCGCACGACCACCGACCGCGTCGTCGTGGGGACCCTGCTGGTCGGTGGCGTAGCCATGCTCAGCGCTGCGCAGGGGCTGATGGCATGGGCCGGCGCCGCGATGCTGCTGATCGGGCTGTATGAACTGCGGCCGCTTCTCCCCTCGCATCGCTCCCCCGCACTGCGGCATCTGTTGCCCTATCTGGTGCTCGGCGTCACGTTCGTAGGCCTGTTCTGGGAGCCCCTGCTCGGGCGACCTCCGGCCACGCGGGACCATGGGATTCACTACTATCAAACGCAGCTGCTCTACGACGAGCTGCTTCCGTCGGGGCGGCTGTGGGGATGGAGCGCGTCATTCGGTGCGGGCTATCCGTTCGGCGAGAACTACCCCGTTCTCGGATACTTGCTCTCTGGGCTCGCGCACGCGCTGAGCGGAGGGTTGATCTCGCTGCGGACCAGCTACGCGTGGGGCGTGGCGGGGACCTGGGGACTGGGCACGGTCGCGGTGGGCTGGCTCGCCCATGGACTCGTGGCCCGCACGACGGGGCGACAACGCGGAGTGGCCGACTGGGCCTTCTGTGCTGCCGGCCTGCTGTGGTTGTTCGACGCCGGCGCGAGCCGCCAGGGCGGATGGAACTACCTCATGTTCCACGGGGTCTGGCCGCAGATGCTGTCGGCCGTGCTGTGGACGCTGTCGCTCTCCCTCTCGATGGCAGCGACCGAACGCCCCTCTCCGCGTCGCCTTGGCGCCGCCGCGCTCGTCCTGGGAGCCAGCGTCACGGCGCACCCCTTCGGCATGCTCGCCGCCGCAGCCTCCGGCGGCCTGTGGCTCGTCGCCCTGCTCGTCTCTCCCACCAAAGACCCCGCACCGCTGCGCACCTGGGCCATCGTGCACACCGGCGCGGTCGCGGTGTGCATCGGCGTGGTGTTGGTGTTCTTCGGCAGCGCGGACGGCATGGCCCGCAGCCCTGTACCGTGGTCTCCTCTGGGCGAGCTCGCCTACGAGACGGTAACCGGTACGCTCTTCCCTACGCATTGGGCGTGGCTCGGCCCCGCGTTCATCGTGGGGGCACTCGCCCTGATCCGCCGCCCGCATGCCCTGGGTACGCTCGCCCTGCTGCTCGTGCTCGCCCTGCTGCTCCTGGGTTCACACGAAGCGATGACGGTCCTGCGCCTCGACCTCATCGTGGCGGGCTTCAAGAACCTCCAGTTCCCCCGCTACACCATCGAGCTCAAGCCGGTCATGTTCGCGATCGCTGGCGTGGGTGCAGCACTGCTGCCGAGCGCCGTCCGCAGCCTCACCGACCGACGGCTCACTCGGGGCCCGGCATGGGTATTGGCGTTGGCCGTGGCCCCGATGCTCACGACCGGCCTGCACGACCTCGGTCGCGTTCGGACGCGACCCGTCGGCGCACTCGACACGCTGGAGGCCAACCCGCAGGGGGAGCACGAGGCGGCGCTGCGGGAGGTCCTGCAGGCCGAGGCCGACGCGCATGCGGGTCCGCTGCGCGTGGCGTTCTTTCGCAACAAGATGAGTGGCGGGACGTACCCGATCTTCGCGATCACCGACGTCGGAGCGCGTCTGGTGCTCGACGGGCACGTGCCTGCGGTGAACTTCAAGCATCGGATCCGGCGTGCCCCGGCAGGCTACGACGCTCTGGGCATCACGCACGTCATTCACGACCGACCGCTCCCGGACAACGAGACGCGCATGCAGTCGCGACTGACCGAGCTCGGCAGGTTTGGGGCGTACCATCTCGCCCGATACACGCCGGAGGACACGGCGCCCCGGGCTCGGATCGACCGCGGAGCGCTGGAGTTGGTGCTTGATGAAGTCGAGCGCGTGGAACTCGACGTACAGGCGGATATGGGCGCGAAGATCACGCTGCTCCAGGCCCCGCACGTTCGTTGGGACGCCACCCTCGACGGAGAGCCGATCGATACGGTCGTTCGCAAGAGCACCGTGGGCCTGTCCCTGCTGGGCGTCGACGTTCCACACGGTGGCAGACTGGTGCTCGCCTACCGACGCACCCCCAAGGAGCGAATCGCGGGCTGGTTCTCCCTGGTGGCGATTGCGCTGGGCTTGGTCGCCCTGAGTCGGGGACGGCCGCTTCGCTTCCAGCCCCGCGCCACGCCCGACGCCACGACGCTCGCCCTCGCCGCCGTGGCATCGAGCTTCATCGTCCTCATCGGTATCCGCCAGCTCCAGCACCGCGCACTCGTCACGACCTGGCAGCATTTCGCCGCTGCCGTCGGGTATCCCGGCGGACCGCGCCCCTCCGACGACCCTCCCGCCGACGCGCTGCCGGTGGTGCACCGGGACCTCGTCCTCGACGGTGTCCTCGACCTTCGTCGCACCCCCGAACGCGCATGCAACGGACTGATGGGCAAGGACGTCCTGCCCGGCTGCAGCGAAGCCGAGCACGCGCCAGTGATGGCAACCGCCTACCGAGCGCCGTACCTGTATCGCTGCGTCGAGTTCGGCCTGCCTGCGGGTGCCGGCGTCGAGATCCTGTTGGGAAACGGAACCCAAGCCGTCACGGGCCTGTTGGTGCGGCGCCTTCTGGGCTCCAACGGCAAGGGCGTGAGGTTTGGCGTTGCCCAAGCGCCCAAGAAACTCCGGTCCGACACGGTGGAGTTCCACGCCGAAGCGGGCCAACCCGCCGTCGCAACGCTCGTGAACGGTGGGCGGCACATGGAGCGATTCTGCATTGCAGCGGCCGAAGTGGGCCCGCCGCCGTCCCCGGCCACCGAGTGAAACGTCGCAGGGGCGCAGCGCGTTGGGGATGGGGTCATGGCTCGCACCCTTTGGCGCTTCGCTCTGCTCTGTCCATTGGCGCTCGGATGCGCGAGCGAGCTCGAACCGAGCACCGCCCTGCCTCCGTCCACGCAGCAGGCTGCCATTGCCGACCCTGCTGAAGACGCGACCGCTTCGACGCACCCGGAGCCCGCCCCTGCACCGCAACCCGAAGTCGCCGCCGTCGACCACGTCGGCCTCGCCGTCTCCAACCTCGATGCGAGCATCGCCTTCTTCGAGAAAGGCCTCGGCTACACCGTCCGCGGCCGAGACCCTTCGTACCCAGCGGCATTCCTGAGCAATGGACGCAGCCTGATCACGCTTTGGGGCGTGAGCGATCCCGAGACCGCGACACCGTTCGACCGGCGGCGCAACGTCGGCCTGCACCACCTCGCACTCTCGGTCACCAGCTTCGAAGCCCTCGACGCCCTGCATGAACGGCTGTCCGCCATGCCCGGTGTCCGCATCGAGTTCGCACCCGAGCTCTCCTACGGCGGGCCGGCGAAACACATGATGGTGTACGAGCCCAGTGGGAACCGCATCGAGCTGGTGCACCGTCCTGGTTGAAGCGTCAGCCTCCGAATCCGCCCTGGTGTTCGATCGGCGTGACGTAGTTGGATGCTGCGTCCAATCGCGCGAGCGCTCGTTCAGCCGTTTGGTCGTCGCCCGCACGCTCGTGATCTTCGAGAAGCTGCGTGCGGACGTGATCTTCGACCCCGACGAGCAGAAGGAACTCGAGCGGACCGTGCGGAGTCTCGAGTACCCTAGGAAGCGCCGGGTCGGGGATCACGACAAGTGCGGTCTGGACCGTCGACGGACGACCATCGAGTGGACCGGTCGAGATGGTGTGCCCTGCCGCCAACGACATCCCATCCCAGACGCGGCGACCGAGCACATCCAAGAGCTGAAACGCCCACTTCGGCGGCCGATCCGAGACCTTGGGGATGCGCAGGGTGAACTCGAACCCAAACCCGCTATGGGGCTGCGAACTCTCCTTCGTATACAGCTCCGAAAGCCCGTACGTAACGACATGCCAGTAGGTGCCCGCGTCGTAGGCACTCACGCCGTCGTAGGCCGCGGCGTCCTCGGAGAGGTCGTACATCCGATACACGGCAGGCGCGACGTGCAGCGGATTGGTCTGTCCCGGATAGACACGCTCGAACGCACTCGTAATCGCACCCCAGCCGGGCGCCGACGGGCTGGGCTCCGGTTGCGGTTGCGGCTTCTTCTTCTTGAATCGGTCGAACAGACCCATTGCACTGTGACACATAGTGCCACAAGTTGCGTTCCACGAGCTGTGCGGTGGAGCACCGCCACGGCGGCACCCAGCAGCTGGCATGGAGCGCGTCGAAGGCGAGGGGCTGCTACAGCGACTGACCGCCCGAGACCTCGATTCGCTGACCGGAAATCCAGCGCCCACCTTCGCCGAGCAGCATGGACACGGCCGCTGCAACGTCGTCGGGGGTCCCGACTCGGCCCAGTGCCGTACGACTCGAGATCATGGCGTTGAGTTCGGGGTTGTCGCGAACGACCCCGCCCGCGAAGTCGGTTTCGATGGCTCCGGGTGCGATGACGTTGACCCGAATGCCCCGCGGACAGAGCTCCAGTGCCTGGTAGCGGGTCAGGACCTCCATCGCAGCCTTTGCCGCTGCATAGGCCCCGAAGCCGGGCATCGTGAAGCGAGCGAGGCCGGTGGGTAGATTAAGGATGTGCCCGCCGTTCCGAAGCCGGGGCAGCATCTGCTGCGTCAGGTGGAACGGCCCTCGCAGATGCACGTCCAGGAGCATCGACAGCTGCGACGATGTCGTGTCGGCGAAGCTCGCGTGCACACCGACGCCCGCGTTGTTGATGAGCGCGTCGATGCGGTCGGTCTCGAAGCGTTCTACGAGCACCTCGTCGAGCGCCGTCATGAACGCGCCGAAGCCTTCGACCGCGCCGACATCGAGCCGCAACGCTGCGGGCTAGCTACGCCATGGCGTCCACGCCGATGTTGCAGCCGTTGGCCGTGCTCGCAGCGAGGACGACGCTTCGCCCCGGCGACGTCGTCATGGTCTGGAAGTTCGACCGCCTGTCTCGCTCACTCAAGGACCTCCTGAACATCTTGGAGAAGATCGATGCCGCCAAGGCCGGCTTTCGGCGCCTGACCGAGCCCGTCAACACGACGCGGGCTGGTTCTTTGCGTGCAACTTTACACGATTCGGCCTGGCACCCTGAGCACCTCACAGCAGGCCGCGACAACCGACCTCAACTTCGGGACCTACGAACCGCGCACCGCCGACCCGGTTTACTCGCGCATGAGCCCCCCCTCTAGTCGGGTTTGAACTCGCGGCAGATACGAGCCGCTCCCGAGCCTTCGCCTTTCTCTACCTCCAGCCCTTCCTCTAAGGACAGAGCCGAGCGAACACGCTCCAGCTCGTCGAACGGTGGACCCACAACAACTGCACCTTCCACGTCCGTGAGCACATGAAAGGGCAAGTTAGGACTCCCCCACGCCTCCATGAACCCCGTAGGGTCTTGAGGCCGTACACTTACCCAGCCCTCGGGGAACGACCGCGCGGCGTCCTCGGCCCGCCCCTTCCATTCGGCGGGATCAAAGTTGACCGTGAGAATCGAGATCTCCGGGTGTCGACTCGCAAGCTCGACGACGCGCGGCAGCTCTTCCATGCACGCCTCGCACCACGTAGCCCACCCAACGACTAGCTGATGCCGCTTGACGTCAACCTCGACAGGCTCCCCCTCCAGCCCAAGCAACGGAAGCGTCGACAGAATACGACCTCGAGCTAGAGGCCGGTCGGGCGACAGCGCTTCCAACAGTTCGATGAGAGGAGGCTCCTTCGGCCCCTCCTCCGACAATCCATCCCATAGTTCCCGAACACGCTCCTCATCCCCTAGGAGCGCAGCCCGCCGCATTACCCCCGCAGTCGCCCAGCGTCGAACGGCGCTATCTTCGTGGCGCCGCAGCGCCTCCGCATACTCAGAAGAGGCCAGACTCGAATCGGAAGCAAGCTGACTTGCGAGCTGCGGGACGCTCGACCAAGCCTCGGCATCCGGAGGAACAACAAACGCAACGCGTGACACCAAAGGGGAGTGCGGAAGAAAAGGAGCGAAAAATGACGCGGTATCAAGAAGCTGGCGCTGAGCCGCGCATGGCGTCGGTGCCCTGCCGACCATCTTGGTTCGCTCTTCGAGTTCGCCACGGGCCTCATCCAGAGCGGGCCCCTTAAGCCGCGCCCGCCAAACCCAGGCCCCTGCTCGAGCGAGCGTCTCCAGCCCCTCCAAACCCTGGAGCCATCGAGATCGCAACTCGATCAACCGAGGCTCAAGCGCAGGCTCATCGCCGCAGCGCACCGGCGTCATCGGCCAATACTGAGAATCAAGCACGACGCGGTGCGACATCGTCTCTCCTTCAACTTCGAGTGCGCCGTGACTCTCAAGGTGTGCCTGCACAGGTCTACTTGACGACTCCAGAAGTTCGATCGTCCACAGGTCCGGCTGCGTGATGTGAACAGCTCCGGCCTCGTCGTCCAACGTTTCCTCGGAATGTGACTCTGCCTCCAAAATCGTTGTTCCTTCTCCGACTTGCACAACCGCCGAGTGAGGCAGAGGCGGGATACCCATCGCGTCCACAACAGAGTGAATTCCAGGACCGAGAGCATCATGCAGTTCCACGGATGCCCCCCCGGACACAAAGGCCCCATTGGGGGCCACCACGCTTGTCACCCTCGCTGTAGAGAGCGTCTCAAAGACTCCTTCACAGTCCCCCCTCGACATGGAAGCGATGGCCAGCTCCTCAACCGCAAGCACAGTGGACTCAACCGACCACATATCTCGGTGGGGCGAGAACTCCACAGAATTGGCCAGGCGGACACGAAATGACCCCTCTTCCGGCTTGGCGACGGCCGAGATCTCGAGAAACTGGATCAGATCGTCCTCGAAGGGCCATGCGCCCAGACGCTCATCGGGCCCCTCCGAACCGATGCCTCTCGGAGAGCACGCGACTAACAGCCCCAACAACACCCAAAGACACGATCGCGTCATGCGAGCCTGCTAACACGGTACCGCCTCACAATGAGCGCCGAAGGGATGAAGCCCCCTCCCACCTGTGCCTCCTCGCACACCCCCGCGAAGACCCCAAGGGAGTGATGACGGAAGACACCGACGACAAAGCGGTTCGGAGTGCACTCGCCCCTCAGGGTCTCGCGCCATCGAGCACCTGCTTGGGCTAGCCGGGCAACACGGCGAAGAGGTCGCGATGAGAGGGACGATGGTGGTGGCGCGCTCCGCCGCCTCGTCGCTACCGATAACAACTAGTTCTTATGGCTGACGACCTGGCACCACAGCTGCCGCTGGGAGCTTCGACCCACTTCCCCGAGCACCTCCCGCGTCGCCAGAGCCAGGCCGTCAAACGACCGGCGCATGTCCTGCGGCTCGCGACACACCAAGATGCGCGTGCCCTTGGGCATCATTGGCGCGCCTCCAGCACGTCGAGCACCCCGGCGAGCACGTGCGAGTCGAAGCCGCGGCCGAGACGCCACTCGCTCTCCACGCCCGCACCCGCTCCAGCCACTGTGCCCGCGTCGCTCGCTTGCCCACCCCAGCGGCCTTCCGCCAGCAGCTCATGTCACGACGGGGTTCGCCGAACGGATACAGCTCAACGAGCTGCCGCGAAAGACGTTGAACTTCGAGACCCCCGCGGAGAGACTCGCTGTCGCGCTG
>CAYSPB010000126.1:0-13888 GCA_964432695.1 uncultured Nannocystaceae bacterium
CGCATCCTTGTCGTAAGTGACGCCGTGGTCCTCAAAAAGCTGGTCAAGCTCGCCCGAAAGCGTCATCTCGGTGATGATGTCGCATCCGCCAACGAACTCACCCTTGACGTAGAGCTGGGGGATCGGGGGCCACTGCGTGAACTGCTGGATGCCCTCGCGAACGTCTTGGTCGGCGAGCACGTTCACGGTGGTGTACTCGGGCAAGTACTGATCGAGGATGCCCACGACCGTGGCCGAGAATCCGCACTGCGGCTGGGCGCGATTGCCCTTCATGAAAAGGACGACGTCCGCGGACTTGGTCAGCGCCTCGATGCGTTGCAGGTGCGATTCAGCCATGGCGCGCGGATGGTACAGCCGCGGGGTCCGGCGGTCCACGCGGCGCGGCATACGACGCCCGATCGGGCAGGGGAGCCGGGGTCCGTGCGCGAAGCCGTCGTCACTCCAGCGCGACGGGCACGCGGCGCCGGCCCGGCAGATCCCCAGGGTCGTCACAGCGGTTCAGCTTCGAAAGCGCGACCGCGGCCGCAACCATCCCCGTGACGTCCTCCACCCGCGCGGTACGCTGATCGTTGAGCAGCAGCTCAAAGCGCAGCTTGCCGTTGTCGAGGCACCACTGCGCGCGTTCGAACTCCTCTTCGGTCCAGTCACCACGGACGCGGTAGGCCTCGCAGGCCGCGAGCGCGTCCGAACTCCACCGAGCCTCGAAGGCGGTGAGCGCCTCGGCGATGCGGTCGGCGGAACTCGCTGCATAGGGAAGCTCGGTCGCGAGCAGGGCGCCACGGACTTCGGCGCGGGCTTCTTCGTTCCACCGCTCGGCCAGCGTAGCGCTCTGTTCCTCACACTGGGCCTGAACGTACAGACGCCGTCCTCCGATGCTGGCAGCCACCAGCAGCCCCGCGGCAGCGAACGTCCCGGCGACCCTACGCCCCCGTCGAGGCTTTGGCGGGGCCACGTCGAGCTTGCGCGACTCCGCCTCGAGCCGCGCGAGCAGGGCGTCCATGCTGGGGAATCGGGCGGCAGGTCGGAGCGCGAGGCCGCGACGAAGCACCGCCTCGAGGGTGGCGGGCATTACAGGGGACTCGCCGTCCTGCGTGGTTGCGTCGACGAGCGCTTGGAGGGTGATGCGCCGTCGACTCGCGGTCGGTCGTTCGCCGGTGAGCACCTCCCACGCCGTGAAGCAGAAGCTGAACTGATCGGAGGCCGCATCGACCGATTCTCCGGCGCGCTTCTCGGGTGCCATGTAGGCCGGCGTTCCGACCACGTCGCCTTCGCCCGTGAGGTCGTCGCGCTTCGTGGGCGCATCGTCTTCGGGTCGCTCGATCTGGGCTGACATCGATGCGTCGGCATCGCCCCGGACGACGCCGAAGTCGGCCACGCGCACCCGGCCGTCGATGCCGACGAGTACGTTCGAGGGCTTGAAGTCACGATGCACGAACCCCTGCGCGTGGGCGGCCGCCAGCCCGCGGCCGGCCTGCAGCACATAGTCGAGTCCCTCGCGCAGCCGAGGCAGGCTACCGGTCGCTGGAACCCGCAGCGCCCACTGCCGCAGCGTCTCGCCGTCGACGTACTCCATCGCGATCGCCAGGCGCCCATCGTGCTCGGCAACCTCGTGAATCGTCACCACGTTGGGGTGCGAGATGCGGCCGAGTGCACGGGCTTCACGGGCCATGCGGGCAGCACTGACCGGCGACGCGTCCGGTCGCAGGAGTTTGATCGCGACGCGTCGGTCCAAGGAGGGATCATAGGCGGAATAGACCTGACCCATGCCCCCGACCCCCACGAGCGAGAGCACCCGGTAGCGTCCGATCTGCTCGGCCGGGGGGAGCTTGCGACCCCCCGAGCTGCTGCACTCCGCACGATCGCCGTCCGCAGTGCGGGTGTCGTCCTCGTCAGCCAACGCCTCCGCCGCGGCGCCGCATCCTGCGTCGTCGTGTCCAGCACGGGTTGTCACGTCTCGACCATAGCGTGGTCGGAGAGCGCGGGGAACGTCGGGGAGGTGACGATGTTCGCGCTCCCGGGCGGCGGATTGGAGGACTCCTCACGCGAGCGTGACAAGGATGTCGCGGTGTCTCCCGTGAGGAATGCACTGTGCCGAACGGCACCACGCGTGACCCGGCGGGGCGGGCCGCACGGCTGGGTCAGCAGCGGCCGAAGCAGTCGAGGGCGTCGACGCAGAACAAGATGTCGTCGTCGGGCCAGTACGTCGGTTCGAGAGCGTCGGCGTCACAATACACCTCTCCGAGGCATGCGCCGAGGTCTCTTGCATCGGCACACGCAGCGGGGTCTGGCTGGCACGTAGCAGGGACGGGTACCGACTCGACCTCGCCGATGTCTTCGTTGCATTCGCACGGTTCGGGCGGCTGTACGCAGACTTCATCGTCGCCGCACCCGGTCAGTCGACAGTCTTCCTCGTCAGGAACGTCGAGGATCTCGTCGACCTGCTCGCAACCGATGAACTCGGTTGGGGCGCAGTTTTGGAACGACCACAGTTCTCCACACGCGCCGGTTCCCTCGCAAGCGTCCCATGCTCCTGCGTCGATGACGACGTCGCACAGCTCGGTGGGGAAGACCTCGAAGGGCAGGCTTTGTTCGTCACACGCATCACAGGCTCGGAAGCGCCGCTGAACGAGCGCGGTGCCATCGCCGAGCAGCACGATCTCACGTTGATCTTCGTAAACGTCCGTGCCGCCGATCGACTCCTCACGCTGGAACGCACCCGTGCTCCCGAGCGCGGTGAGGTTGGCGACGCAGTCGATGGCGTCGGCGGGTTCGAGGTCGATGTGCAGAAACAACGGGTCGCAGCTGTACGCCAGCTCGCAGTCGAACAGGCTCGGCACGTCCGAGGGGGCTTCGTCGTCTCCGGGTTCCCCGGTGTCGTCCTCGGGCTCGTCGGCGGTCTCGTCTTCATTCTGGGCGCCGGTATCGCCCACTGGGTGATCGTTGCCGTCGCAGCCGCAGATCAGGAGTGCCGTGAGGCACGCAGTCGTCGTAAGGGCCTTGAAGAAATAAGTCATCACTCACGACGTACGGCCGTGCGCTCTCCGGTTCGGAAAAAGACGAAAAAAACCTACTCTGAACTCGTGGTGACCGATGGCGAGCTTCTGGCGCGCTGGGGCAAGGGAGACCCGGACGCAGGCGAGGTGTTGTTCGGTCGTCACTTCGATTCGGTTCACCGCTTCTTCGCGCACCGAGTGCCGGACGAAGCGGAGGACCTGGTGCAGCGCACGTTCGAGGGGGCCGTCGCAGGTCGTGTCCGGTTTCGAGGGGACGGAAGCTTTCGTGCCTTCCTGTTCGGCATTGCGCGGCGCCAGCTTCTGAAGTTCTTCGAGTCCAAGACACGCGCGGCAAAGGTCACCTTCGCAACGATGTCGCTGGTGGATCTCGGTGCGTCGGCCGAGACTCGGCTCGCGCATTCGCAGCTGCAGGCCCGCATGCTCGTTCACATGCGGGCGCTCCCAGTCGACCAGCAAATGGCGCTGGAGCTGCACTACTGGGAGGCGATGCCCGTGCGCGACGTCGCCACCGTTCTCGACGCGCCGGTGGGGACGGTCAAGCGCTGGATGCATGAGGCGCGGCGTTCGCTGGCCGACGCGCTCGCGCTGGACGAAACGACGCTCGAGCTCGGTACGCGCCCACGGCAGCAAGGATGACGAACGCACTCGAAGCTTCGTTGCGACACGCCCCGGCCACCTCGGCGTTCGAGCGAGAGCGCGTACGCGGCCGCCTGCTCGCGAAGCTCTTCGCGCGCCGGAGCGCGCCGCCGATGGTGGATCGTTATCGCGTGGTGCGACGCATCGGAGGGGGCAGTCAGGGGGACGTCTACGAGGCCTACGACCCGCAGTTGGATCGGACGGTTGCCGTCAAGGTGTTGCGGGTCGCGATGGAGGCGAGCGGGCGTGAGGGCAAGGCGCTGGCCAAGCTGAGTCACCCCAACATCGTGCCGGTGTTCGACCACGGCTCCTTCGGTTCGCCGCCCGCGAGCTACGTGGTGATGGCGTACGTTCGAGGTCTGACGTTAGGGGCGTGGCTCGACACCGAACCTGCCCGGGAAGCATGTCTGCGCATGCTGCTGGAATGTGCACGCGCGCTCCAAGCTGCGCACGATGCCGGCATCGTCCACGGCGATGTGAAGCCCTCGAACGTGCTCGTTTCCGATGACGGGGTCGCACAGCTGATCGACTTCGGCGTGGCGCGAGCCGAAGGCATCGTGCGCGTGGTCGAAGGCACGGAGGGCTTCCTCGCGCCCGAACGCCGTCAGGGGGTCGTATCGGTCGCGGGCGATGAGTTTTCATTCAGCGTGCTCGCGCAGCAGGTTCTGACAGGGACGTCGGTCCCGCGGGCGTTGGCTCGGACTCTGGCCCGAGGTCGTCGGCGTGACCCCGCTGCGCGGCATGGGACGATGGCGCCTTTGTGCGCCGCCCTGGAGCAGGCGGTGGGGCCCCCGACGCAGATGGCGTGGACGGTGGTGACGCTGGCGGTCGTGAGCGTCGCGAGCCTGGTCGGAGTGTCGAGATTGGATGGCGCGGCGTCTGCCTGCGCGGTTCCGGAGATGGCTTCGGTGTGGTGGCCCGCCCGGCGCGCGGCCTTGATGACCCGGGCTCCCGAGGGGGCGGCGATGGTCGATCGGGCGGTCGAGGGCTGGATACCCGCCGTCCAGCGGGCGTGCGACACCGGGGACGCAACGCAACAGTCGTGCTTGGCGGACTGGCTCGCCGAACTCGATGCGCACGTTCGGGGTCTCGAGGGACAGAGCCCCGAACGAACGCTGACCGAACTCGCGGGCATGGAGGCGCCCAGCACGTGTGCGGCATATCGGGTTGGGGATGCGCCCGAGAGCGTAGCCGCGGCAGCGCGGGCCTACGCGGAGGGAGACTGGCGTCTCGCACAAGAACGGGTCGATGCGGCGATGCCCGAACTCGCCTCGCTGCCCCCCGGTTCGGCTGCGCGGCTGCTGCGGCTCAGAGCGCGGCTGCTGGTGGATGAGCTGGACGAGCCACAGGCGGCCCGGCGCGGGTTCGAGGACGCGCTCTGGCGGGCGACGGCGGCAGACCTGCCTTCGCTGGAGTGCAGACTTGCGCTCGACTTGGTGGGGCATGAGGTGGCCTGGTCGAAAGACCTGACCCGCGCGGAGCGTTGGCTTCGTCGGGCCGAGTCCGCGGCGCAGCGGTCCGGCCTCGCCGCGGATGCCGACGCGGTCTTGAATGCACGCTCGCTTTTGGCGAATACCCGCGGTGACTACGACGATGCGATTGCCTATGCGACGCAGTTGCGGACGCGTTCGACAGCCTCGGTGCGTGCGCAGGGGTTGCTCCGTGGATGTGCGTCGCATGAGCTCGCAGGGCGGCCAGAGGATGCCGTACCGTGGTGCACCGATGCCATGGACGCCTACGATGCGCTGTTCGGGCCGCGGCACCCGACCTCGCTCGACGTTCGCCTGAGCTTGGGGGCAGCGCTCGAGGGCGCGGGACGATACGCGGAGGCCTCCGTCGTGCTCGAAGAACTTTGGCGCGTCACCGAAGAGACCGGTGCGAAAGGCATGCGGCGGATTCGTGTGCTCAACAGTCTCGCCATCGTTCGGGAACAGCTCGACCGCTTCGATGCCGCCGCGCAAGCCTACGAAACCGCGCTCGACGAACTCGAGACGATGCAGACCCCACCGCCCGCGCTCGAAGAGGTCCTGCATCACAACCTTGCAACGCTGCTCCTGCAGATCGACCGGGCCGAGGAGGCCGAGGTGATCTTCGAGCGGGTGCGCGTGGCGATGGAGGCTCGCTTGGGTGCCGACGCGCCACGGCTCACGACGGTGTACTGGGGGCTCGGCCATGCGTATCTCGAGCAGGCGCGCTACGCAGAATCCGTCGCAGCCTTGAATACCGCGCTCGCCCGCGCTGAAGGTCTTGGTGGTGGCCCGGTCATGGAGGCAAAGCTGCGGTCAATGCTGGCCAAGGCCCAAGTTCACGGCGCCCTCGACCTGGCTGCGGGACGTCAGAACGCACGAACGGCAATTGCGCTGCTCGCGGAGCATGCGCCGGACCACGTGGAGGTCATCGCGGAGACCCGCCGACTGCTCGAAGAAGCCGCAGACATGACCAACGAGCAGAACGGTCCGCGCGGACGGGGTGCCGATACTCCGTCAACGACACGGGCGCCCGAGGTCCGGGTACCGTGAGCGCGTCATGAGGTTCGCGCTGTGTTCGGTGAGCATCGTGCTGGCGTGTGCGTCGACGCCGGTCGATGCACCGCCCGTTTCCGGCGCGCCCGGGTCCGCGCCTCCGGTCGAGTCCGCGTCGCTCGAGGTTGCCGTACGCACGCTTCCACCGCTGGTACGGGCAGTTGGGGGTCGCGTCCCCGAGCCGACGCCCGACACGCTGTCGAAGGGGCCATGCGGTCTGGGGGAGCCTGTGGTGCTGGGGACTGCGGCGCACGTGCGGACCGCAGTGGCGGCGTTTCGAGACAACGGCGGGCTGGCGGCTTGGTACGACGACGCGGCGGCTTCGATTCTTCGCGTCCAGCCGGTCACCCTCGACGGCGCGCCGGAGAGCCCATCGACCACCATCGAACTCGGGCGCAGCTCGGGGGTTGCGAAGAGCTTGGTCGCAACGGAGTCCGGGTATCTGCTGCTGCTGCTCGTCCCGAATGCCGGCAGCAAAAATCCGGGTCCGGACGCGGCGCACCTCGAGCTGATTGCCTTGGACCATCGTGGCGAGGTCGTCGGGGTGTTCGATGACGTTGCGTCCGCTCGCTGGTCGGGAACCGCCGCGTTGGGGTGGTACGACACAAGCCCGGTCTTGTTTTCGGACGAACTCGTCGGCGCGGTCGATGTTGGCACGGGGACGGTCCACGAGCGGATGTACGTGGATTGGACGACCGCGGCGAGCGGACCCTTCGTCCCCGGAGATGGGCGCGTATACGTGATGCTCGCGGAGCAGCACGACGACGAGCACCGGCGGCGAGGCTGGTTGCTGCATCGAGCGCTTGAGGGGGAGATCTGGCATGACTCGCCCTTCGTGCCGGACCCGGCCGACAATTACCTGCTCGAGGTCGATCGCGGAGACTACGTGGAGCTGCGTCTCGACATGCCGGTGCCCGAGCCCGAGCTGAGCTGGAACGGCGAGCACCATTTCGTGTCCTTGGGGCGCATTCGAGACCAACGCGGCGAGCTGTTCCTGCAGCCGCTGCGGTGTGGACCCGCGCAGTGAACGTGCGCGGCGCCAGGCCCGCCGTGCGGTAGGCTGCGCGCATGAAGAAGATCGTCTTCGCCGTCCTCGGCTTCTTCGCGCTCTGCATCGGATCCATCGTCGCCATCGCCGCGTTCAAGCCCGACACGACCACGGTCACCCGCTCCCGCGTCTTGCGGGCGGACGAAGCCGCGATCAAACCCCACCTGATCGACATGAAGAAGTGGGTCGCCTGGAGTCCCTGGGCCGAACGCGACCCCAACGTCGAGTGGACCTTTTCCGACCCGTACGAGGGCAAGGAGGCCTGGTACGAGTGGGCGGGCAACGAGGACGTCGGCAAGGGGCGGATGGACGTCACCGACGTCACCGCGACCGACGTGCACTACGCCCTCGCGTTCAAGGAGCCCTTCGAGTCGTCGGCCACCGTCGTGCTCTCCATGGCGCCCGAGGCCGACGGCACCAAGGTCACCTGGACGATGGACAGCGAGAACAACTTCGGCAGCAAGATCTTCATGGTCTTCGCCGACTTCGACGCGATGATCGGCGCCGACTTCGAGCTGGGCCTGGCGAACCTCGCCAAGCGCGTCGAAGGCTGACGCTCGTCGGTCACACGTACAGCGTCAGAGTGGAGAAGTGGGGACTCCTTCCAGCGAAGACCGAGCGTAGGGTCTCTCGTTATCCAGCTGACGCATGCCGAGGCGCATTCGCCTTGGGGGACGACGTTCCCCCAAGGCAGACGAACGAACGGCGCGAACCAGGGGCCACCCTCTCGCAACGTGTAGAACGAAGTGCGATATGGAAGCACATCACCCCTCGGTGCGGTTCTCGTCCTCGCCACCGGCCTCGGAGGCTGCGCGGACCCAGCCGACCCACACGACGAGGCCTACGCGCCCTCCGACGAAAAGGGTGACATCTTCGGGGAAGACGACCGCATTGAGCGACACCAACTCGAGGTCATCGACCCTCGCTATGAGCTCGCTCGGTCCTCCGCGGCGCTCTTCGACGACGGGATCTCCGCGATGCCCGGAGGCGGTTGGGTCATCGAGGGAGAATCTCTGGGAGCTCGCAAGAACCTCTGCGAGGGAGAAGCGTTTTCGGAACAGCTCACGAGCGCGTGGTGTTCGGGGACGCTCGTCGGTCCAGACCTCGTCCTGACCGCGGGGCACTGTCTTACAAAAGACAACAAGGGCCTTTCGGAGTCGAGTCCTGAGGTCAAGGCCGCGTGCCGTAGACTCAAGGTCGCGTTCGACTACGCCTATGACGCCCTCGACTCCAACCCTTACGAGCTGGCTGCGGAGGACGTCTACCAGTGTGAGGAGGTCCTTGCGCTCGAGTATGACAGGGGTCTGCCCTTCTGGTTCCCGCCTCGACCCGGCCCTTGGCACGACTATGCGGTCATCAAGCTCGACCGTTCAGTCTCCGGGCGGGATCCAGTGACGCTTCAAGACGGTATCGGCATAGGGATGCACCGGGCCGTCACGCATATCGGTCATCCGGCGGGTCTTCCGCAGAAGCTCGTCGATAGCACTGTGACGCGCGTGACCGAATGCGAGAATTTCGGCTTCAGCGGCGATTCGTTCAGGCACGACTCCGGCAGCGGAGTCTTCGACTGGATATCGGGAAACCTCGTCGGCGTCCTCATCCGAGGTCCCAACGTCCACGAGTACGTGAACGACCCCGACAGGGGTTGCAATGTCGCCAGCGTCTGCGGTGTCGACGTCGACTGCTCGTGGTACCCGCATACCTGGGCGAACGAGATCCCTCTCATCCTCTCCCGTCTCAGCGACAAGGTGAAGAACCAGCTCGAGATCGTGGAGGTCGGCGGTCCGAGCAGGTGCCGGTGATTGCCCATCAGCGTACTTTCATGTCTGCACTCACTTTGTTGGGAGTGCTCAACACCAGTTGCGACCGCGACTTCGGAACACCCATCGGGCCCGCGGGAGGCACCGTCGTCAGTGAGGACGGCCGCTTCAAGGTCGAGGTGCCCGCCGGAGCTCTCGACGAGAGTATCGGGGTCTCCGTTCACGCAGTCGATGAGGGGCCCAGCGGCGCGTTGCGTGCCTATGCCATTGAGCCGATGGGCACCGTTCTCAGCCCTCCTGCAACGGTTCAGTTCGACTGGAGTTCGTTGGAGGGATTCAACGGCCGCGAGTTCGAGGGGGCGTCGATGCGTGGTCCCATGCTGGTCGTCGCCCGAGGGGCCCAGTGGCAGCAGATGGCAGATCAGGTCGCCGACGCCGACGCCCAACACGTAGCCGCGTCAGCCAACGACTTCAGCGTCGTTGCCGTCGTGAAGTAGTGGGTCGTCGGGCAAGCGCTCCGGCTGAGTCCTTTGCGGTGTGTCTCCCGAAGCGTCGTAGGCGAAGACTTCGTCGGTGAGCCCGTGAAGGAGCGCCAGTAGCCTTCGCGGACCGTCGACGGGGCGGCGCCCGAGCTCTCGCCGACGTTGGTGTCGCCCTCGGCGCCGGATGGACTCGCGGCCGTGGTCGTCCCGTCCCCAGCAACGACGCCGTCGTCACGAAATCCCCCCGCAACAACGGCCAGCAGGGAGACGAAACCCGAAGAACCCGTTGCACGCATCACATCGCGCGGGTGCTACATGGTACGATGTGTAAGTTTATGTGATCGGGCCCATAGGAATCACAGCGTGATCTGGCGCGAACGACGGCGTCGCTGCAGGCGGACGACGTCGGTCGGGCTGCTAGCCTGCGGACGTCATGACCCCCCGTCGAAGCCGATGGGGCGCGGTCGCGGTCGCGATGCTGATGGGCTCGTCGATGATCTCCCCCAGCACCACGTCCGCCGCGCCAGCCACCGAATCCTCCGAGCTCGTCGTCGAGCTGCCGTTCGAAGCCTACACGCTCGACAACGGTCTCCAGGTCATCTTGCACAGCGACCGCCGCGTTCCGCTGGTCGCCGTCGACCTCTGGTACCACGTCGGAAGCGGCGATGAAGAGCCGGGCCTCAGTGGCTTCGCGCACCTGTTCGAACACATGATGTTCCAGGGCGCGAAGCACATCGGCGCCGACGTTCACTTCGACACGCTGCGCAAAATCGGCGGCACCGGGGTCAACGGCACCACGAACAAGGACCGCACGAACTACTTCGAGGTCGTGCCCAGCCACCAGATCGAGACCGCTCTGTGGCTCGAGAGTGACCGGATGGGCTACCTGCTCGACCTGCTCAACCAGGAGAGCCTCGACAACCAGATCGACGTGGTCCGCAACGAGAAGCGCCAGCGCTACGACAACGTGCCGTTCGGCAAAGACCGCTTCGCCATTGCGGCCGCGCTGTATCCCGAAGGGCACCCGTACCGCTACCTGACGATCGGCAAGCACGAGGACCTCGAGAACGCGAAGCTCTCGGACGTTCGCGACTTCTTCAAGAAGTGGTACGTGCCTAGCAACGCCACGCTCGTGCTCGCGGGCGACTTCGAGATGGAGGACGGCAAGGCGCTGGTCGACAAGTGGTTCGGCAGCTTCCCCGCGTTCGACAAGCCGGGCCACACTGCGCCCGAGCTGCCCGCGTTGACCAAGACGACGCGCACCGAGATCGACGATGGCTTTGCCAAGTACACCCGCCTGCACTTCGCGTGGCATAGCCCCGCGAAGCTGGCACCCGGCGACGCCGAGCTGACAGTCCTGGGGCGGGTGCTCGGTGCGGGCGGCTGGGGACGCCTCTACAAGCGCCTGGTCCTCGGCTCTCAGGCTGCGCAGCGGGTGCGCGTGTCTCAGTCGGGCAACGGATTTTCGGGCGAGTTCCACGTGATGGTCGACGTGAAGCCAGGCAACGATCTGGCTGCGGTCGAGGCCGTCGTCGCCGAAGAGCTCGAGGCCGCACTCGCCGAGCCGATCACCCAAGAAGAACTCGAGCGCGTCGTCAACGGTATCGAGAGCGGCTTCGTCTGGGGCCTCGAGGAGGTCATCGGTCGCGCGGAGCGGCTGCAGTTCTTCAACCACTACGCGGGCAACCCTGGTCATACGCAGGACTACCTCGAAGCGTTCCGCGCCTTGACGCCCGCAAAGATCCAGGCACAGGCCAAGGCGACGCTGCAGACCCACCGGGCCGAGGTCGTCACCCGGCCGGCGGCCAAGAAGGGCGGTGAGGAATGAAGCGCCTTCTGCTACCGCTTGCGCTGTCCCTGGGCTGCGCCTCCTCGCCGAGCTCGTCGGCGCCCGCTTCGAACGGCGCCATCGCCATTACCGCCTCGCCTGCCGAAGGATCCGCCGTGGTCTGGCCCGACGAAGAGTTCCGCTACACCCAGCCGTCTGCTCGAGAGCCCGCCGAACTCGACATCCCGCCCGTCGAGCGATTCACGATCGAGCCAGGCATCGACGTCTACTTGGCCTCGCGCCCCGAGCTTCCGACGGTCTCGCTGTGGATGAGCTTTCCGACCGGGTCAATCACCGACCCCAAGGGCAAGCGGGGTCGGACGAGCGTGTGCATGAGCCTGGTCAGCCAGGGCACCAAGACCCTCGACAAGGTTGCCTTCGAAGAAAAGCAGGCCGATCTCGCCAGCTCGGTATGGGCCAACTCGGGCTCCGAGAGCCTGAGCACCGGCGTCTCGTCGCTCAAGCGCACCCTCGAGCCCACGCTCGACCTGTGGGTGGAGATGCTGCGTGAGCCCGGCATGCGTCAGGGCGACCTCGACCGGATCAAGGCGGCGCGCAAGGCCTCGCTCGCGCAGAACAAGTCGGCGCCGGGCAGTCTCGGTCGCCGCCTGTGGAGCTCGGTCGTGATGGGTCCCGAACACCCGTACGGACGCGTGACCACCGAGAAGGACTATTCGTCGATCACCAAGCGCGACTGCGACAAGTTTCTGCGGACGCTCGGACCTCAGAATGCGCAGCTGTTCGTCGCCGGGGCAATGACGAAGGCAGAGGTCGAGTCGATGATCGGCGCGCGTCTCAAAGACTGGAAGGGCAGCACGACCACGCCCGACGTCCCGCCCGAGCCTGCACCACGCAGCGGGGGCATCTTCTTCGCCGACATTCCCGGCGCCGCGCAGTCGCAGATCTACGTAGGGCATCCCGGGCCGCAGCGCGCGGCGAAGGACTACGAAGCGAACCGCCTGGTCGCCGCGATCCTCGGTGGCAGCTTCAGCGGTCGCGTGAACATGAACCTCCGCGAGGACAAGGGCTTTGCTTACGGCGCGCGCGCGCGGTTCTCCTACTACAAGCACGCAGGGGTGTTCGCGATGAGCTCCTCGGTGCGCGGTGACGCAACCGCAGCGTCCATCGGCGAGCTGCTCGCGGAGCTCGAGCGCATGCGGACCGAGCCGGTCACGCTCGAAGAGCTTCAGCGCGAGCAAGACGCGGCGGTCGCAAGCCTGCCCGCGATGTTCTCCACCTCGCGTCGCCTGCTGAGCACCTACTCGAATCTCGTCTTCTACGGCTTGCCCCTCGACTACTACGATGCGTTCGTCGGCCGAGTCACCGACCAGGGCATTGCCAACTTGAGGACCGCGGCCCGCAACAACCTGCGGGCGTCGGACCTGTCGATCCTCGTGGTCGGTGATGGTGAAAGCGTGCTGCCCACGCTGCTCAAGCTCGCCCAGGACGAAAATCTAGGCGGCGGAACCGTCACAGTGCTCGACGCCGACGGCCGCGTCGTCCGCACGGTTCGCTAGCAGTCTTCGGTGAAACCGAACCGGCAGCGCCGGTTCTCCATCCAGGTCCGGCCGGTGGCGTGGAGGCGCACCACACCATGCCAGGGCAACCCCCGGGACCCACGAGCGTGGGGGCTCCCCCGTTTCCGTTCTTCGTGCAGCTGCGCACCAGCCGAGGCCAGCTGCACTATGAGACGTCGTCCGATGGGGTGAATTGGACGACCATTCGTTCGATCACCCGACCTGGCTTTTTGGGCGGTGCCAACATGAACGTCGTCGCCGGAAACTGGATGGAGGTTGCCCAGACCCACACCGCGCGCGCCGGGCAGGTCGAAGTTTGCGTAAACGGAAGCCTGTGAAACCCACCATGGTGGTGGGGGAGATCTGGGGTTTGCAACGTTGCGGCTGGCCGAGTGACCGAGCGTTGCGGTCGCACGTCTTTCTTCGTTTCGTACTGCGTGCGATGGTCGCACCGTGAGCCGCCCGCCGACGCCGTGCCCGGATGAAGACGTCATCTCGGCGTTCGTCCAGGGCGGGCTCGATGAGGCTGACCGTCGCGAGCTCGAGGCACACCTGGATGCCTGTGACGTCTGTGCACACGTCGTGGCCGACCTCGTGCGCATCTACTCGGTCGAAGCTCCGGCGTCGGCGTACGCGTATGTTTCTCAGCCCTCGGACGAAATGTCCGTCACTGAGGGGCCCGGTGTGGGGACGCTGAACGACTCGGACTTCCTGCCGCCTGGCTCTTCGATCGGTCGCTACCGAACGCTCGAATGTGTCGGCGTCGGCGGTATGGGAGTCGTCTACGCGGCCTACGATCCCGAACTCGATCGTCGCGTTGCGTTGAAGCTGCTGCTGCGCAATGCCGCGACGGGTGAGTCGGGTCGACGGGCGCGACTGATTCGTGAGGCGCAGTCGCTCGCCAAGCTCACCCACGCCAACGTCATCACCGTGCATGACGTCGGGACCTGGCACGACCAAGTCTTCGTCGCGATGGAGTTCGTTGAAGGCGGGACGCTCAAGACCTGGATGCGCGAGGGGGCGCACGACTGGCCGGCGGTGCGCATGAAGATGCTGGCGGCGGGGCGCGGTTTGGCTGCAG
>CAYSPB010000126.1:13929-16965 GCA_964432695.1 uncultured Nannocystaceae bacterium
ACAACGTGTTGCTCGGCGAAGACGGACGCGTACGCGTGACGGACTTCGGCCTGGCGCGTTGGGAGGACGGTGCGGTCTCGACGGGCGAGCAGCTCATCAGCGGGGTCTCTCGGGAGAGTGCTGAGGCGCTCAAGACCGACCCGGGGATTATCGTCAGTCCCGAAGTTTCGCTGACCCAGACGGGCACGCTCGTTGGCACGCCTGCCTACATGGCGCCCGAGCAGTACGAGCAAAAACTCGCCGATGCGGCGAGCGATCAATACTCGTTCTGCGTCGTGCTGTACGAGGCGCTGTATAGGCAGCGGCCGTTTAACGGGGACACGCTTGCCGAGCTGGCGACCAACGTGGTGACCGCGGGCAAGGTGGAGTTCCCTTCGACCGTGTCGGTGCCGCGGCACGTTCGCATGGCGCTCCGGCGCGGACTGAGCCGGGTGCGAGCCGAACGTTTCGGCTCGATGCAGGAGTTGCTAGCGGTTCTCGAGCACCGCAACGCGCGCCGCTGGCAGCTGGTCGCAGCCGGGGTGTTGCCAGCCACGCTGCTCGGGGCTGGCGTGATGGCCTATCAGCAAGAGCCGCTCTCGAACGCGGCGGTGTGTGCCGATGACGGCCTCGCCGGGATCTGGGGGGCAAAGCGACGCAGCGCGGTTGCGGCCGCGTTCGCCGACACCGGCATCGGATACGCTGACGATTTGGCCCCCCGGGTGCTCGGTTCGGTGGACGACTACGCCGCGGGCTGGACCTGGGCGAGCGTATCGGGATGCGAAGCGCGGCAGGCCGACGGTCGCGTCGCGCTGGCGGCTCTGCAGGAGCGGTGCCTGCAAGACCGACGGATTGCGTTCGAAGTCGTCTTGGGAAGCTTGGAGTCGCTGTCCTCCGAGCGGGTGGCGAGCTCGATGAGCATGGTCTCCGCGCTACCGTCCGCGGAGGCGTGCCTCGACGAGCAGGCTCTGCTTTCCGACGTGCCGCCGCCGGCCCCCGAAGCGATCGAAGACGATGTCGAAGCCGTGCGTCGCGGCCTCGCGAAGGTGGAGGGACACCTCATCGCGGCGCAATACGAAGAAGGCGCGACGCTCGCCGGCGAACTCGACGCCCGGGCGGCTGAACTCGACCACGCGCCGCTTCGGGCCGAGACGCGGGTTGCGCTGGGCGAGATGCTGGATCGGGAGGAGGCGCTCGCGTTGTTCGAAGCCGCCGAACTCGACGGGACCGCATCGCGGCACCACCGGGTCACCGCCGAGGCGCTCACGCACCAGGTTTATCTGCACGGGGCATTCTTGGAGCACATCGACATCGCGCGCCGGCTGGTCGCGCGTGCGCGTGCCGTGGGAGAGGCGGGCGGTCTCGGTGACGCGTTCCGCACGGCCTTGCTCATGAACGCGGCGACGGTCGAGTTTCACGCGTCGAACTACGAGGCGGCCGAGCGATTCTCCAAGGAAGCGCTCGCGCTGCGAAACCGCGAGGACAACCCAATGCGCTGGGCGGATGCTGTGTACAACCTCGCGGCGATTCAGATCACCCGAGGCGCGCTGGCGGATGGCATCAGCGGTCTCGAGCAGTACCTCGAGGTGTTCGAAGGCGAGGTCGGGCGGATGCACCCTGAAGTCGCGATCGGCTATCACACGCTCTCGGTCGCGCTGCGCCAGATGGGTCGCAACGATGCCGCTCGTGAGGCGCTGCAGACCTGCATGTTCATCCACGAGAAAACGACGGGCACCGACCACCCGAGCTACGCCAACCCGCTCACCGACATGTCGCGGCTCGAAGCTGAGCAGGCCAACTACGACGAGGCCATCCGGCTTGCACGCCAGGCCATGGGGTTGCGCAAGAAGCACGGCACCGAGCCACTTACCGCAGCGGAGAACCACCTCGACATCGCGGAGTGGATCGCCACGCAGGGCGACCTGGCGCAGGCCGAGGTCGAGCTGAAGCAGGCGTTTGCCGAGGCACGGGCGGTGGCCGAGGAGGACCACCCGCATCTGGCCACGTTCCACGCACTCGAGGCCAGCCTTGCCGCATACCGCAAGGACCTGCTGCAGGCCAAGGCTGCGTCCGACCGAGCCGCAACGCTCTACGCAAAGGCGTTCGGGGACGACCATCCGAACGTGTGGGGCACGAAGGTCGCGTGGGCGGAGAACCTCGAGATCGCGGGGCAACGCGGCAAGGGCATTGCCGAACTCCGGGCGCTCATCCCGTCGATGGAGGGCGCCAATGCGCGGCAAATCCTACCCGACGCGCAGTTCAAGCTCGCAAAGATGCTGTATGAGGACGGGGCCGACGCGGATGAGGTCGCAGCGTTGGGTGCGGCGGCGGAGCGCGGCTATGTCGACCTCGCGCGGGCGGGGGAGGCCGCTGCGGTCTCGAAGTGGCTGGCGGAGCGGTAGCGGGGCAAAGTCCGGTATCGTTGCGGGGTGCGAATCGCGATCGTCCCCGCGCTGCTCGTGTCTCTCTTCGCCTTGCCGTCGGTCGCCTCCGCCGATGTGATCCCCTTCGAGGTGGAAGCGTGCAGCGGCAAGAAGGAAGGGGCGAAGTGCACGATGTTCGATCAGCCCGGGACCTGCGCACAGAGCACGTGCTCCAAGCTCGACTACAGCCAGGGTACGCCGCCGAAGCCGAAGAAGTACGATTGCGTCGTCTGTCAGATCGCCCCGGATGGTAAGGCGATCGGCCCGAACGATCCTCCACCGGTCGAGCCGCCGCCCAAGGACGGCGAGGCCCCGACGCTGGCCGACGCGGCGCCCTCCGTAGGCGATACTGCTGCGCCGCCGCCCGAGGATGCGGATGCGAAGGTGCCCGCCGCCGATGGGAAGGCGGACCCGAAGGCCGATGGAAAGGCGGACGCCAAGGCCGAAGCGAAGCCGGACGCCGCGAAGTCCGGATGCAGTATCGGCGGTGGCTCGAGCCTCGGCCTGCTGCTGCTCGGTGCGGCCGCGATCCTGCGCCGCCGTCGAGACTGAGTTCATGCGTCCGCGCCAGCGCTTGCTCGCCGTCGGTGCGCTGCTCGGGGCCGTCGCGCTCCCGCTGGCGACATACGCAGTG
>CAYSPB010000127.1:0-16813 GCA_964432695.1 uncultured Nannocystaceae bacterium
CGCCCTCGAGCACCAACCGCGCGTCCCGGTCCCCGCCCGGCTCGTAGCGCAGCGCGTCGGGAGCCGAACGAGCAAGTCGCTCGTCGAGGTCGCGACGTTCGACCACCGAGCCCGACCGGTCGGCGTCTTCACGCGGTGCTCGCGTCGCGCCGACGTCGATCTTTCGCGTCTCCCCAGCGTCATCCGCTGGCTCGGGCTCGGGCTCGGGCTCGGGCGGCCCAATCGTTTCAGTCGGCGCCTCCCCGAGAGCGGGCACGTCTGCCCGGACCGCGTCCGGGCCCGCATATGCACGACCCCTGGGATCGACCAGCAGCAGCAGCAGCGCCAGGGAGGGACTCGGCAACGTCCCCTAGTGTCGCGTGCCGCGACGCGTTCGTCGTGCGGGAGAACCCTCGATTTCGTGGATTCAGCGACCTGCGCGCCTGGCGACTTCTCAGTCCGAAGCTGCGAAAACCGACGGCGCCCGTGCGTGTCACTGCGCATCCGCATGGTACGGTCCGCGTCGATGAAGACGCATCCCAGCGTGCAGACGCTGCCCAGCGTCTTTCCGTTTCGGGCACCCGTTCGTGGTCAGATGATCACCAACGGCAGCAGCGGCACGTACTTCATCGGGGAACACATCGGAGCCGGATCCTACGGCGACGTCTACGAGTGCACCGACGAGTGGTCCAACCCGCTCGTCGCCAAGGTCCTCAAACCAGCCGGCACGTTCGAGCACGTACGCCGCCAGTGGGAGGCCGAAGTCGCCAACCTGGTGAGCATGCGGCACCCCAACATCACGTACATCCACGACGCGTTCGTCTACGACAACTGCTTCTACATCGTCGTAGAGAAGTGCCTGTACAGCCTCGACCGGGTCCTGCCGAAGATCGATGAGACCTGGGTACCGCACATCGCTCGCGATGTCCTGCAGGCTCTCGGCTTCATCCATCGTTTCGGCTACGTGCACAAAGACGTCCACCCCGGCAACGTGTTCGTGAGCCTCACCAGCGACGTCATCTCGCGTTCCGATGCGGGCCCATACCTGTCGTTCAAGCTCGGCGACCTCGGCATCACGCGCATGGAGAACGACATCCGCACCACGGGCACCGTGCTCGCGCCTTGGATGCGGCCGCCCGAGGCGATCAACCCGCACAAGTTCGGTGCGGTCGGCCGGCAAACCGACATCTATCACGCGGCATTGCTGCTGCTTTCGGTCATGCAGCGCGAGGTCTTGATGTTCGATGAAACCGACATCGTCGCGGGCGGACCCCTGCAGCTCGCCGACAGCTTGGACTCGCCCTACGGCCAGGCGATTGCAAGCGCCCTGCACCCGCAGGTCATGTACCGAACGCAGACATCACTCGAGTTCTGGCGCGAGATTCAAGCCGCGCTGCAGTACCTCTCGCCGGCCAACGCCACCCCGGCACCCATGGACCTCGGGCCGCCGATCGAACGGCCCAAGACCCCGAGCACGCAGTCGAGTGGTTCATGAGCCTGCTTGCCTCCATGCCCCTGCTCGCCATCCCTGGCGACGTCACGATGCCGATCGAGCAGCTGCGCGACGCGGTGCCAGGCCTTGCCGGCATCGTCGGACTGCTGCTGTTCCCCACGGTTGGGTCGTGGCTGCGGCTGCTGCTCGAGTTCTTGGAGTGGACGCGGCCGGGGCTCACGCGGCCCAAGCCCGTCTCGGGCGTCAGCATCGTTCGGGCCATCGCCACCAGCATCGGACTGACCTTCTTCGTGGCCACCTGGTTCCGCGCCGCGGGCCAGCTTCGCGACATCCAGGCCGAAGCTCCCGTCGTGGGCCCCAGCATTCAGGGACTCCTGATCGGCATCCTGTTCTGGGCGGTCTACGCAGTCGCCATCTCGGCGCTCCGGCGCGACGCGGTACGCAGTCGCAACGCTCGGCGCGTGGGCACGCCCCTGCGCTAACGATCCTAGCTAGAGGCCCTCTGCGGAGGCCCAGTCGCGAATCTCGGCGGCGAATCCTGCGTGCGACGGACCGATCGCGTCATAGAGTCCAGCTGCAGTCGACGCGGACGAGCGTGCCGCGTCCCGATCGCCGTTGGCCAGTGCGGCGCGAGCCTGCGCAAAGCCGACGAGCCCACGAAGCTGCTCGTCTGGCGGCAGGGCTTCGACCATCTCGGCAGCGCGGGCGATCGTCTCCGTCCCCCCCTCGGTGTCCCCCCGCTCGAGCGCGCACGTGCCTTGCCCGACCAGCAGCTGGGCCAACACCACGTCGGGCGGAAGCTCCAGATCGTTGTACGTACGGAGACCGTTTGCGTACTCCGACTTCGCCTCGGCGCATCGACCGTCGCGTCGCAGCGCGTCGGCGACCATCACGGTCGCGTGCGCAACGTTCTGATTGCGTGGGCCGTGAATGCGCTCCAGCGCCACACGAGCCCGCGCATACGCATCTTTGGCGGCAACATACTGGCCGCGCGCGAGCCAAGTGTTCCCGATGTTCATGTCGAGTCCGGGCACCCGCGCATCCGCATCGCCGACGGTCTTCACCACAATGTCTCGCGCGGACTGGTATCGGGTCGCGGCTCGCTCGAATGCAGCCGTCGTGAAGTCGTAGTCGGCGCGCCGATGCAACAGGAAGACCCGGGTCATCGGGTCGTCCTGCGCGGCCCCGTCGAGCCGAGAAAACGCATCGTCCAGCGCCGCCTCGGCCTGGTCGAGCTTGCCGAGTTCGACCAGCGCAAGCCCGGCGTAGCCTTGGGCGAGCGCCGTACTGGCATGGTCATGTCCAAGCGCCGCCTCCCAGGCAGCGAGCGCACGTCGAAACCACCCGAGCGACTCCTCGTGCTCGCCCGCATTCGAGAGCGAAAGACCAAACGCGTAGGAGTACGCGCCGTAGAGCGGATGCAGCGTTCCAAGCCCGGCCTCGGCGACGTCGAGCGCCCGCCGCTGGTCCTTGCGCGCTGCTTCGGTATTCCCTTCGGATGCGAACAGCCCCGCGCGGTTGTTGTACGCGTTGGCCAACTCGTCTGGCGGCGGCCGTTCGAGGGCCTCCAGGATGCCAATGACCTCGTCCGCGGCGCCCTTGGCCCCATCGAGGTCGCCGTTGCGCGCTCGCACGACCGCCTCGGCAGCCTTGAAGTAGGACCGAGCACGCGGGTCCTCGGCACGTGCCGCAGCGGACTCGCCCGCCGGAAGCATGCCCATCGCTTCGGCGTTGCGGCCTTGCGAAGGTCCCACGACGAACATCAAGGTCCCTGTTGCCCGGGCCTCCAGCGACGAGTCGCGAGCCTCGACCGCGAGCGTCGATGCCTGCCTTGCGTGCTGTTCGGCCTGCTCGTAGCGCGTCGACTGCATCTCCCCGCGCGCGAGCGTTTCGAGGATGTCGGCGCGAACGGCCGGTGCTGCGACGCCCTTGGCCCGGGCATCGAGCTCGGTCGCAAACTCCACGACCTCGGCGTGGCGCCCCGCCAGAAGCATCACCCGCGCTCGCATGGCATCGGTGCGCACCGACGCCTGCGCTTCGCGTTCAGCTGCGGTGGGCCACGCCACGCGCTGGACGATCTCCAGGTCGTCACAACGCGTCGCGCTGCGCAGCAACGACGCTGAGGAAAGCGCGCCGTCGGCCGCCACGCGGTCGGCCTCCGTGAGCAGCGCGGTGAAGGTCTTCATCTCTGCCCGAACATCGTCGAGGCACGCGCGCCGCTGCTGGTACACGACATCGGTTTGCGTCCCCGCGCGGCGAGCTTCACACGCAGCGTCGAACGAACGCGTCCACGCGGAAGCCTGCGCGTCCAGCTCGGCCGCGATGCGCGTGTACGCCTGCGCCGCAACCGGACCGTGCTTGCCAAAGGCCTGCTCCGCCGCGATGCGCGTCTGGTCTCCCCAAGCGTCGGCAATCTCCAACGCGGCATCGCCACAGTCGAAGCGCGCGGCCTCCCGTGCTTCGGACGTATCCCCAAGTGCGTAGGCGCCCACGGCGAGTCCGACCGCGCCCATGCCCCCCACCACCCACGGCCACTTCGCCTTCGAGGTCGATGGTTCCAGCGAGCGAAGCAGCGCATCCATCGAAACGTGACGCGCCTCGGGATCGGCCCGAAGCCCCTTGTCGACGGCGGCGTAGACCTCGGGCGGTAGATCACCCAGCGCCGGTACCCTCATCTCCCCCGACTGTACGGAGTAGAGCAATGCACCGACCGTGTCGCCGCTGAACGGGCGCTCGCCGAACAGCGCTTCGTACAAAGAAACGCAGAACGCAAACTGGTCCGAGCGCGCATCCACGTGCCCCGAACGGTATTGCTCCGGCGGCATGTAGGCCGGCGTACCGACGATCGCCCCAGTCTTGGTCAGACGGGTCGATGCATCGTTTACGTCGGCATCGTCTTCGATCGTGAACTCGCCCGACGCCCCCTCGCCCATGACCCCGACGATGCCGAAGTCCGTCACGCGGACGCGACCGCCAGCCCCGATGAGCACGTTGTCCGGCTTGAAGTCACGGTGCACGAGCCCAACGGCATGCGCGGCCGCTAGCCCTTTCGCGGCCTGCCGATAGACCTCGAGCGTGTCCTGCCAGCGGCGTGGCGCCTTCTGCCACTGCCGGAGCGTGCCGCCGTCGACGAACTCCATCACCACGTAGACCTGCCCCTCGTGGGTCCCGACCTGGTGCACCGCAACCACGTGCGGGTGCTGGATCTTGGCGACTGCCTGCGCTTCCCGCAGCAGCCGCACCTTGCCCCGCTCCGAGTGGCCCGCCGTTCGTAGCACCTTGATCGCCACCGAGCGATCCAGGTCGGGGTCCCGCGCGAGCAGCACCACACCCATGGCGCCTGCACCGAGTTCTCGCTCGATCACGAACGAACCGAGCGTGTCACCTGCGGACAGCGTGCCGGGTGTCGAGGGCGACTCGTCTCCCCCCAGCGTTCGCTCGGGGTCCCCGGGCATGGTGTCTTCGCTCGCCTGCAGCGTTCCGGCCTCCGGCGAAACCGTCCCAGGCTGCGTCACCGCGGTCGGAACCTCGCCCGGGCGTGGAGACTGTGACATCACCCACGACTCTACCCGAGCCGCTCACCAGCGCGCATCGAGAACGGAGAATCGGTCGTATGGGACGACCTGGACCGATGCGCCTGCACGCCGCAGCGCGCCGGCCACCATCTCGGGCCGACTCACCACCGCGAGCGTGCGCGACCCCTTGCGCTGCCAGGACGCAAGCGGGCCCAGCAAGGCGTCGAGCGCCCCGGCGTCCGCATGGGTCGGCGGGTTGGTGAGCGTGAGGTCGGTGGTGCCGATGAACTGACGCACGGCAGCCACGGTCGATGGCAGTCCGTCGTGCTCCATCGCAAACACGCGCCCACTCAGCCCCGCAGCTTTGACGTTCTCCCGCAGCAGCGACGCGCTGACGAAGTTGCTCTCCACTGCGACGACGCTCGCCTTGGGCCAGCGTCGTGCCGCCCACACCGTCAGGGGGCCGACGCCTGCCCCAATGTCGACGATCTTGCTCGGCGTCGTGTCCAGCCCAGCCACGTGGTCGATCAGGCACTTCGTTCCGCGATCGAGCTCTTTGCGGGAAAATACGCCGGGCGCCGACTGCAGAACGTCTTCGCCCAGCCTCTCGTCGCGAATCTCGTACCGCACGTCGAGCACCGCGGGGCGAGAGGGGGACCCCTCGCGAACGCTCTCGAACAGACGATAGCCCTTGGTCCGGTCGAGAACCGAGACGTTGCCGAACGTCTCCCCCATGAAGTCCGCGATCGAGTCTGCGCCCTTTTGCTTCTTCACGGCGCACAGCAGTCGACCGCCCTCGCGCAGCGTCATCAACGAAACGGCCACGCACTGCTGCGAGAAGTCCTTGCCCAAATGGGCACGCGGCCACATCACCGCGACGTCGGCCGTCCCGTGCCGTGTGGGCCACTGCGCGAACGGGATCGCCTCGGCCCCAGTCCGTCGAGCCTCCCGCGCATCGAGAATCAGCCGCGGCGCCGACGGGTCGATCCCTGGTAGTGCCCCACTGCACACCAGCAGTAGACCTTTCGGGTTCTCTCGCCGCACGGCCGCCGCAAGCAGCCCCACCCCGGGGTCGTTCGCGTTCAGACCGTCGACTTGCCCAGGTCGCGCACTCGCTCGCTTCGGCATCGGTCGCGGATGATAGCTCCGTCACCGCACCCGTTCGACTGACGTGACGCTCGAGCGCCGCGTCGCCCTCGGTACGGGTCGGTCCGTGCTCGCGGCGCTCGGTCGGAAGGCTCGGCGTCGAAGCCGTGCTCGACCGGACGGCTTCACGACACCCTCAGTCATCCATCGCAGCCAGGGAGCGGTCTGCACGGCGAGCCAAGGTCGACCGCGACGTCCAGAGGTTGCGCGACCGCGCATCGTGCCCACATTGTGAGAGATACCGCAGATCGAGCACGCATCGATGCTCCGCTGACCGCGACGACCGCGCCCGGGAAGTGCTGGAAATCGCGGGATTCTTCGCGCTGCGCGAGCACTCCGGGTGGACCAGCCGCGCTTTTGCGTGCTACGAAGGCGTCGTCTTCGCGCCTGCGAATCCTCCGAGGAGGGTTTGGGGCGCGCCGACGGGCCCCGATGCGTGCCGTTTCGCCGCGTCCCCGCCTCCTGCGCGCGACCCATCGCTGCAACCTCGCTTCGCCGTCTCACGGGTTCTTTCAGCAGGTTCTCGAGTGAACAAGATCGAAAATTTCCTCCCGCTCGTGGAGACCGAATCCCTGATCCGCATCGCCAGCCCCAAGGCGCTGAAGGCAGGTCAGGAACTTTTCAAAAAGGGTGCCGCCGGCAACCTCGTCCTCGATGGCGACAAGCTCTCGGGCAAGGTCACGGGCACGCATCCCAAGCCGCACTCCACGTCGATCAGCATCACCGGCAAGGGCAAGCTCGAGGCCACGTGTACCTGCCCGACGTTCACAGACGGGTGGGAGAAGGTCTGCCATCACGCGGTCGCCCTGGCGATGGAGCTGGGCAAGCAGTACAAGGCCGGCGGCGAGATCTCGACGACGCACAACCCGTGGGTCGCCAACGTCGGCAGCACCGCGCGGCAGCGTCGCTACCAGATTCAGCAGCAGTCCGGCGGCAACTGGCTGGTCACAACATTCCAGACCGGCACGTCGATGAAGGCCACCGCCCGCCGCCAGCGCGACGGCATGCACCCCGCCGACAAGCTCATCGAGCACTACCTCGAGCAAGAGGTGGACCGGGCCGACGACGGCGCGCACGAGCTCGAAGACGCCGCGCTCAGCGGCCTGCTGTACTTCGCCCGTGACGCCCAGGTCAGCTTCAAGGGCGTGGGCAAGCTGCAGTTCATCGAAGAGCCGCTGGTGCTCCGCGTGCAGGCCGAGGCCCGCAAGGACGCGAACGTGGACCTGCACGCCTTCCTCGAGCACGAGTCCACCGGGCGCACATTCGAGGTCGAAGAGGGTCGCGTCGTCGGTGGCGCGCCCACGTGGTTCATTCACACCGATTCGTGCGAGGTGTTTCAGGTCAAGGACACCCCGCCGTGGGTGCTCAGCGCCATCCGCTCGCAGTCCCGCATCGTGATGGACGCCAAGGTCGACGCCGACCAGATGGACTCGCTCAGCGACCGGCTGCAGTCCGTGGGCGTGCCGCGAGCCGACCTCTTCGCGCTGGCGAGCGACGCGCGAGAGATCGACGGCATCACCGCCACGATCGAAGGCGACTCGGGTCGCGTCCGCGTCCAGCTCACCGCCAAGTACGGCAACGTCACCCTGTCGATCGGCGGCACCGACCCCGAGTCGGCCCGGTACACGCTCAACGCCGGCGACGAGTCGATCTCGTTCTACCGCGACCTCGATGCGGAAGCCGAAGCCCGCCGCACGCTCAAGGAGCTGAAGCTGGCGTGGGAGTCCAAGGAAGAGGCCTTCGTCGCCCGAGACGACACCGCAATCGAGTTCCTCGTGGCCGGGCTGTCGATGCTCCCCGAGGAGTGGGAGAAGCGCATTCCCAAGCTGCCCAAGATCCGCTCCAAGAGCCCCAAGGCCAAGGTCTCGGTTTCGTCGGGCGACGGCAGCGTGCTCGACGTCGAGGCGATCGTCGACGTCGAGGGCGAGGACGACCTGATCTCGTTCCGCGACCTGCTGCGCTGGCTTCACGAAGGCCGCCGCTGGATCACGCTCGCCGACGGCAGCGTGGTCAAGCTCGACGCCAAGATCCTCAACCCCATGGCCGACGCCGTGGGCGACATGCAGTTCGACAAGCACGGCAAGGCCGAGGTCTCCACGCTGGAGCTGGGCAACCTGTCGCGCCTGCTCTCGGAGATCCCCAGCGCCAAGGTGGAGACCGAGGTCAAGAAGCTGCTCAAGACGATGACGGGCGAGCGCGCCGCCCGGGCGCCGCGCAAGGCCAAGGCGCTCAACGCCAAGCTTCGCGACTACCAGAAGTCCGGCTTTGCGTGGCTGTGGCAGCTTCACCAGAACCGCATGACCGGCATCCTCGCCGACGACATGGGTCTGGGTAAGACGGTTCAGGCCATCGCCCTGCTCACCAAGGCGAAGGAGGAAGAAGGCCCCGCCCCCTCCCTCATCGTCTGTCCGACCTCGGTGCTTTCGGTGTGGAAGCAAGAGGTCAACAAGTGGGCGCCGAGCCTCTCGGTGCTCGTCTGGCACGGCGCGGACCGGGCCGAGAACCGCCGCCTGCTCAAGAAGACGGACATCATCGTCACGTCGTATTCGATCATGCGCCGCGACATCGACGAGCTGAAGAAGATCCGCTTCCGCTACGTCGCGCTGGACGAGGCCCAGTACATCAAGAACTGGCCCACCAGCACCCCCAAGAGCGCGAAGCAGCTCAAGGCCGATCACAAGCTCGCGCTCTCCGGTACGCCGGTCGAGAACCACCTCTTCGACTTGTGGGCGGTGTTCGACTTCTTGGCGCCCGGCTTCCTCGGCAAGCTGACCGAGTTCCAAAAGAACTACGTCAAGCCCATTGAAGACGGCGACATGAAGCGCCTCGAAGACCTACGGGTTCGCATCCGGCCGTTCATCATGCGGCGCAAGAAAGAGGATGTCGCCAGCGAGCTGCCCAAGAAGACCGAGCAGACGATCTACTGCCACTTCGGCAAGACGCAGCTGGGTCTGTACAACCGCATCCTCAAGGCTGCGAAGTCGGAGATCACCGGCCGCATCGACGACGCGGGTCTCGACAAATCGCAGATGACCATTCTTGCCGCGCTCACCCGGCTGCGGCAGGTCTGTTGCGACCCGAACCTGCTCGGGCTCCCCGAAGGCACGCCCATCCCGCCTTCGGCCAAGCTCGAGGCGTTCAAGGAGCTCATCACCGACGCGGTTGGTTCTGGGCGCAAGTGCCTGGTGTTCTCGCAATTCGTCGAGATGCAGAAGATGTTGGGCCAGGCGCTCGAGGAACTCGAGATCCCGTATCTGTGGCTACACGGCGGTACGAAGAACCGCGAAGAGCTCGTCGCTCAGTTCCAGCAGAAGTCGGGTCCACCCGTCTTCCTCATCAGCCTCAAGGCGGGCGGCAGCGGCCTCACGCTGACCGAAGCCGACACGGTCATCCACTACGACCCGTGGTGGAACCCGGCGGTCGAGGACCAGGCCACGGACCGCGCGCACCGGATCGGGCAGGAAAAGCCGGTCAACGTGTACCGCCTCGTCATCGAGGACACGGTGGAGCAGAAGATGGTCGAACTCGGCCGCCGCAAGCGCGAAGTCGCCGAGGGCGCGCTCGGTCGCGACGTCACCGCGGGCAAGAAGCTCACGATGGAGGACATCGAAGACCTCCTGCTCACGCCCGCGGCCAACCCGTGGGACAACGTCTAAGCGTGCGCTTCAGGCACCAGAGCATGCCGACGTGTCGAACGTGCACTGGTCGCTGCAGGCCAGCAGCCCGCCGCCGAGCCCGAGCCCCGCGCACGTCAGGCCCTGCAGCTCTTCACCGTCGCATTGCTCCCCAGGCTCGATGATGTTGTTCCCGCAGCCCTCGAAGCCGCCGCAGAAGGTGAAGTCGTAGCTACAGTCGCGGCTGCACCCCAGCGTTCCTCCGTCGTAGCCGAGCGCATCACAGGTCCCACCGGCGAGTTCGGCTCCGTCACACTCCTCAGTGCCGCTGACGACTCCGTCGCCGCATTCCTCGAAGAGCGCGCATCCCGATGGGTCGAAGGTGCAGTCGGCAGCACACGCGAGCTCGCCTCCACCCAACGCCAAGGTCTCGCAGTCGACGGAGCGCAGGTCTCGGCCGTCGCACTGCTCCTCTCCGTCGGCCATGCCGTCGCCGCACACGGACGCGCCGGTGGAGTCTTCGCCCTGCGTCTCCACCTCACCGCCCGATGAACCGGATACCTCACCGCCCGATGAACCGGACGCTCCGGTGTCCCCCTCACTCGTCGCCGTGGTCTCCGGTGCAGTGGTGAACTCAGGGTCGACGACATCGGTGTCCGAACTCGAAGTCGAGCCGTCGGTCGCGACGGCATCCGTCTCGGACGTGCCATCGTTGCTCGCATCGCACGCGATGAGCGAGAAGAAAATCGGCACTAAGAGCCAGTTCTTCATGGCGCGACTTTAGGGGTCGGGTGGACTCCGTCAAGGCAAAGTTCCGTATTCGGGTGTTCTACGTCCCAAATCGCGCGACGGAGGCTCGACCGGCGCAGGGCTGCGGCATCCGCACATGGGCCGGAAGCCCCCGTGCAGCCCCGACTTCGGTGAGACTCAGGACTCGAGGTCGGTCACCTGATGCATGTGCAACATGTTCTCCGCTTCGGGCGCAAAGATCACGCCCCCGAGATCGCGAGGGTTGAGGTCCTGCGATACGGTGCGCCCGCCATGTGGCAAGTCCTACTGGACACCGAGACGGTGCTGTTGCGCCACCACCCGGTGAAGCGGGTCATCGTGATGACCCGAACCGAGATCGACCTGCCCTTGGACGTCGTCCCGCTGCGCGCGTTCTTCCAGTCCATCGTAGACGCCACGGAGGGGATCGACCGCACGACCCACGAGTTCGTGATCGACAGCCGCGACGTCGTCGGACGCAACGACGAGACCTTCGAGTCGCTCAAGCGTGAATACGAGGGCCCTTTGCTCGGCGGATACCGCCGAGTCAGCGTAGTCGTTCGCAGCCAGATCGGTCGCCTGCAGGTCAATCGCTACAACGAGGTCCTGCACGAGCGCACGATGGAAATCTACGACACGCTCGAAGAGGCCATCGGCATCGAGGACCCCTTCGAACCGCAGCAGCCCGCGTGACCGAGCGCGCGCCCGCATGTGGCCGCATGGCGGCGCCGGTCGTCTCCTCGGCCACGTGCGGCTGGAGGTCGGGGGACCAAGCGTCTCCCCGTGCTGCGGCACGGCCCGGTGCAATGCACCTCACCGCGCGACGATCAGCATGCGCAGCCGGTCCGAGGGTCCGGACTCGTCGCCCGCACAACTGTCGTCCCAGCAGACGATTCGTTCCGCACGGTCCACCACGACGTCGTAGGTCACGTCGCCCACGGTGATCTCGCCGCTGTGCCCCTGGCTCAGCTGCAGCGACTGGTCGCCCGCCGTGAGACCCACCTCTACGCGCGCGCCCACGATCGATTCACCATCGACTTCGCATGCGACCGCCCCCGCATCGAACCCCGTGCACCCGGTCCCGGCGATGGTGACCTCGAAGTCCCCCAGCTCGGTTTGCACGCCGTTGCTCAGATCCCGGTCGTCGACGAACGCGAAGCGGAGCGTGCCGTCGGGAGCGTGGATCGATATGGAAGGCTCGGGGTTGGGGTGCTGTGTGTCGATGGCCGCATAGGCGACGGGGTCCCCGGCCTCCAGTCCCGAGAACAGTCCCGGCTCGCTGACGAACGAGAATGTCGACGTGAAGGCGCCGCAGTCGATCGCGATCACCTCGCTCGGTTCGGGCCCCGGCAGGACATCGCCCACCAGGCAGCGATCGGCCTGCTCGAAGGCCACACCCTCGAAGAGCCCATCGCGACCGATGTCGACCAGCGCCGCACTGCCCGCGCCCACCTCTGGGCACTCGATCGGCGGCGGCGTGAAATCGGCGCAGACCTCTGCGGTTTGTCCATCCGACTCGCAAAGATCGGTGTCGGGGTTGCAGACGGTACCGTCGCAGCACGCCTGCGCCACACCGCCGTACCCACAGATGTCGCCCGCTGCAAGGCACCCGTCGGGCTCGGGATCGGCGACGCATTCGGTGCCATCCGACGTCTGCACCAGACCATCGCAGCAGTGACCCCCCTCCGCCGATGCCGGGCTTTCGCCCAAGCCTGCACACGGTACGCAGAGACCCTCTGCGGGAATGCAGACCAACGCATCGGTCGGACAGTCCCACACCAGTTCGACGCAGTCGTCATGCACCGACGTATCCGTGCCGGCCTCGGTCGGGTCGGCCTCGGTCGACGACGACCCCGCCATGGGCTCGGTCTCGGCCGCGGCAGTGGACTCGGTCGCGGCCCCACCCGATCCGCCGTCGGTGGCCTGAGGATCGCCGAGTTGCTGCGAGGACACACAGCCGGCCATGGAGAGTGATGAGAGAAGCGTCAGGGAACGAAAAGCCAACGTCATGCTCCCGTCATGTCCGGGCTCGCGGGGTTCCGTGGCGAGCCGGCACAAGTTTTTTCGAGACGCCGGCGCGCAGTCGTTCCGGGTCGCCGCTCGAGCAGCAGCGTGGCCTCGGCGCGGGCTTGCGGGGCCTTGCCCAAGACACACAGCGCCTCAATGCGAACGACGTCGCGAACGTCTCGTAGGGCGCCGTCGGGAAACGTCGTCGCGTGCGTCGTGGTGTGCTCGAGGGCTGCGGCCGCGTCACCTCGCCGTAGCGCCGAACGGGCCGCTTCGAGCAACACGTTTTCCTGCGTGAGCGTCGACGTGTGGCTCGCAGCCGAAGTCGCAGCACGTCGCGGAGGCGAAGTCGACGTCTCGATCACCCTCACTGCGGCCGCGGGCTCTGGTGCCTGCGTGGGCGCCGTCGGTGTGGAGACCGAGACCGCAGGCTTCGCGGCATCGGCTGGTGCGACGGGAGCCGCGAACGCCGGCGAGGCCTCTGAGTCAGCCGCCGTACTGCGGGTGACGAGGACCCCTGCAACCCCGACCGTCACCACCGCGGCTGCTACCACCAGCACGCCAAAGGACGACGCGACCGCCGGAGCCGGCCCGAGGGCGGGCATCAAGGCAGCCCACGCCCCTGGCTGCGTCCGCGGCTGCTCGTCTTGCACCGCGGCGGTCACGGTCGCCGCGCGGACCGTCGAGCGCAGCTTACGAATGCGCGTGTACACCGTGTTGAGGTTCAACCCCCACGCCGCGGCGATCTCCGGACCCGTCATGCCCTCGACTTCCGACAGCACGAACAGCTCCCGCTCCTGGGCCGAGAGGCCCTCCAGCATGCGGTCGAGTTCGAGGATCGCCTCCGGGACGGACGCACGTGCGCGGCCCTCGACCACGGCGAAGGCCTCGGCCCTTGCATCGGCCCTTTGCGCCGAGCGCCGGTAGTTGCTCGCCACGCGGCGTGAGATCGAATAGAGCCAGGCCTTCATCGAACCCGAAAACGCCCCGCGCCGCCGATACGCGACGACGAACACGTCCTGCAGCGCATCCTCGAGCACTGCGCCACCAAGGCCGAACCGATGCAGCGCATGCCACACGAACCCGTAGTGGGCTTCGTAGGCCTCGCGAAACTCGCGGGGGTCGGAAAGCGCGCCATCGGCCGACATGACCTGGACATGTCCAGACTACGCCGGATCCGTGGCGAAAAGATCTCGATTCCACCGCGAACCCGCCCGACGGCCGGTGACGAGCGCGGTCACGTCCGCGGTCACTCCGACTCCAGGTCGATGTACAAACCCGCCGCGCCGACCAACCCATGAGCATCTCCTGCTCCACTTCGCTCGAACGTGGAGAAAACACCGTCGCCATCCAGATCGCCGAACGCCTGCACGGTGAACTGGCACGCACCGTACGTGTCGTCCAAGTCGTTCTCAGCGCGCACCGCGTAGTGAAAACGATGCGGCTCGGTCTTTTCGAACCCGATCTCTCCGAAGACCGAGTTCTTTCCCCAGACGTTTTCATCATATTCCCACGGCTTACCCGGGCTCGAGCTTGGCACGCACTTTCCCTGCGGACCTGCCGAGCAATCCACCGATAGAGGCGGCACGACGCCCGAGTCTCCTCGCGGGTTCGTCAGTGCGCCGGACCCGGCACAACGGTGAGGAGGGCTCCCCTTCTGCTCCTTCGCGAAAAAGTCGCCGACGTCGCCGAACAGCGTGGATAGGCCATCGCGAGCCTCCGCCCGCACCTCTGCGGACATCGCAGAAGTCTTATCTCTACACTCAGCAACCGCCGACGAGATGAGCGCGAGGATTGCAAACAGGAGCGAACGCGACATGAGGGCCACGCTAACCCATGACGGACTGCGCTCGGCCCCGCGAAGGCGCGTCGGGGGTCACCCAGGTTCGTCCGCCGAACCCGTGGCGAAAACGATCTCGATTCCCCAGAGTAGCCGCCCGATGGCCGGTGAAGAGGAAAACGCGACCGCCTCCCCCACGAGCACCTCCGCGCGAGCAATGGGAAGCAGGAGTTCGGCGGACGCAAACAGGCCGAGGCGGGACCAGCGGTACGACACGCCGGTACGCACTCCGGCGGCGAGCCAGGCGTAACGCAGGCGGTTGGCGGGGTTCAGCCCGCGACTCGCGACATCCAGCGCGCCAACTTCGACGAGCGCGCAGGCCGGGACGCGCCAAGCATCGCGGGACCACGCCCCGCATCCGCGCGCGCCAACGGTCGCGAGCTGTACGAGACCCGCCGCGCCCTGCACCGCATCCGTCCGTTGCGGGACGACATAGCTCCCGTCCATCGCGACCCCTACCCGAGGCCACTGCAAGCCGACCGACACCCGCGGGCCTCCGCTGATGCGCGGCAAGCTTCCGATGTCGAGCACCGGGGCAACGGCGGCCACGACGACGGGCTTGCGACGGTCGACGGGACGCGGTGTCGCGGGGGCTGGCTGCCGAACGGGCTCGAGTTCGCGCCGCACCTCCGGCGCCGGCCCGGGAACTAGCGATGAGCCGGCGACGGTCTCCGGCTCGGGTTGCAGCTCGGGTGGACGCCGCGGCGGCGCGTCTCGACCCGACGGGTCGAGCGAGACGGAGACGAACAGCGCGGTTGCCTCGACCAACGCGTCGCAGTCTGCGTCCTCCACGACATGCTCGTCGGCAAGCTCCGCGTAGGTCGTCTTCAGCGTGAGCCGGTAGCCGCGGGAACTCGGCTCGACTCGACCGTCGATGAGCAGCGTCCCCAAACCGTCTGGATCGACCTCGGCAAGCGCATCGATTCGAGCCTGAACGGCCTCAGCATCGGGACACGATGCGGGAGCCTGCCACGCCAGCTCAAGGGCAGCGGGTCGAGGCGGCTCTTCGACAGGCGCAAGCCAGAGCAGCCAGCCGAGCATCGAGGGGCGGGTCAGCCTTCGGGCTGCACCCGAACGCGACGGGTGACCGTGATGTCGCTGACGTCGTACAGCGAAGCGGCGAGGCGGTTCACGAACGGATAGCAAGCCCACTCGCCCGCAGAAGCGCGCTTGGAGAACTTGATCGAGAGCACGATGAGGCCGAGGTAGACCGCGCCGGTCAGACCCGCGATGGCGAGCATCGCCGCCTTGATCAACGGCGGCATGGCATCGCCGGCCTGCGGCATGCCGTCCTGCAAGAACAGCACGCCGGCGCTTCCGCCGAGGACGAGCCCCGAAATCATCGCGACCACGACCATCGCCAAATACGACAGCGCCGCCTGGAGAGCGTGGAAGGCGATGAATTTCGAGCGCTTGTAGTTCAGCGCGAAGATGATCAGCGGCACCACCGGCCCGAAGGCGCCAGAAACGCCCCATGCGAGGCCTGCCATGCGTCGATCGCGGTCGTCCACCGTCGCCGGAACATAGCAGGACCGAGCCGCCGCGGCCCGACCGGGCCCTAAACCCGGCCTACGACGTGGCTGGAGGTGATTCGGTGTCGCAGCCCCGCGCCATCGGTCACCGAGAACGACGTATGGACCCCGCCGCGCTCCAGCGCGGTGACCTCGAAGCCTTGCTCGGCCAGCTCGGCGCGGACTTCTTCGACGTCGTCGACCATCAGATCGAACGATGGGTCACCCGCCTCTCCGGGCCGCAACACGAGGTGGGTGCCTCCACGGATTTCCAGGATGGTCATCCGCTCGGACTGGAACACCGTGCGCGCACGGACAGCCGAGAAGAAAGCCAGCGTTTCATCGAGATTGGGTGTGGTCACCAACAGGTGGCCCACTGCGATACCGGGTCGGACGGGAGCGTTCATGGCCTTCAATCACCGCCACCGATTGGCGAGCGGTTACACGCCAGCGGCTCCCCGACACACCTCGAGCCTCGGCAGCGCTATTCTTGGGTTGGTGCAGGAGATCCCCCTCCTTGAAAACGGCTTCATTCGCATCACGCGGTTGCCCGAGCGCGGCGTCGTCCTGCTGGTCCGTTCGAGCGCCGAACTGCCCCGAGACGAAGAAGGCCTTCGCGCATATTTCGAACAGGTGATCGAGTCGATGCGGCTGGTGCACAAACCCAGCCACGACATCATCATCGACGGTCGGAAGGCCGTGGGCCGCAACGACGAGCTCTTCGAATCACTGCAGCTCGAGTACCTCCCGCAGCTGTTCGCGGACTTTCGCCGCGTCGCGGGGGTGGTCAACACGCTCGTGGGCCGCATGCAGGTGAGTCGCTATAACCTCAAGAACAAAGAGGTCCAGAGCACCTTGTTCAGCACCAGCGAAGACGCGCTGGCTTGGCTCGCCGAGAACCCACCCGAAGGCTGAGGCTCGCTGCCCCGCGCGGGGGCACCAGACCGTCCGCATCGCATCTTTTTCGAGATGTGGGTGGA